>NZ_JAUORC010000019.1:0-110087 GCF_030547465.1 Shewanella sp. 5_MG-2023
ATTAGATTATTGAGGGTAAATACAAATGACTAAACCTCGAGAGATATCCATTTCAAACACATATCGGGGCATAAATGTGTTACGATCACTAACTTTATACTTCATTTAAATTGGCTCAGTTACAGCAGGCCATTACTCCAGTCTAATCCATTGCCTGCCGCAGGCTTATGTGCAGATGCATCCAAGACACGCCGTGAACACATCCCTGTGGGCTCTGCGAAAACAAATAACATCCATGTTAAACGGCCAGTTCGGCATCCATGCCTCTCGCTTAGAGCGTTTCACACTGTGAAACTTCGCCATGTTTTGGTCATATTTGTTCCCTACAAATAATGACATTCCCTCCATCCTTGGCAGTCAGAAGCTCGCTGCTGCATCTACACTGGAATTATTCTCTCTTCGATTTGACTTTATTTGTTGCAATTAAAAAGCTAAAAATACCAAGAATCTAATCAGCTAAAAGACTCAATATGAATTGAGGTCATCGAGAAAAGCCGTGAGCTTGACATGGATGCCAAGCTAGCTTTCGCGGTGCATGGATGCACCATCGGAAGCGCTAGCATTTTTGAATAAGACCGAAGCAGTCTACAAACGAAGTCAGAAGCTGGATCAATCCCCGTCGAAAATCATGCGTTTTTCAGCATTTTTCGTTGGGGTGCTGAGGGATTGTTAAGGGCTTCTTTTGTAAAATGTGTGCGCTTTCCCCCTTGACTCTGCTCTTTGCAAAAGAAGGGGCGAAGCGCCACGACGTTAATCCAAACGGAGTTTGGAAATTAAGTGAAATCCAGCGTTATAAATCTGCTGTGAACTCAGTACCGCGACGTTGATTTATTCAAAATGGCTATGGGGCATAAACGCTTTAGCAAGCTAATATCTGCCATCAAAAGTAAGTTAGAAAGTTACTATCTAGCTTGAAAGAGATCTTGCTCTAAGAAGTCTAAACAACTGCTATAGTTAAGTTTACTGACTGATATATAGGTGACATGATGAAGTTAAAATTAATGATGTTAATAAGCGCTGTGCTTTTGTTCCTTGCTAGTCCTTCCTATGCTAAGGATGGTTATCAGATATCCACCTCAACTAGCGGCACCTTTATTAAAGCGTATCCACTGGATAATAATCAAACGGTCGTGATTGCAGAAGGGCGGCTTGAACCACGATCAATTGGTACTATGAGCATTAAATTATATGCTGACTTAAATGTGGGAGATTTTATTGATGGGCTGATTATTGCCCGAGATGGCACCATATTGTCGGTGGCTATTGAGTCTGAACCGCTTCGCAAAATAACCATTACCACAGTAACTGCAGGTAGCGGTAATTATGAAAACACGCAGCTGGTTTGTATCAATAATGACAGCTTGTCATTATGCTAATAGGGCATTTACGGCCTTTATTCCTATGTTGTATTCAATGAATGAATAAATAACCAAAAAGCCACTTAAAGTGGCTTTTATTGTGTGGAGAGATAGATTTTAGCAGCCTTGTTAATTTAACAAGTCAAAGGCACACTAGCCAATAAGCCTCTAACTCATCCAGTAAAGCCCTAAGCTTGCTAAACAGGCGAGTAATACACTGGCTTCAAAAATAATTTTACTGCTTAACAGCTTGGTTTTACCTTCTTTCAAATTGGCAATCAATTCGTTTTGCTTGTACACCCGACAGGTAAGCTGTTCAGTTTGGGGATCAATAAGCAACTGCAACATGCAAGGTTTGCCATTTTGTAGCTTAATTTGGTGAGTACTACGCTGACCAAAGTTAATTTTGCTTGAAACCACTTTGTCGTTAACTAATACTCGCTCAACACCACTCCAGTCACTGGCATGCAACTCAATTTTCTCTTGATTCAGCTGATATGTAAAACTTGTCATGACCTACTCCTTGGCTGCTAAAGCTACCTTAAGATAAGCAGACAAATATGACGTTTTCCAGTTTATCAGATGAACTATTTTTGAATCTTAGACTATGTACTTGTTGAGATAAGGAAAATATTTTTTATTTCAAAAGCTGACAATACTTGTATATTCGGCGTAATACAGGGGGCCACACTTGAGATTGGCAATGATTTTAAGCTCAAGGGGCGAATAAGTGGAGAGTGATATACCTGCAATCACTAGATGCCTTTTTAAGCGGCGCTGCAGCCTAAATGACAATAATGAGATAGCAGATCTCGCCAGCTTACGATTCCAATAAGCTGTTGGTTTTTAAGTACTGGTAAACAAGTTATACCTTCAGTTAGTAATATATGTGAGGCTTGTTCAATTGTTATCTCTGGCCCTATGGTGATCGGATGGTGTGACATTACCTGATGAACTCGTTTTTGCAGTGTATCAATGTCGCGGGTTAACTCGGCAGCTGTGCCTAAATTGGGACTTATGGCGTTAAATAAATCTTTTCGTGATAAAACACCTGCAACTTGATTATGCTCATCCTTCACCACTAAATGATGAAATGGCATATTATCAAAAATGTTTTTAGCGATAGTTATTCTGTCATCCATTTCAACAGTGACAACTCGAGGACTCATTACATGTTCAATTGTTTTCATCGCTTCCTCCCATTCCTTTATTAAGTTATATCAGACAATTGCAGCGACAACAAATATCAAATTAAGATACAGTTTATGAGGTTAAATTCAGCTACTTTGAGGTGTACAGTTCAAAGCTTTCAAAGCTTATTTCTGAGTTATCGCTGAGTTAACAGCTGAGTTTAAACAGGAATTGAAAGATAAATTTAAAATTGATTCAAGATGGGTATAAAGTTAATTTATTGACCTGTCAGAAGTCGGAAACAAAAAGAGCACCTTAAATAGGTGCTCTTTAGCAATTAATGTGCGTTTAAGTATTTTTACTTAATCGGCTGCTATTAAATCAACTGCGCTAACAGTTACTTTGCGCCATTGATAATGGCACGTGCCATATCATCAGCAACATCGCCTGTGGTGCGGTTTTCTGCATCAGCTTGGCTAAATATTTTTAGTAGCGTGTTGTAGATTTCTTCAACTTTTTGAGTTGATTTAGCTGCATCATAGTCACTTTCAAACGAAACATTAATGATACCGCCAGCATTAATGACATAGTCAGGGGCGTATAAAATACCCATGTCTTTTAATGTTTCACC
Source organism: Shewanella sp. 5_MG-2023 (assembly GCF_030547465.1). Classification (NCBI taxonomy): domain Bacteria; kingdom Pseudomonadati; phylum Pseudomonadota; class Gammaproteobacteria; order Alteromonadales; family Shewanellaceae; genus Shewanella; species Shewanella sp. 5_MG-2023. Next base: position 3,121 of record NZ_JAUORC010000019.1, read on the forward strand.
ATGGCGTACTTCTGCTAATTGGTTATTGGCACAACCAGCAACAATCGTTGCTTTTAATAACGGGATAGTCGTGTCATTGATAGTGGCACCTAAAGCACATGGCGCATACACATCAACATCTTGAGTATAAATGTCTTGTGGAGCAACCACTGTCGCGCCAAATTCAGTCGCCACTTTATCAAGTGATGCTTGATGAATATCAGTTACGATTAATTCAGCGCCTTCTTCATGCAGGTGTTTACATAAGTAATATCCCACATGACCCACACCTTGAACTGAAATTTTAAGGCCTTTTAAGCTATCAAGACCACGTTGGTGTTTTACCGCTGCTTTAATGCCAAGGTAGGTACCTAAAGCAGTATAAGGTGAAGGATCACCACTTTTACCTTCAAGGCCTGCCATGTATGGGGTTTCTTCATGAGCAATCATGATATCGGCTGTGGTTACGCCAACATCTTCCGCTGAAAAATATTTACCGCCAAGTGTATGAATACAGCGGCCAAAAGCGCGGAATAACGCTTCACGATCTGTAGTTTTAGGATCGGCAAGGATCACTGACTTACCGCCACCCATGGTTAATCCAGCAAGTGCATTTTTATAAGTCATACCACGTGAAAGACGTAATACGTCAGTCAGTGCTTCATCATCTGAATCGTAGTTCCACATACGACACCCGCCAACTGCTGGCCCAAGGTTAGTATTGTGAATGGCAATAATTGCTTTTAAGCCACTTTCTTTGTCGTTACAAAACACGACCTGTTCGTGTTCATCAAACGAGACATGATTAAATAGAGCCACTTGTGATCTCCGCTGTGCGATTTATTAGTCGTCAACCACTGCTGATTAACGACGGCTTATGATATTTATTGCAGAACGATAGCATTTAGCGATACTCTCAACAAAGTTAGATTCATTTAATTTTGTGATCTACGTGGCAATTTTGCTTGCCACTTTACGTAAACGTAAACTTTTTAATCGTTTCGTAACATTTTGAGCTAAAAATGAGTGCAATTGTTGAATTAATGATGACAACAAATAACAATAAAATAGGAAGGTAGTATGAGTGAATCAGTGGCTGAGCCGACAACTGCGCAACAAGATCCTGAGCAATTAAGACAGGAATGGGTAAAAACACAATTTCAAAAAGCGAACCGATTTCTCGCTGAAAAAGGTGTAATACCATCAAAAGTCATTGCTGATGAAAGCCGTTATTTAGTGCCTTATTTAGCGATTTGGAAAATGGAGTCCAAGCAGCCAACTAAGCAAACATTTTGGGTGATGTCTGGTGATTTACCGTCTGATTATGTTGATGTTAAAGTTGCTGCAACTGCCCGCGATGCGATTCGTCATTTTTCAATGATGTGGCAACTTAAAGCAGAAAACCTACATAAGTCAGGGGTGACCCGAGATGAAACTCAATTGAAGTTTGCTAACTTATTAGTGTCTCGTGCTGAAAGTCTTTATAAGATGCATGGTGATGAAAAACTTTGGGCTGATCAAGCCTAGCAGCTATATTTGAAAACGCCGTAATTAGCTGTTTTCAATAAAAATAACAAAGGCACTTAATAGTGCCTTTTTTGTTGCCTAATCTGCAGTAAATAATTCACGCTATAGAAAGTGGCTTATCTACTACTTACTATTTAGATGACGCTGCATTAGGTTTTGGTTTACCTGTGCCATTGATAGCTTTTGATCTTCAAGTAACACGATTAAGTGATACATTAGATCTGAAGCTTCATTGATCAATTCTTCTTTATCATTAGTGGCTGCCGCTAGTGCTGTTTCTAAACCTTCTTCACCGACTTTTTGGGCAATTCGTTTGGTGCCACGCTCAAATAAAGATGCGGTATAACTTGATTCGGCGCTTTGGCCTTTGCGAGAAATAATCACATTGGTTAAGTTATCGATAAAGCTATGGGCATTACCATCTTCCCAGCAGCTTTCTGTGCCGGTATGACAAGTTGGGCCATTAGGGATGACTTGCACAAGCAAGCTGTCATTATCGCAATCTTGATCGATGGCGACTAAATCTAGGGTATTGCCTGAGGTTTCACCTTTTGTCCACAAGCGCTGTTTTGAGCGACTAAAAAAGGTGACTTTGCCTGTTTCAAGGGTTTTAGCCAGTGCTGCTGGGTCCATATAACCTAGCATCAAGACTTTACCGGTAAGGTGGTTTTGCACTACAGCAGGAATTAAGTTTTGTTGTTTTTCCCAATCTAACTTACTGCCATCAAAGGTAATTTGTGTTGTCATAGTGTTCTCTGTTGTTTTGTAAGTTATAGCCTGATCGCGATCTTGTGCTGGGCTAGGTATTGTTTTAATTCATTGATATCAATAATGCCTTTATGAAACACACTCGCTGCAAGGGCGGCATCGACATTCGCTTGTTCAAACACCTCTTTGAAATGTGCCATGGTGCCAGCACCGCCGGATGCTATTAATGGTACATCACATATGGCTCTGACGATGCTCAGTTGTGTAATGTCGTAACCACCGCGCACACCATCTTGGTTCATTACATTTAAAACAATTTCACCACAGCCGCGTTTTTGGACTTCTTCAACCCAATCTTGGGTGTACCATTGGGTGTCTTTAGTGGCGGCTTCATCACCAGTAAATTGCTTTACTTTATAGCTGTTTGAGTCGGCGTCATAAAATGAATCAATGCCAATCACAATACATTGACGGCCAAACTCATCTTGAAGCCTTGATATCAAGCTAGGATCTGTAAGCGCTGGCGAGTTGATGGAGATTTTATCTGCGCCATAGGCCAGCATTTGCCGAGCTTGCTCAATGGTTTTAATGCCGCCAGCGACGCAAAACGGAATATCAATTTGCGCAGCAACCCGGCTAACCCAGGATTTATCTATGACCCGTTCATGGGCACTGGCGGTAATATCGTAAAAGACTAATTCATCGGCGCCTTCTTGGGCGTAACGCGCAGCAAGGGGCTCAATATCACCGATAATTTCATGATTACGAAATTGCACTCCTTTGACCACTTGGCCATCGCGCACATCAAGGCAAGGTACTAGGCGTTTGGCCAACATGTTATTGCCTCCTCAACGGTAAAGTTTTGAATAAGTAGTGCTTTACCTATGATAATACCATCGGCGTTACTGTCTCTTACGGCGGCAACATCATCAAGTGAGGCAATGCCACCTGATGCTTGCCAGTTGATGTCAGGGTAGGTGGTTGCTAGCTCTTGATAAAGCTCATTGTTAGCACCTTGAAGGGTACCATCACGGCTAATATCAGTGACTAAAGCATGTTTAAGGCCAACGGTTTTAAATTCACTGACTAAGGATTCAAGTGATTTCCCGCCACCAGTTTGCCAACCAGAGACTGCAACAATTTTCTCGCCTTGCTGGTTAATATTGACATCAAGTGCTAAACAAATGGCTTCGCTACCATATTTTAGCAACCAGCTTTTAACTAATGCTGGTTCTTTAACTGCGAGAGAGCCAATAACGACTCGTTTAACTCCTAGCTCAAGCAGCTCTTTAACTTGCTGTTCGCTGCGAATACCGCCGCCAACTTGTATGTCGGTGCTCAGGCCCGCTACTAATTCACCAATGAGTGCTATTTGGCGTTTTTCAGGGTCTTTCGCACCAGTTAAATCAACAATGTGTAATAGCTTTGCGCCTTGGTCTTGGTATGACTGTAATTGTGCTAATGGGCTTAAATTAAAAGTGGTTTGCTGGGCATAGTCACCTTGGTACAAACGCACTACTTGGCCATCAATTAAATCGATTGCTGGAATGATCATGCTGGTTTCCCCATATTTAGGAAATTTTGTAATATTTTGGCGCCGACATTGGCGCTTTTTTCTGGGTGAAACTGGACCCCAAAGAAATTATCTTTACCAATGGCGGCGCTAAACTTTTCACCGTATTCTGATGTCGCGATGGTGTATTTATTTATCGGTGCCTTAAAGCTATGGACAAAGTACACGTAACTGCCATCTTCTATCCCTTCAAATAGCGGATGATCTGACACGCTTATTTGGTTCCAGCCCATATGAGGTAGTGGTAGTCCTTTACTATCAAGATGATCAATTTGTGTTGGGATTAAACCAAGGCAAGTAATATCATTGTCACTGCGGCCTGCTTCTGAGCGGCCACCGTGTTCGATAGACTTGTCAGCCATCATTTGCATGCCAAGACAAACACCCATAACCGGTTGCTTGAGCTGTTTAATAACCTCAGTTAAATCACGATTATTGAGGGCATCCATAGCAGCGCCAGCTGTTCCTACGCCAGGCAGTACTACTCTGGTGGCAGCTTTGATAACCTCATGATCACGTGACACGATAACGTCGGCATTTAAGCGTTCAAAGGCAAAGCGCACCGAGCTTAAATTGGCGCAGCCAGTGTCTAAAATCACAGTAGTGTCAGTATTCATACTCACTCCTTACAGGACGCCTTTACTTGATGGCAAAATATCACCTTCAACTTTCACGGCTTGACGAAGGGTGCGGCCCAGCACTTTAAATAAAGCTTCCACTTTGTGGTGATCATTGTCGCCCGTGGTGCTGATATGCAAGGTGCATCGAAGGCCATCAGCAAATGAGCGGAAGAAATGCGGTACCATTTCTGTGGCCATCTCACCGACCATTTCACGCTCAAAATCAGCATTGAATTTGATAAAAGGACGACCTGATATATCCATTAAACACTCACCACTGGCTTCATCCATAGGCAGACTGAAACCAAAACGGGCTATACCACGCTTATCACCTAATGCTTGGCGCAGTGCATCGCCAATGGCAAGGGCGGTGTCTTCTACGCTGTGGTGATCATCAATTTCTAAATCGCCATCAACAGTGACGTCCATTTTGAAATTACCGTGGGTTTGTATTTGATCAAGCATGTGGTCAAAAAAGCCAATGCCGGTGTTGATAACGCCTTTACTGGTGTCATCTAGGTTCACATTGACTCTAATGTCAGTTTCTTTGGTGGTTCTAACCACTTCTGATGTGCGGCCTTTATTGAGCAGTGCATCGGTAATAGCTAACCAATCTAAGCCATCGCGCTGATATTGAAAGCTGGCAATACCCATGGCATTAGCCAGTTCAATATCTGTGTGGCGATCGCCAATAACAGCAGAGGTCGTAAAGTCCACTTTACCTTGGGTTAAGTAATCTTTGACTAAGCCAAGCTTGGGTTTACGACAACTGCAATTGTCAGCATCAAAATGAGGACAGATAACCACATCATCAAATATCACCCCTTGGCTCGAAAAAATGTCCATCATCATGTTATGTGGTGCATCAAAATCAGCTTGTGGAAATGAGTCTGTGCCTAAACCATCTTGATTAGACACCATGACTAAGCGATAGCCCGCTTTTTGTAGCTTAAGCAGAGAAGGGATAACCTGTGGCTCAAACACCAATTTGTCTAAACGATCGAGCTGTTTATCTACTGCTGGTTCTTCAACTAAAGTACCGTCTCGGTCGATAAAGAGTATTTTCTGTTTCATCTTACTTCCTTCAATTTTTATCATTCTGTTTCGTAGGACGTTAACGTCTTAATTTAATGCGTTATGAGTAGCTATTTATCCAGCGATTATATTTTTAATAGGGGTTGAGCGTTTTTTGTATTTAGTTTAAGAGTGAGTTTTTAGCGTTCTGAACATAGTGATTAATCTATCGGTATCGGCTGGTGAGCTAAAACTAAAACGAATACGCGAAGCAAGTCTGTTGTCTTTGTAGGCTCTTGCGACAATGCCCGCTTGTTTTAGTGCGACGGCGACCCGTTCTACATCCTCAAATTCCGCTAAGATGAAATTGCCATTGGCAGGTAATACCTTGGCGCCAAACTCAGTTAAGGTTGCGGATAATCTATTACCTTGCACTTTTAGTGCTTCAACCTGTTGTTGCATCAAGGAGATACCATTTGCGGATAAGGCTTTTTCTGCCACTTGTTGAACAGGTAAAGGCACCGGATAGGGCGCGATGACTCGCATGATTAAATCAATGATGTCGGTATTTGCCATTAAGAACCCACAACGTGCGCCAGCCAGTGCAAAGGCTTTTGATAATGTTCTTAACACCACTAAATTAGGGTACTTAGGGAGCAGGTCTGCAACAGAATATTGGGCTGAAAATTCAATGTAGGCTTCGTCAATCACCACAATGGCATTAGGCATAGCAGCAATAGCGGCTTCAATGGTGTCTTTATCCATGATGGTGCCAGTGGGGTTATTCGGATTACAAATAAACACCAGTTTGGCATTCTCGACTTGCTGGTCAAAAGCATCAGGTAACTGATAATCTTTGGTCAGCGATAAGTTGGTGATGCCAATATTGAATGTTTTAGCACTGATGGCATACATGCCATAAGTGGGGCCAAAGCACGCAATACGATCAACCGCAGGAACACAAAATGCTCTTATTAATAATTCGATAGCTTCATCAGCCCCGCGGCAAGTGACAATTTTATCTGCGCTCACTTTTGAGTATTCAGCATAAGCATTAATCAAACTTGCTGGCTGGCATTCAGGGTAACGGTTGAGCTTATCAAGTTCATTATTGTTAAATGGCGACTCGTTAGCGTTTATCCATACATCACCTTGACCGCCAATACGCCTTGCACTTTCGTAAGGCGTTAACTCAAGCAGTTCTGGTCGTGCAAGTCTGGCTGCTATTGGCGTATTCATCGAATCAGTCATCATCCTAATCTCACTTCACTTTTATTTCACAGGCTGTTTAAACGTATGGCAACGGCTTGCTTATGGGCATCGAGTAATTCATTTTCAGCCAATACCATCACTGTCTCACCCAAGCTTTGTAATCCTTGGGCGCTCAGTTCTTGTACGGTAAAGCGGCGGCTAAAATCTGCAAGGGATAAGCTTGATACAGAGCGGCTATAACCGTATGTCGGCAGTACATGGTTAGTGCCGCTAGCATAATCACCAACAGATTCAGGGGTATAAGCACCCAGAAACACGCTACCTGCGCCGCGAACTTGTTTTAGAACTGCACGTGGGTTGTTGGTTTGAATGATTAAATGCTCCGGCCCATATAAATTAGACACTAAAGCCGCTTGCTCAATATCATTCACAATAATACTGCGACTACAGCTCAGTGCTTGAGCTGCTATATCACTGCGCGATAAGGTCTTTAATTGAGACTCAAGCGCCATATTAACTTTTTCAGCTAACGCCATAGACTCAGTAACTAACATAACTTGTGAATCAGGGCCGTGTTCAGCTTGTGATAATAAATCTGCCGCAACAAACGCAGGCTCAGCGTCTTTGTCAGCAATCACTAATACCTCTGATGGACCTGCTGGCATATCAATAGATACACTGCAGCGACCATCTTGGGATACTAAACGTTTTGCTTCAGTCACAAAGCGATTACCAGGGCCGAAGATTTTGTCTACTTGAGGAATACTTTCAGTGCCAAAGGCGAGGGCGGCAATTGCTTGTGCGCCGCCAACTTGATAAATCTCAGTGATGCCGCATACTTTTGCTGCGTAAACAATGGCATCATTAATTGGTGGCGGGCTAACTAAAACCCGTTGTTGGCATCCAGCAATTTTTGCCGGCAGCGCTAGCATCATTACAGTGGAAATCAACGGCGCACTGCCGCCTGGAATATACAAACCCACATTTTCAATAGCTTCAGAGCGAAGCTCGCAGCGGATCCCTGGCTGAGTTTCAACATCAATAGGGCTAAAGGTTTGTGCCTGATGAAAGCGTTCAATATTTTCTGAGGCCACGGCAATGGCTTGCTTCACCTCATCAGATACGCGGGCGCAGGCGGCATTAACTTGCTGCTCAGTTAACCCTAAGGTGTCGACTTCAACGCCATCAAACTTTTGATTAAAGAGCGTTAACGCTTGATCGCCGTCTTTAACCACAGCATTAATTATGTCGCGCACGGTTTGCTCAACACTATCATCACCAATTAATGGCGAGCGAGCTAAGGCTTGTTGCTGCGCCTTAGCATCAAGCTTGGTCCATTGAAGAATTTGCATTTGCTGCTTCACATTTGCCATAAAGGCTACCCCGCCATTTTTTCAATTGGCATAACTAGAATTGAACTTGCCCCTAAGGCAGTTAATTCTTCCATCGTGTCCCAGAATAAATCTTCAGTGCTGACAGCGTGAACAGCAACTCGATTGCTATCATCGTTTAATGGCAGCACAGTTGGGTTTTCAGCGCCCGGTAATAAAGCCACAATTTGATCTAATGTTTCAGTTGGCGCGTGTAGCAGGATATATTTACTTTCGCGAGCGCGAACCACACCATTCATGCGTGATAATATTTTATCGATAAGTGCTTGTTTAGCAGGCACTTGCTCTTGTGCTGATTGGATAATACAAGCCATTGAACGGTAGATAACGTCAGTTTCGTATAAGCCGTTGGCTTCAAGGGTGGCACCAGTTGAAACCAAGTCACAGATCCCGTCAGAAAGGCCTGCACGTGGTGCGACTTCAACTGAACCTTTAAGCATACAGTCACTGTAATTAATGCCTTTTTCTTGCATATAACGACGTAGCAGGTTGGGATAAGAAGTGGCAATACGTAAACCTTCTAAAGAAGTGGCATCTTGGTAGCTAAATTCATTAGGCACCGCCAGTGATAAACGACAAGCACCAAAATCAAGTTCGCGTAATTTAACGCAATCTGATGGTTTACCCAGTGATTGACGCTCTATTTGTTCTTCTTCTAGAACATTCTCGCCAATAATCCCTAAATCAACCACACCATCCATAACTAGACCCGGAATATCATCATCACGTACCCTTAATAAATCGATTGGCATGTTGTCAGCGTGCACAATCAAGCGCTGCTCATTAACATTGAATTTAACGCCACAGCTTTTTAATAGCTTTTGAGACTCTTTTGAAAGTCGGCCAGATTTTTGGATTGCGATACGTAGTCTGTTATTTTCGCTCATAATGAAGCCTCTAATAAATTGATATAAAAAACAAATATTTAAAACCTAAAACTAAAAAACCCCTGAAATTTCTTTCAGGGGTTTGGGTATTTTGTCCACCGCCTGAAGGAAATAGTCCTTCGGCAGTTAGCATCCGAAGGCTACCGCATATGGTGATGATGATGATTTGTATTGATTCGGATGAACATAATAAATTCTCTTTAAATTAACGTATGTAATTTTTTTACAACCTATTTTGCGACAGACTGTAATTTGTGTACAAACACGTTAACCGCTTTTAAGTTTGTTTGCAATACAGAATAAACACATATTTTGTATTTTTTTGAAATAAAAAATATATCTTATATCAGGCTGATGATTACATGGTTTTTAGGCGTTTATTTGTCCAGTTTGTATATACAAGTTAATGATAAACATTAGTTTATGTAAAGCTAAGGATTTTATCGATATTTAAAAAGGGCTGTATAATAGTGAGCCTAGATTACTGTTCGAATAGCAACTTTAAATTGATAAATTGATAGGCAAAGATTGTTACCCAAGCGATTAAAATAGATAATAAGCCACATATAAGTTGCTTACTATCAATGCTGAAAGAGTCAAATGTGACCACTCGATTACAAAAAGAAGTACAACTGGCTTTTTCGCCAACTGGCGCATTAGCGAGAGGGATCCATTCCTATCGCCCAAGACAAAGCCAATACGATATGGCGCTGGCGGTGAGCGATGCTATAGATCAAAAGCATAATGTGATCCTTGAGGCTGGTACTGGGGTGGGTAAAACATACGCCTATCTGATCCCGGCGTTATTAAGTGGCAAACAAATTATCATCAGCACTGGCAGTAAAAACCTTCAAGAGCAGTTATTTTTTAAAGACTTACCTTTATTACTGAAGATGTTTTCAGTAGCGCCCAAAACCGCCTTATTAAAAGGCCGTAGTAATTACTTATGCCAATTAAAATTGGACAAAAACTTACAACAAATTAGCCAGATGCCACCGAAAGTGGTTGATGAACTGATTAAAATTAATCAATGGGCCAGTGTGACCAAAGATGGTGATATTGGTAACTTGACCGCTGTGGCTGAAAACTCAGCCACCATTGCCACAGTAACCAGCACCAAAGAAACTTGTACCGGTAAACGTTGCAGTTTTTATGATGATTGTTTCAATCGTAAAGCCAAAATAAAAGCACAAGATGCCAAAGTTGTGGTGGTGAATCATCACTTGTTTTTTGCCGATCGTTTATTAAAAGACACTGGCTTTGCCGAGTTATTGCCCGATGCTGATGTGGTCGTTTTTGATGAGGCACATTTGGTGCCTGATGTTTGTATTAATTATTTCGGCCAACAAATTCCAACCAGAGAGCTAGACAGATTACTTCATCGTATCATTGAGGTCTATCGCAACGAGCTGCGCGATACCATTCAGCTTGAGCAATTAAGTCAACGTTGTTTAATCAAATTGGCTTCGTGGCAAAATGATTTGATTGATGCTGATGTTTCTGACTGGCGACAGGTTATTTCCAATAAATCACTTGCGAGTTCATCTTGGGAATTGTTGAAAGAATTCAATTTATTAACACAGGTTATTACCGAACACGTCGGACGAAGTGAATCTTTAGATGACATTGTAGTGAAGTTATCGACACTGGTGGCTAATCTTTATAGTTACTTTGAATGCAATGACAGTAATGCAGCTTATAGTGTTGAGCCCAGCGGGCAGCATACTATGCTACGGATCTCGCCGATTAATATTGCTAAACAATGTCAGCAATTATTTGATAAGCAAACCCAGTGGATCTTTACCTCGGCGACCTTGCAGGTTAATCGCCAGTTAACGCATTTTGCCGATGAAATGGGTTTATCGAAAGCCAAGCAAATGATTTTAGATAGCCCATTTGATTACCCCAATCAAGCCATGTTTTGCGTGCCGCGCCATTTAGCGAAATCAGGCCAGTCTGCAGCTAATGTTAATCAGCTGGTGGATGTTTGTATTCAAGCCATTAATGCGGCCCAAGGGCGAACGTTTATTTTATTTACCAGTCACCAGATGTTGCAGCAAGTGGCTATCGCATTACAAAGGCGAGTGCAATACCCCTTGTTAGTGCAAGGCTCAGCCAGTAAACAAAGTCTGTTAAACAAGTTCAGGCAACTCGGTAATGGGGTATTACTTGGCACCAGCAGTTTTTGGGAAGGTGTCGATGTAAGAGGGCGGCTACTTAGCTGTGTGATTATTGATAAGCTGCCGTTTGTTTCACCTGATGATACCTTGTACCGCGCCCGTGCAGCTAATGCTGAACGCAGTAATAAAGATCCCTTTGCCAGTATATCTTTGCCCCAAGCGGTGATCAGTTTAAAGCAGGGCGTAGGACGGTTAATTCGAGATGAGAAAGATCGCGGGGTGTTAATATTGTGCGACAATCGCATCGTAAACAAAGCTTATGGTGAAGCTTTTATTAACTCGTTACCGCCAATGCATCGCACCCGAGATTTAGATAAAGCGTTAAGCTTTTTAAAAAGCATCCCATAAGTTATTATACTGCAGTTGATGATTTAGCTGACTCAGTGCCGATACAATGCCTTGCAGGCTTTAGGTTATTTAGCTAAATCACCATACTCAGCATTAGTTAGCCCAGCATTTTTTCCATAGTTAATGGTAAGGTAAACACGTTTTTACATGACTCAACTTCATACAGATTTAACGATTCTCGCATTAGATACTTGCACTGAATCTTGTTCAGCGGCTTTGTTACATGACAACAAACAGTATAATCGCGTGTTTGATGCACCAAGAGAGCATAGCCAACGTATATTACCTATGGTTGATGAGGTGCTAACCGAAGCCGGCATTAAAATTTCAAATGTAAATTTAATAGCCTATGGTCGTGGACCTGGCAGCTTTACCGGTATTCGTATTTGTACCAGTATGACTCAAGGCCTCGCGCTTGGTCATGATATTCCCGTGATTGGAGTATCAACCTTGGCTGCAATGGCGCAAATGGCCATCGAAACCGAACAAGCTGAACAGATATTTTGTGCCATTGATGCCCGTATGAGTGAAATTTATTGGGGACAATTTATTAATGTCGACGGCATTGCAACGCTAGTGGGGGCTGAGCATGTTTCTAGCCCTGATTCAGTTGACGTTATTTTAGATAAGCAAAAGCCAATGCATATTTGTGGCACTGGTTTTGTAGCCTATCCAGATTTATTAAATGATGTAGCGAAAAAACAGGCGACCCAGATAACATTACCCGACGCATCAGCTATGATTAAGTTAGCTATAAAAGCTCATGAGCAAGGACTTGCGACCTCAGTGGATGAACTTGCACCTGTGTATTTACGTGACAAAGTCACCTGGAAAAAATTACCTGGTCGTGAATAAATAACACCATGAGTTTACAGCAGTGATAGGGAGCTATTGTCAGCTATCACTGATGTAACAGATAAGGCCGATTGGGTTGCCATTGTCAAATGCGCCATAATGGCTTTTTATAATAGGAGTGATAACAATGAATGCTTTTTTACATACTTCAGTTCAGCCTTTATCCTCCTATAATCCCAGCAATATTAATGGGCATAAAAACGTTTCAGCTATCTCAACTAACGCTGTTGTTAAGCTTTCTGCATTACAAAATCAAACTCAACTAACTAATCAAACAGATACGCTTGATGCCGTTAAAGATGACAGCAAACAGTTACCGGCGCTAACTAGCGCAGAATTTGATTCCAAGCTTGATGCTAAATTGCAATACGACAATGACATGACGTCAGCGACAAGAGATAAGCCATTCAAAGACCATTGTCAGACATTGGCCAGTGCTGGTGCGATACAAGAATATTTAATAAACCAACATTCTGCGCAACGAGAACATATTCAACAAATGGTAGGAATAGATTTATATGCATGATGCGCGACCTAACAAGTTATCCGCTATCCCTTCAAAAGGTCGCTTTTTTCTCGAACTATTATTTGCCTTTTTAATTACCAAACTGCCTTTCATTAGTATTCCATTCAAATGGTTTGAAAGTTATTTCCATGAAATATCTCATGGCATAGCAGCCATCTTATCTGGCGGCATAGTCACTAAAATCCAGTTGTTTCCCAATGGTGCAGGCCTTTGTTTTACTCAAGGCGGTTTTGCGCCATTGATTACTTTTTCTGGCTACCCCGGTGCTGCCTTGTGGGGCTATATGATTTTCTTGCTAGCCACTTGGCGTGCAGGGATCCGCTTTACCTTAGGCATTTTAGGAATAACCGTTATTGGTTCATTAATCCTGTGGGCACGGGATCTACTCACCATCGGCATATTAATTTCACTTGCGGTGGTATTCTTATTACCTCTTAAATTTGATCATAATGCTTTACTTAATAGCCTATTAAGGGTCATGGGATTGATGATTGTCTTAAATGCCATGGCGAGCCCTACGGTACTATTTCGAGTCGTAGGCCAAGGGGATGCAGCTAAACTGTCGCAACTGACTTGGATTCCTGCATGGATATGGGTGATTATGTGGCTGATATTCAGTTGTTTTATGTTATGGATGTGTTGGAAAAGAGTTGACGACAAAAAGCTGCCAATCGGCTAAAGTGATCGACTTAGCAACCTTTGCCGTACCAGTTGCTGATATTTTCGAGACAATTTCTTCAGGGAGAAGACAATGAAACGTACGTTATTATTATCTACCGCTATTGGGCTTAGCGTTTTAGGCTTGTCTGCTGTCACTAACACAGCAATAGCTCATAACCATGGCATGGCTGAAAATACACAGGCTGTTAAGGTTAACCCGCAACTGGCGGCAGCCGTCGCCAGTGATTTCAGAACCGAGAAAAGTAGCGCACGGGATAAATACCGTAACCCATCAGAAACTTTAACATTTTTAGGTATTCAACCTGATGATACCGTGATTGAATTATGGCCTGGCGGTGGCTGGTATGCGCAAATTTTAGCACCATACCTAGCTGATAAAGGCCATTATATTGGTGCGATTTTTGAGACCAACCCAAAAGAAGACACTAAAAGAACCCAGTATTACGCTAAAGCCGGTAAAAAGTTTGAAGCTTGGCTTGCTGAAAACAAAGCGGTATTAGGCAATGCTTCAACAGTTACATTCCAGCCGCCAGCATCATTAGCTTTAGGGGATGATAACAGTGTTGATTATGTACTGACTTTCAGAAACCTACATAATTGGGCTGGGCAAGCGCAATTAGAAAATGCCTTCACTGCATCTTATAAAGTGTTAAAAGAGGGTGGTGTGTTTGGTGTAGTAGAGCACAGATCAAACCCTGGAATGTCATTTGAAAGCGGTTATATGGATCAAGCTGAAATGATTACTCTAGCTGAAAAAGTGGGTTTCACGCTAGCGGCAACCTCTGAAATTAATGCTAACCCTAAAGACACCAAAGATTATGAGAAAGGGGTTTGGACTTTACCACCGCGTTTAGCGTTAGAAGATGTAGATAAAGAAAAATACATTGCTATTGGTGAAAGCGATCGGATGACGCTAAAATTCATCAAAAAAGCTAAGTAATCTTAAGTTAGACATTCAGATAAAAAGAGTCAATTACGTGCTTATGAATGAGTCAATTGAACAATCGCTGCCAGTTGAAGAAGTCGATTTTCAATTGGCTCATATTCGTTTAAGCGCCAAACGCTATGGCTGTAAAAATAAGCCTATTTTATTGGCTTTACATGGCTGGTTAGATAATGCTGATAGCTTTGAACCTTTAGCTAAAGCGTTACATACTCAGGGTATATTAAGCCAATTTCAACTACTCGCTATTGATTGGCCAGGTCACGGTAATTCACAACATAGACCTGGTAGTTATCCACTTCATTGGCTTGATTATATTTATGACTTGGATGAATTAATCAATCAAATAAGCCCTTCATCCCCCCTCAACATCATTGGACACTCTTTAGGTGGTATTATTGCTGCGGCTTATAATGCTTGCTTTGCACACAAAGTCGATAAGCTCATTTTGATTGAAGCATTAGCACCGTTATATGAAAAGCCAACCCATGCCCAAAAGCGGTTGATTAATAGCTTTCAACAGCATAATCGTTTTAATGGCGCTAAATCATCGATGGCAAACATAGCAATAGTTAAGCAAAGCTTTACCCTCGACAGGGCGGTTAATGCCCGTCATCAGTTAACTGGCCTTGATAAAGTATGGTGTGAGTTAATCATTAAACGTAATGTTGAAATTAAACATCAGCAATTATGTTGGAAAAGTGATCCCCGCCTTAAGCTAGACTCACCTTATCGTTTAACCTTTGAACAGGTTGACGCATTAATGAGCATGAGCGATACCCAGTGTTTATTAATATTAGGCGAGCAGGGCTTTAAGCAGTTAAAATTAGCTTTACCTCAAGCATTATCATGGTTTAGTCGCCTATCCCATATACAAATTGAAGGTGATCACCACCTACATATGGGTAGTGCAAAGCTTGTGTCCGATAAAATTAGAACTTTTATTCTAAGTTAGTATCTTGTTGTGGTGAAATCACTAGGATTTTTATTTCATTTATGTGATTATGGTCCGAATTTAAACGGCCGTATGATTTTATGGCTAAACAATAAAAATTAACGCAAACAACTTTGCTGCGACTAACAATAATAAAATTTTACGCTAGTTTTAAAGAGCAGTGATTTTTAGACCTTGCCAATATTGAAGGGCTCCTTCATAGCAATGGGCTAATTAAATAGGAGAAAATTGTGGACCATCCTTGGATTAATAATTTACCAGAAAATGTACCAGCAGAAATTGACTCTGAACAATTTACCTCTTTGGTAGACATGTTTGAAACAGCAGTGTCTAAATATGCTGATCAGCCTGCTTTTATCAACATGGGGGCGACATTAACCTATCGTAAGTTAGAAGAAAGAAGTCGTGCATTTGCTGCCTATTTACAAAACGAACTCAAGCTTGAAAAAGGCGATAGAGTCGCGTTAATGATGCCAAACCTGTTGCAATACCCTATTGCACTGTTTGGTATTTTACGTGCAGGGATGGTAGTGGTAAACGTCAATCCACTTTATACCCCAAGAGAACTTAAACATCAGTTAGTCGACTCTGGCGCTAAGGCTATTGTGGTGGTATCTAATTTTGCCCGCACCCTTGAAGAAGTCGTTGCAGAAACACCGGTAGAATCTGTGATTATCACCGGGCTTGGTGATCAGCTTAGTGCACCTAAACGCACCCTAGTTAACTTTATTGTTAAATATATCAAAAAGATGGTGCCTAAATATGATTTGCCACATGCATTATCTTTCAGACAGTCGCTTACCAAAGGTCGCCGTTTACAATATATCAAGCCTGAGATAACCACTGATGACTTATCATTTTTACAGTACACCGGTGGTACCACAGGTGTTTCTAAAGGCGCAATGCTAACTCACGGCAATGTGGTCAGTAATGTCTTGCAAGCTAATGGTGCCTATTCGCCAGCCTTAAAAAATGGCTCAGAGTTTGTGGTTACCGCTTTACCGCTTTATCACATATTTGCATTAACTGTTAATTGCCTATTGTTTTTACACAAGGGCAGTAAAAACTTACTTATTACTAACCCAAGAGATTTGCCAGCATTTATTGGTGAACTTAAGAAATATCCATTCACAGCCTTAACTGGGGTTAATACCTTATTTAATGCCTTAGTGAATAACGAAGATTTTAAAAATTTAGATTTTAGCCGCTTAAAGTTCTCAATTGGCGGTGGCATGGCGGTACAAAAAGCGGTGGCTGATAAATGGCAGGCCATTACCAAAACGCGCCTGTTAGAAGGTTATGGTTTAACCGAGGCATCACCACTAGTGACCTGTTGTCCTTATAACCTCGAAGGTTACAATGGCTCAATTGGTTTTCCTGCTCCTTCGACTTTCATTCAAGTCCGAGATGATGACGGTAAGGTATTAGCCCAAGGTGAAACAGGTGAGTTATTTGCTAAAGGCCCTCAGGTAATGAAAGGCTACTGGCAACGCCCAGAAGAAACTGCCAAAGTGATTGATAAAGATGGTTGGTTAGCCACGGGTGATATTGGTTACATGGATGAGCAAGGCTTCTTTTTTATTGTTGACCGTAAAAAAGACATGATTTTAGTTTCTGGCTTTAATGTTTTCCCTAACGAAGTGGAAGACGTGGTGGCATTGCACCCAAAAGTGGTTGAAGTTGCTGCTGTTGGTGTTCCAAATGATGCAAGCGGGGAATTAGTTAAGATTTTTGTCGTTGCAAAAGATAACACTGTGACTGAACGCGATCTCATTAAGCATTGTCGCCAACATTTAACAGGATATAAGGTACCAAAACTGGTAGAATTCAGAGATGAGTTACCCAAATCCAATGTAGGTAAGATTTTACGACGAGAACTTCGAGACGAAGTTAAATCAGCGTAAAGTAAAGCCGGCAATAGCCGGCTTTTTATTAGCTTTATATTGGTTAAAAAGATAAAATTGGAGCGTATTTTGTTATCGTTTGAATATATCAGCGACCCAGAAAGTTTAGCGAAATTAGTAGCACAGTATCAGCAAAGTGAATTACTTGTGCTTGATACCGAATTTGTTAGAACACGAACTTATTACGCAAAGTTAGGGCTTATTCAAGCCTATGATGGTAAGACGCTAGCGTTGATTGATCCCGTTGCCTTAGCTGATTTATCAGCATTTTGGCAGTTATTGTCAGATACGAAGATCACTAAACTTGTTCATTCATGCAGTGAAGACTTAGAAGTGTTCGCGCGCTATGGTCAATGTCAGCCAAGTCCCTTATTTGATAGTCAAATTGCAGCGACCTTTACAGGCCTAGGGCATGGTTTAGGTTACGCGAAACTGGTTAATACCTTTTTAGATATCGAAATAGATAAAGGTGAATCACGCACCGACTGGATGAAACGTCCACTGACTGATGCACAACTGCAATACGCTGCAAATGATGTGTTTTACCTTTACAAGCTTTACCCGCAATTGTTAGCGAAAATACAACAATCTAACCGTATGGATTGGCTACTTGAAGAAGGTGAGCGCATGACAGAAGGGCGTTTAACTCCGCCTGATGAAGAGCTTGCTTATTTAAAAGTGAAAAATGCGTTTCAACTATTTCCACAGCAGCTCGCTTACTTAAAAGTATTAGCTACTTGGCGCTTACAAAAAGCGTTGAAAAAAGACTCAGCCCTTGGGTTTATCATTAAAGATCATGCCTTAATTGCATTAGCTAAAAAACAACCTAAGACAGTGATTGAGCTTAATCAGCTAAATGATCTAACAGAGCATGAAAAACGCTTTCACGGTAAAGAACTGATTAAAGTGTTACAAACTGCTGACTTAAACAATCTGCCTGAAGCAGTAGATGTAATCGCTCTGAAAAATGGTTACAAAGCCTCATTTAAAGAAGTGAAAAATATTCTTATTCAGGTGGCTGAACAACATGACGTTGCTATTGAGTTTATCGGTTCTAAACGTTTAATTCATGAGTTTTTAATGTGGTTGTACAATAAGCAACCTGCAGAAAAACCATTGTTATTAAAAGGCTGGCGCGCCAAGCTAGTAAAAGATGCCCTAGTTGCAATCAAGTTTAGCTAAATAGACACATCAAGTGTAAAAATTGCTGCTACAAAAAAGCCAAGAGTAAACTCTTGGCTTTTCTTTACGCTCTGTGACTAGAGAGTATTTTTTACAAGCTCAGGTACAAACTCAGGCTTATTTACCTTCAGGTAAGGTCACATTTAGTTCTAATACAGATAGGTTTTCATCATTTTGTTCTAATTGAACCGATACCTGATCTTCAGAGATATGTACATATTTTCTAATGACTTCAAGGATCTCTTGTTTCATTTTCGGAAAATAATCTGGCGCGTCACGTTCACCACGTTGGTGCGCAACAATAATTTGTAAACGCTCTTTAGCTGTGACCGCTGTGTTGGTTTTTTTGTTACTTTTAAAGTAGTCGAGTATAGACATAGTTAGCTACCAAATATCCTTTTTAGGAATCCTTTTTTCTCTTCTGTCAGAAATCTAAATGGTACTTCTTCACCAAGTAAACGTTGTACAGTATCAGCATAAGCAAGACCTGCATCACTTTCGTCATCGATAATTACTGGCACACCAGAGTTTGAAGCTTTTAGCACTGCTTGTGACTCAGGAATGACCCCAAGTAATTTAATTGCCAAAATCTCATTCACATCTTCAACACTGAGCATTTCACCTGTTTTAACTCTAGCAGGAGAATAACGTGTTAGTAATAGAAACTCTTGAATAGGTTCTAAATTTTGTTCAGCTCGACGTGAACGGCTTTGCAACATTCCCAAAATACGGTCAGAATCTCGTACTGAACTGACTTCTGGGTTGGTGGTAACAATAGCAATATCAGCAAAATACAATGCCATCATTGCGCCTTGCTCGATTCCTGCCGGTGAGTCACAAACAATATAATCGAAATCTTTGCTTAGCTCTTCTAATACACCGCCAACGCCTTCTTTAGTCAGGGCATCTTTATCACGTGTTTGTGACGCGGGTAAAATAAACAGTTTGTCACAACGCTTATCTTTGATTAATGCTTGATTAAGATTGGCTTCACCATTGATAACATTGACAAAGTCGTAAACGACTCGTCGCTCACAACCCATAATTAAATCGAGGTTTCGTAAACCGATATCAAAATCAATGACGACTGTTTTCTTTCCTTTCAAGGCTAAGCCAGTCGCTATTGCTGCGCTTGAGGTTGTTTTACCAACACCGCCTTTTCCTGATGTGACAACAATAATCTGTGCCATGTTGTTATATATCCTTTTAAGTTGCCACTTACTGTGGCAATGATTCAACCATGAGTGTTTCGCCATTTAAGCGAATGCAGCCGCGTTGGTCACTGCAGTTTTGTTGCAAATGCTCAGCTAACCAATACTGCCCAGCAATAGAAACGAGTTCGGGGTCTAATGCATTGGCAATAATAATACTATTAACATCGCCAGACGCCCCGGCCATTGCTTTGCCACGTAATGCACCGTATATATGAATGCTACCATCTGCAATGACTTCTGCGCCATTGCCAACCGCACCAAAAATGACTAAATCAGCATTTTTTGCGTAAATTTGTTGTCCTGAACGGATATTTTGCTTAACTATTTTGGTTTCTTTTAATGGCGCAGGCATACTTTTAGCTTGTTTGCCTGATTTAACCACTGCAAGGCCTAATAGTTTGGCTTGGCTACTAATGCTTTCATTTGCTGATGTTACACCCACTATAATGAGTTGGTTATCAGTAAGAAGTTGTTTTAATGCGGCTAAATTAATGTTTTCTTGCTCAATTGCACTTAAATTTAAGATTAACGGTGCACCAATAAAAAACTGTGGCGCTTGGGATAATTTACTTTCTAAGTCAGCTGCAATAGCGTTGAAATCATGGGTGTTGATATGGAGTACTGAAAGCGTGAAAGAGGTAGCTTTTAACTCGAGACTTTGTGTGGCCATCCAGGCTTTACTCTCCAAAAAATGTCAGTCTAAGAACTGAATTACAATTAATTTAATCATTGTCCATGTTATAGTGTGCGTTGTTTACTATCAAGCAAGAAACAGAGGAATTTAACCCCAAGATGATTTGTACTGTATATAAAAGTAGTCGAAAAGTTGATACCTATTTATTTGTCGAGAAGCGTGACAATTTCGATGCCGTTCCTGAGGCTTTAATGAAAATGTTTGGCGTCCCCAAACTGGTGATGATGGTGCCTTTATTAAAAAGAACTGAACTTGCCATGGCCGACATTGAAAAAGTAAAAGCTGAGCTTGCTGACAAAGGCTACTATTTACAAATACCGCCCCCTGTTGTTAATTTACTGGCAGAGCATCGTAGAAGTTTAGGTTTAAATGACTAGCGATATTTTTTAAAATAGTTATAGTTTGTTTATGATATAATTATATATTTTACTATTCCGGTGCCTGCTAAAACGTGTTAACGTTTAGTTAATAAAAATAAGAATAGCAATGCTGAGTTAATTTAGGACAATTTATGATTTGGAAGATCATTTCATCTGTAATAGTTTATTTATTGGCTGTGAATTTGGTTTTTGCGCAGCAAGATATTAGTTTTGATGATTATTTAGACTCACTTAAAGATAAAGCTATCGCTGCGGGTATTTCCTCAAACACGATCGATGAACATTTCTCAAAAATCAAAGTGTTTAAAAGAGCCACAGTAAAGGGCTCTGAAACCAGTTTGAATCTAGAAAGTTACATACCTAAAAATGTACCTGAAATAACCGTCGTTACCGCAAGAGCTATGCTCAAAGAGCAACAAGACGCTATCGTTGCTATTGGCGATCGTTATGGTGTTCAGCCACGTTTTTTAGTTGCGCTATGGGGATTAACCTCAGAGTTTGGTGAGCAACAAGGTAATTTTCCGATTTTATCTGTCACCGCATCCAATGCTTATTCTGGCAATCGTGAGCAATTTTACATTGATGAATTTATTGCTGCTTTACGCATCATTGAATCTAATGATGTTCAATACGAGCAATTAATCGGTTCATCAACTGGCGCTATGGGCCACCTACAATTAATGCCGTCACAGTACTTAGCTTTTTCGCAAGATGGTAATGGCGATGGCAATAAAGATATTTGGAATAATCAGTACGATGCCTTTGCAACTGCAGCATCAATGCTGCAGGCATCCGGTTGGCGTAATGATGAAACCTGGGGGCGTCAAGTTAGCTCAATTGAAGCATTAGCCGTGGAAGATACCGGTATAGACAATGCTAAAACGTTTAATGAATGGCAAGCGCTTGGTGTACGTCGCTATAACGGTAATGATTTGCCCAAGCGTGATGATATGCAAGTTGCTTTGTTAATGCCTGACGGTGAAAAAGGTCGCCAATATCTGGTGTATAATAATTTCAAACTGCTTCAAAAATGGTCTAACAGCGAACATTTTTTATTAACTGTGACTTACCTTTCTGAACGAATCAAAAATCCGCCAATCAATTAGTGGTACAATAGCGGCAATGTTATTTTATTACTATTGAACTATGTCTTTTTGGAATGAAAAAAAACTCGAAGAAATGAGTATCGTGCAGTGGGAATCACTGTGCGATGGTTGTGGAAAATGCTGCTTAAACAAATTAATCGATGATGAAACAGAAGAGTTGTATTACACCAATGCAGCTTGTCATTTGTTAGATGATGAATCTGGCGGTTGTCGACGTTATCCTGAACGCTTCAAATATGTTCCAGCCTGTACGGCCATTACTGCAGATAATGTAGCTGAATTAACATGGCTACCAGATTCTTGTGCTTATAAGCGTTTATACCAAGGCAAAACGCTTCCCAGCTGGCATCCTTTACTGACAGGTTCTAAAGAGGCCATGCATGAAGCTGGCATATCGGTGAAGGGTAAAACCATTAATGAAACCAAAGTACGTGAGCTAGAAGACTATATCGTACTTTGGCCATTAAAAGACGTTGAATAGTCATTTTTTATTTAGCTGGTTTTACTGCAGGAATGATTATTACTGCCAGTACGACTAAATAAACGATAAAAGTGACAACCATCCATTGCGCCATGCTTACTGATAAGAATGTCCAAGGCGAGTCACTGCACATGCCAGTAGGGGAAAACACTGCTGGGAGCCATTTATCCAGTGGCATCCATGTTGGAAATTCAGGGAAAAATGAGCAGGTGGAGAAAGGCGATGGGTCGACCTGTAGTTTATTAAGTTCAAGTGATAACTTTAATCCCCAGGCAGCACTGACTCCCCAAGCTCCGATAGCTATTATTCTGGTTAACCAGAATTTTGGTGCCATCAGCCCCACCATAGCGGCAATAATTAATCCTAAAACCGCCACTCTGACATAAATGCACATGACACATGGGGCTAAATTCATCACGTATTGGAAAAATAGCGCAGCAGCCTCTAGGCCAATTGCTGACATAAGTAATATTAACCAAGCGCTACGTGAACGAGTGAAACTCTGTAAACGATTCAAATCAAACTCCTTTCGATCTTATATTTATTATTAGTATGAAAACTCAACGGGATATAAAAAAGCACCCTCATTAGAGGGTGCTTAATTGATAATGTTCAAATTATTAAACATTAATGCCCGCTTGCAGCGCCAATAACGTCTTTCGCAGTATGATGAATAATGATGTGACTATCATAAAAATACTGGGTCATATCGGTTAAGAAGCCAGATTCAATAGTAACAACACCGACAATTGACAGTACAATCGTATAAGGCAGTGCCATCCAAACCATACGGCCATAGGACAGTCTTACTAATGGTGCTAAAGCAGAGGTCAGTAAGAATAAGAATGCAGCTTGACCGTTAGGGGTCGCAACAGAAGGCAGGTTAGTACCTGTGTTAATCGCCACAGCTAATAAATCAAATTGGTCACGGGTGATTTGGCCACTGATTAATGCTGCTTTTACTTCATTTATATAGACAGTACCCACAAACACGTTATCGCTCACCATCGACAATAAGCCATTAGCAATATAGAACACCACTAACTGGGCGTTACCTTCAAAGCTTAGTGCCCATTGAATAACAGGGGCGAATAAATGTTGATCAATAATCACACCAACCACGGCAAAAAATACCGCAAGTAAGGCTGTGAAAGGTAAGGCCTCTTCAAATGCTTTACCAATCGCATGTTCATCTGTCACGCCATTAAATGCCGTGGTTAAGATGATAACGGATAAACCAATCAAACCAACAGAGGCTAAATGGAAGGCTAAACCTACGACCAACCAAATACCTACAAGAGCCTGAACAACCAGTTTCATCTTATCGGCAGTGGTTCTGTTTGCATCTTCATAGGCAGCATAATCGCTTAAAATTTTATGAACCGCATCTGGCAGTTGTGCGCCATAGCCAAACCATTTAAATTTTTCAACAATGAAGCAAGTGGCTACACCCGCGATTAATACTGGCATGGTAACAGGTGACATACGAATAAAGAATTCACCAAATTGCCAATGAGCTTGGGCTGCAATGATTAAGTTTTGTGGTTCACCGACCATAGTACAAACACCGCCAAGAGCAGTACCTACACCAGAGTGCATTAGTAAGTTTCTTAAGAAACCACGAAAAGCCTCTAACTCTTCATCGCATAACTGTTCACGATCTTCTTTAGTGTGGTCATGATCTGAACTAAAGTCTTTACCTGATGCCACCTTGTGATAAATCGAGTAGAAACCAACGGCTACAGCGATGATAACCGCGATAACTGTTAGGGCATCTAAAAAGGCCGACAGAAAAGCAGAAGCGGTACAAAACATCAATGAAACAACAATTTTTGAACGTACTTTAGTGATCATTTTAGTGAATACAAAAAGTAGCAATTGCTTCATGAAGTAAATACCAGCAACCATGAAGATTAATAATAATAATACTTCTAGGTTAGCTTCTATTTCATGTAGAACTTGTGTGGGGGAGGTCATGCCTATAATTACAGCTTGTATGGCGAGTAAGCCGCCAGGCTGTAATGGATAGCATTTTAGTGCCATTGCAAGGGTAAAAATAAATTCTACTACCAGTACCCAACCTGCGATGAATGGGCTGACATAGAAAAATAATAATGGATTTATAACGAGGAACAACAATATTGCATATTTATACCATCTTGGTGAATTACCCAAGAAGTTATGAAAAAATGCATTACCAGCAGTTGACGGCATAATAGCCTCTCCAGTTGTGATTTTGTGATAGTGAAATTTACTGGAAGGAATTTCGTGACAAATAGAGCGACGTATTTACAGCTGACTTTGAATAAGACGAATTACATTGTTTCTAAACTATCTTGCTCAGTAAACAATTTTTCGTCATAGCCTTTTTTATCAGTCATTTAAACGCATTATATTTGTTAGTTTCAAAATTCGTTAGCTGTATCGCTAACTTACATCCTTTTGTTTGACGCGGTATTTTAGCGCAAACTTCATTGATTGTAATCCAAGAAAATCTATCATTCGACAAATAGCCAACGAATATAACTGCTACGTCACAAACTTATCTGCGATTGGTGAAAAAGTAACCGGTAACAAGGTTGGATCTAGGCTTTAACTGCTATGTATGGTGTGTATTTATATTTCCTCTGGTATGATCTGTCTATTGGTTAACCACGGGATGTTAAAGTTGACAATTATCAATGCAAAGGGTCCTGCAAGTTTTGCAGAAAAATGGATTGTACGTTCCATCTGGGAAAATAAGTTTCCACCGGGGTCGATATTACCCGCAGAGCGTGAACTATCAGAATTAATTGGCGTAACAAGAACAACATTAAGAGAAGTGTTACAACGATTAGCGCGTGATGGTTGGCTCAAAATTCAACATGGCAAACCAACCCAAGTGAATAATTTTTGGGAAACCTCTGGCTTAAATATTTTAGAAACTATTGCTGATTTAAACCCTGAGGGATTCCCGTTATTGGTTGATCAGCTGCTTTCAGCGCGAGCCAATGTGAGTATTATTTATTTTCGCGGCGCCATTAGAAATAACCCAGAAAAAGCTCAAGCGGTATTAGCAAAAATTCATCAGTTAGAAGACACTGCTGAAGCTTATGCTGATTATGATTATGAATTACATCATGCGTTAGCGTTTTCTTCAGGAAACCCGCTCTATGTTCTTATTCTTAATGGTTTCAAGGGATTGTATAGCAGAGTAGGTCGCTATTATTTCTCGAGTGAAGAGGCGCGAGCGATCTCACTAGATTTTTACAAAAAGCTTGAAGTTTTAGCCATTGAGCACAAATACAATGACGTTAATGGGTTGATGAAATCAAATGGCATTAACAGCGGCGTTATGTGGCAAAAGTTACGTGATGATATGCCTGCAGAGATTGCTATCAGTAATAAATAGTAGCTAATTAATACAGTAAAAAACCAACCGCGAGGTTGGTTTTTTTATGGCTTAAGTTTAATGGAACTCAATAGCAGTGATTACATGGTAGTCATCTTAGTTTCTGCTTTAGCTGGGGGGCATTGCGACAACTTAGTTACATTACCAGACTCTTCAAGTTGCTCAATGCTGACATCAAAGCCCCATAAACGGTGTAAATGCTTTAGCACTTCTTCGTGGCTGTGGCTCAGTGGAATACGTTTATTGGGGATGTAGCGTAATGTTAATGATCGATCACCATTAACTTTTACTTGTTGCACTTGGATATTTGGCTCTAGATTTGACAAGTTATATTGCTGTGATAATTTTTCTCTGATTAAGTGGTAACCACTATCATCATGAATAGCTGAAATAGATAAACGGTTACAACTATCATCATCTAAAACACTAAAGAGCTTAAAATCTCGCATAACTTTTGGCGACAGGTATTGGCTTATAAAGCTTTCGTCTTTAAAGTTTTCCATTGCAAATGTAACCGTCGTTAACCAGTCGCTTCCGGCTATCTCAGGAAACCAACGTTTGTCTTCTTCAGTAGGGTGCTCACATATACGCCTGATATCAACAAACATGTTAAAGCCCAAAGCATAGGGGTTTATGCCACTATAATGTGGGCTATTGTAAGCTGGCTGAGCGACCACAGCAGTATGACTTTGTAGAAACTCCAACATAAATCTATCTGTCACAGTGCCTTGATCAAACATATGATTCAAAATGGTGTAATGCCAAAAGGTGGCCCAACCTTCGTTCATTACTTGGGTTTGTTTTTGCGGATAAAAATATTGCGCCATTTTCCGCACAATTCGAACGATTTCACGTTGCCAAGGTTCAAGTAATGGGGCGTTCTTTTCGATAAAATATAAGATATTTTCCTGTGGTTCTTCAGGAAATTTAATTTCATTTTCCGGTTTTATGTTATCAGGGTTAACTGGTACGGTTCGCCACAGGTCGTTAACCTGACTCTGTAAGTAACTCTCACGGTCTTTTTGGCGCATTTTTTCTTCTTTAAACGATATTTCAGCAGGGCGTTTATAACGGTCAACACCATAATTCATTAATGCGTGACAAGAGTCGAGGGTTAGCTCAACTTGCTCAACACCGTAAGTTAATTCGCATTCTCGGATGTAGTTTTTAGCAAACACCAAGTAATCAATAATCGAGCTAGCATCGGTCCATGTTTTAAATAAGTAATTATTTTTAAAGAAACTATTATGGCCAAAACAGGCGTGAGCCATCACAAGGGCCTGCATGGTAATGGTATTTTCTTCCATTAGATAAGCAATACACGGATCGGAATTAATCACAATTTCGTAGGCTAATCCCATTTGACCGCGACGGTAACCTTGCTCCGTTTCAATAAAACGTTTGCCAAATGACCAATGGGTGTAACCAATAGGCATACCGATACCTGCATAGGCATCCATCATTTGTTCTGCGGTGATCACTTCAATTTGATTGGGATAACTTTCTAATTTGTAAAAAGCCGCTACTTTTTCAATTTCTGCCATGTAGGTTTCGAGTAGGTCAAAGGTCCAATCAGGGCCATCATCTAAAGGCTGTTTACCATGGGCTTTAGGCTGTGATTTTTCGGCAATATTGGCTGATTGTGCCGTGTTTTGTAGCTCTTCAATGCCAGCACTTTTGTCGTCAGTAGTCGGTTTTGTCATTGTGACTCCTTAGCTAGGCTGCTTTTTGAATAATTCACGGAACACTGGATAAATATCGTCTACTTCTTTGATGTGTTGTACGGCGATATTGCCAAATTGTGCTTGTAAGGTTTCATATTCACGCCAAAGCGTTTGATGCGCTCTACGGGTTATTTCGATGTAACTAAAATAGCGAGATACCGGTAATATTTTCTCAGCAAGGAGTTGCCTACAAGCTGGTGAGTCATCAGCCCAATTATCGCCATCAGAGGCTTGTGCGGCATAAATATTCCACTCATCAGCAGGGTAACGTTTTTGCTGAATTTCATGCATTAAATTTAAGGCACTAGAAACAATGGTACCGCCTGTTTCTTGTGAGTAGAAAAATTCATGTTCGTCTACTTCTTTTGCTTGGGTGTGATGCCGGATGTAGACCACTTCAAGATTTTTATAGGTCTGGGTTAAAAATAAATACAGTAAAATATAAAATCGTTTTGCCATATCTTTGGTGGCTTGATCCATTGAACCTGAAACATCCATTAGGCAAAACATGACTGCTTGGCTAGATGGTTTTTCACGTTTGGAAAAATTATTAAAACGTAAATCGAAACTGTCTATAAAAGGCACGCTATCGATACGCTTTTTAAGATCTTCAATTTGCTGTTTTAAATCCATGATCAACTCAGCTTGGGTGCCGGGGGTATTTTCAAGCTCGTGAAGCTGCTTAATAAGCTCGGCGAGTAATTTCTTTTTACCTGCAGTCATGGCAATGCGTCTAGCCAATGAAGATCGCAGTGAGCGGACAATATTGATATTGGCTGGTACGCCGACATTAGTGTAACCAGCGCGGTATGTTTCAAACTCAACCATTTGCTTGGCGTTAGTTTGCTGTAAATCCGGTAACGCCAAATCTTCAAATAACAGCTCTAAATATTCATCATTTGAGATTTCAAACAAGAATTCATCTTTACCTTCGCCGCTATTAGAGGCTTCACCTTCGCCACTACCTTGTCCGGCTGCGCCGCCTTTGGGGCGCTCAATTTGATCACCTTTATTAAACTGATCGTTACCTGGGTGGACACGCTCTCTCACACCGCCTTGTCCTTGATGAAATGTCGGTTCGCTGATGTCACGTGTTGGGATACTGATTTTCTCGCCTTTATCGATATCAGTAACACTTCTTCTGGTTACGGCTTCACTGACTGATTTTTTGATTTGCTTTTTGTAGCGTTCAATAAAACGTTGCCTGTTGACGGTACTTTTACCTTTTGCATTGAGGCGTCTATCAATAAAATTTGCCATACACAACTCCTAATGGACTTTGCCCTTAACGGTTTTTAGCGCATAAAGGTAAGGGCAAAGTTAGCAATACTTATGACGATTTACGTACCCTCAAGTACCACTCTGAAAGTAATCTGACTTGTTTTTGGGTATAGCCTTTTTCCATCATGCGATTGATAAAGTCATCGTGTTTACGTTGATCATCTGCTGAGGTTTTCGCGTTAAAAGAAATAACCGGTAATAAATCTTCGGTATTGGAGAACATTTTTTTCTCAATCACCACTCTGAGCTTTTCGTAACTGGTCCACAGTGGATTATTACCGTCATTATTGGCTCTAGCACGTAATACAAAGTTGACGATCTCATTACGAAAATCCTTAGGGTTACTGATACCAGCTGGTTTTTCGATTTTTTCTAATTCAGCATTTAGCGCTGAGCGGTCAAATAATTGGCCAGTTTCTGGATCTCTAAACTCCTGATCTTGAATCCAAAAGTCTGCATAAGTGACGTATCTATCAAAGATGTTCTGACCATATTCTGAATAAGACTCTAAGTATGCGGTTTGGATTTCTTTACCGATAAATTCAACATACTTAGGAATGAGATAACCTTTTAAAAACTCGAGGTACTTTTCACTTAACTCTGCAGGGAATTGTTCCTGTTCGATTTGCTTTTCAAGTACATAAAATAGATGTACTGGGTTTGCAGCAATTTCAGTATCGTCAAAGTTAAACACTCTAGATAATATCTTGAATGCAAAACGAGTTGATAACCCCTGCATTCCTTCATCGACACCGGCATAATCACGATACTCTTGGTACGACTTGGCTTTAGGGTCAGTATCTTTTAACGTTTCACCATTGTAGACGCGCATTTTGGAGTAAATAGAGGAGTTCTCAGGTACTTTTAAGCGTGACAGAATACTGAACTGAGCTAAAGTTTCTAGGGTGCCAGGGGCACAAGGCGCTTTGGATAGTTCTGAGTTTGACAGTAATTTTTGATAAATTTCCATCTCTTCAGAGACCCGTAAACAGTAGGGCACTTTTACGATGTAAACTCGGTCTAAAAATGCCTCATTGTTTTTATTATTTCTAAAAGTGGTCCACTCAGACTCATTGGAGTGAGCTAAAATCATACCGTTATATGGCAAGGCAGATAAGCCCTCTGTACCGTTGTAATTACCTTCTTGTGTGGCTGTAAGCAGTGGATGCAACACCTTAATTGGAGCCTTAAACATTTCCACAAACTCCATCACCCCTTGGTTCGCACGGCATAATGCGCCCGAGTAGGCATAAGCGTCAGCGTCATCTTGTGAAAAATGCTCTAACTGACGAATATCAACTTTACCCACCAATGCTGAAATATCTTGGTTATTCTCATCACCGGGTTCGGTTTTAGCGATAGCGGTTTGATCTAAGATCGAAGGGTAAACCTTAACTACTTTAAATTTAGTAATGTCCCCACCAAATTCATGTAAACGTTTTACTGCCCATGGTGACATGATGGTTTTAATATAACGTGGTGGAATCGCATACTCGTTAGTTAGCAGCTCAGCATCTTCATCGGGATCAAATAAGCATAAAGGGTGATCGTTAACGGGGCTGCGAACGCCATTGGCACTTAAGATGTAAATAGGCACCTTTTGCATTAAGGCTTTGAGTTTTTCTGCTAATGATGATTTACCACCACCTACTGGTCCTAACAGATAGAGGATTTGTTTTGATTCCTCTAGACCTTGGGCAGAATGTTTAAGGTAAGAGACAATTTGTTCAATGGACTCTTCCATGCCATAAAAATCAGTAAAGCTTGGATAGTAAGAAATTAATCTATTTGAAAAAATTCTACTGAGTTTAGGATCTTTTGAAGTATCGATGGTTTTAGATTCACCGATGGCCATTAACATCCGTTCGGCCGCCGACACATAAGCACTTCTGTCTTCCTTACAGATTTCAAGAAACTGCTGCAGTGAGTATTCTTCGTCTAGTTTTTGCTCATAACGTTGTTGGTAATGTTCGAATATGCCCATAAGAAACCCCTTTAAACTAAGGTGAAAGTACTTGAGTGACAGCGCATTTATGGTGTTAAGCCGATTTTAATTTAAACAAAATAGTAGTGCTTTTTAATGGCCGTTAGATAAAGTCTAGGTCAGGGATTTGAGATTAGCGAATAGGGAATTGTAAAAAATTCTAATAAAAACAAAGATAAAACGTTGCAAATGCAACTGTTGCAAATGTAGTTGGTCGGTTTGAGCAGTAACGATAAAACAGAAACACTAAACATGAACCAATAAAAAAGGAGCTAATTAGCTCCTTTTATTCATCTCATTGTAAACTTGTTAGCATTTAGCCAGCGAAGTTTGCGTTAACGAATTCCCAGTTAACTAATTCCCAGAAAGCAGCTAGGTAGTTAGGGCGAACGTTACGGTAATCGATGTAATAAGCGTGTTCCCAAACATCAACAGTCATCAATGGTGTTACTGACTCGTCAGTTAAAGGAGTCGCAGCATTGCTTGTGTTAACAATAGCCACAGAACCGTCAGCATTTTTAACTAACCAAGTCCAAGCACTACCAAAGTTGTTTACTGCAGAATCAGTAAATTTCGCTTTGAATTCTTCAAATGAGCCGAAAGCTGCATTAATTGCTTCAGCGATAGCACCCGTTGGAGCACCGCCAGCATTAGGCGCTAGACAGTTCCAGTAAAAAGTGTGGTTCCAAATCTGAGCTGCATTGTTGAATACGCCACCAGTTGAAGTTTTTACAACTTCTTCTAAGGTTTTGTTTTCAAATTCAGTACCTGCAACAAGACCATTAAGCTTAACAACATAAGTGTTGTGATGCTTACCGTAATGGAATTCGATAGTTTCTTCAGAAATATGTGGTACAAGTGCGTTCTTAGCATATGGTAATGCTGGTAATTCGAAAGCCATTAGTATCTCTCCATGGACTTAGGTTATCGTTTTATATACCTTTTGGTATGACATACTCACCCTGACATTGTACTTAAAATTTTTGTGATGTGAATCATTGTTTGATGAAATATGTCGATACAGTCAATCGAAAAAATCATTTTCTAACAAAACCCTACAAACTGTGGGATTTTGTTATGATGAAAGCTGGCGTACAATAGCCTTAGATTATTAAGTAGCACTTAGGAATAAAAATGGAAACAGTAGACAAAATTAAGCAGCAAATTAGTGAAAACCCTATCATTGTTTATATGAAAGGCTCTCCAAAATTACCAAGCTGTGGTTTTTCATCTCAAGTCGCGCAAGTGATGATCAACTGTGGTGAGCAGTTTGCTTTCGTAGACATTTTACAGCATCCAGATATCCGTGCTGAATTACCAAAATTCGCTAATTGGCCGACATTCCCACAGTTGTGGATTGAAGGTGAGCTTATCGGTGGTTGCGATATCATCACTGAGATGTACCAAAAAGGTGAGTTACAGCCAATGATCACCGCAACAGCTGATAAGTTCCGCACTGAAGAAGACGCTGAATAAGTCATTTTTTGTTGCGCCTGTAAGCGTTAGCTTCGAATTTTTCAAAGCTTAAACGCAAAGTAGATGAACTTTTAAAGTAAAAACCCTTAATTTGCTTAAATTAAGGGTTTTTTGTTGCCAATAATTTGTTGCCTACAATAGTAATATGGAATTAAAACTTAATCGGCTTGAGGCTCTTTTGGCATAGGTAAGACTAAATTCATTACAATCGCCACTAAGCCACATAGGCTAATGCCTGTCAGGCTAAACTCACCAATACCAAAAGCCATTCCCCCAATACCGAACACTAAAGTCACCCCAACAATGCTGAGATTACGTGGCTCATTTAAATCTACCTGATTTCTAATTAAGGTATTTAAGCCAACTGCGGCGATGGAGCCAAATAATAAACACATAATGCCGCCCATAACGGGTAACGGAATTGTTTGCATCAATGCGCCTAATTTACCAATAAACGCTAACGTGATTGCCGTGATAGCAGTCCAAGTCATTATTCGCGGGTCAAAGTTTTTTGTCAGTGTTACTGCGCCAGTGACTTCACTGTAGGTAGTGTTTGGTGGTCCGCCTAGTGCTGAGGCCGCAATGGTGGCCACGCCATCACCCGTTAACGTACGGTGTAGCCCAGGCTTTTTAAAGTAATCCTTACCTGTCACATTTGAAATCGCTAATAAGTCGCCAATATGCTCAACGGCTGGCGCTATGGCTACGGGGATCATAAACAGTATCGCTTGCCAGTGAAATTCAGGGGCAACAAATTTGGGAACAGAAAGCCAACTTGCCTGCGCAACTGGACTAAAATCAACAATACCGAACGCCAAGCTAAAGCCGTAACCCACCAAAATACCGGCAAGGATCGGCATTAGCTTAAGCACACCTTTGGCAAAAACGGCAATTAACACAGTGGTCGCTAATGACATTAGCGCGATAAATAGTGCAATTTCTTGTTCTACAATAACGCTACTACCGTCACCTGTTTTACCCAGCGCCATGTTAACGGCCATAGGCGCAAGGCCCAAACCGATAATGATAATGACAGGCCCAACAACAACCGGAGGTAAAAGCTTATGAATAAAGCCACTCCCTTTGACCTTGACCATCAAACCTAACAGCACATAAACGAAACCTGCCACCATGAGTCCACCCATTGTGGCGGGAATGCCCCATGTTTGTACCCCATACATAATTGGCGCTATAAACGCGAATGATGAGGCTAAAAAAATAGGCACTTGGCGCTTAGTGATGATTTGAAATAACAATGTGCCAAATCCGGCAGTGAATAGGGCGACACTTGTATCAAGCCCACTTAACAATGGCATTAATACTAAGGCACCAAATGCAACAAACAGCATTTGTGCGCCCTGTAAGGGTATGAACAAGCGTTTCATATAAATCCTATGTTTATTATAAATGAGAGTTTCGAATTTAAGATAAGTGAAATTGCTAATAATGTCTGTATTTTAGATCATCTTTAACAGCCTTTTGCTGCAAATTACAGCACTGTAATGTAATTTTAGAAGTAAAATTAATATGCTACACTTCGAACACTTTTCTTAGATTGCGTTTACTTTGCCATGTTAAAACTTTTAATTCAGTTCATTGTTATTGGTTGTGTGTTTGCCCTAAACAGCTTTGCTGTTATTGCTGCTGAAATCGCTTTACTCGATGAAGCTGATGTTGTGGTAACTTCTCGAGCCACAAATGAACGACAAGTTGCCTTAAAACAAGCGCTATCCACTGTATTTATAAAGAATTCGGGCTTAACTTCAGTGCTTGAACACCCATTGATTAAAAGTCATATTAACAAGCCTGAATCCTTACTGACTCAATACGGCTACAGCCAAGTGGATGATGAGTTAGTGTTAAAGGCAAACTTTGATCATAAACGTATTATTTCGACCCTTCGTGAAGCAGAATTACCAGTGTGGGGCCGCCAACGCCCATCAACTTTGTTATGGATGTCTATCGAAAATGCTGGCGATAGAGCTATTTTAGCGGATGCAGCTGAATCTGATATTAGAACGCAAATCGATTTAGATGCCAATAATAAAGGCATTCCAATCCTGTTACCTGTGATGGATTTAGACGATGTGATGCAAGTTAATGTCTCTGATGTACGAGGCATGTTTGCCGATGTGGTTGCCAATGCATCAAAACGCTACCAAGCGGACTATTTTGCCATGGCCGATATTGATCAAGTGGGCGGTTTTGTGCGCTTTAATGTAGCTTTATTTGATAAAGGCAATGCTAGCGGTGTTATGCAGCCTTTAATTAACCACCAAGCAGAAGTCGCGGATTACGAGCAAGCAACAGATGAAATCTTATCAAGGTTAGCGGGATATTTTGTTAGCCAATATGCCTTCGCTGACTCAGGAAACAGCGCCCAAACTAAGTTAACCTTAGTAGGGGTTCAAACTATGGCGCAATTAGTTGACATTGAAGCTTACTTAACCCAATTAAGTGCGATTAAGTCGGTGAGTTTAAGCCAGTTTAAAGCTGATACCGTTACTTACAACTTATCGTTATTTGGTGATGCCAGCGATTTAGAAAAATTACTGAGTATTAATAAAAGACTGACGCAAATTGATACTGTTAACACAGTGGTTCCACCCAATTTAAACGCTGGGCAAGAAAACAGTATCAATAATGTTGATCCTAATCTAGATTCTGAAACAACAGTGTCATTAATCTATCAATGGCATTAGATTGAGTGTGTTATACTAACTGTCGCTTGTATTAATTATTAGAGAATTTTTGAGTGACCCAAAACTCACCAAAACAATTATCGTTACCAGTTTATTTACCTGATGATGAAACATTTCAGAGTTATTACCCTGCAGTAGGTAACGATGAGTTAATCCAAAAGCTACAGGCTGCCGCTGAAGGCAGCCTTGCTTCTAGTTTGTATTTATATGGTCCGGTAAAGTCTGGCCGTACTCACTTAATGCACGCAGCTTGTGCGCACGCGAACGATTTAGAGCGCCGTACTTTATATATCCCACTTGGCATTCATGCCAGTATTTCTCCTGAGCTATTTGAAGGTATTGAGTCGTTACAACTAATTTGTATCGATGATATTGATGCCATTGCAGGACACCCAATATGGGAAGAGGCGCTGTTCCATTTATACAATCGTATTGAAGAGCAGCAAGATTGTCGCTTGATTGTAAGTGGCACCTCATCACCAACTGAAGCTGGTTTTGCATTACCTGATTTAATTTCACGGATGCAGTGGGGCTTGATATATCAATTACAACCCATGGCAGACGAAGAAAAGTTAGTGGCATTACAGCGGCGTGCAGCGATGCGTGGTTTGCAGCTTTCTGATGAGGTGGGGCGCTTTCTGTTAACTCGCATGGCTCGAGACTTACGTACCTTATTCGATGTGCTTGATAAGCTAGATAAAGCTTCTATGGTACATCAACGTAAATTGACGATTCCTTTCATTAAAGAAATGCTGCGATTGTAAGTGACAATTTTTTATAATTGAGTTTTACGCTTTTATGAAAGCTTACAATCTAAAATAAAAAACCACCGATTAAGGTGGTTTTTTATTGGTAGTCACAAAAAATTGGTTAATTTCTGATTTGGTTAACGCGAGGGTATAGGCATATCTCTGTGCTCACGACCCACTTGTATTGCAGGCCTATTATCTGATGTCACAGCGTTAGCGTCTGAACTGATGTTTGACATTGTGCTGGCTCTAGACATGTTTCTTGACAGGCTGGGTGATATATCGACATTATCAAACCAATCTTGGCCGGCAATCATGTTTATTGGCGCAGGTAAGCCATTTAATAACGATTCACCATCTACTTCAGGCATCATTTGATTAATAACAAATGCAGCTCGGGTTGAGAGTTCGTCTGCGCCAATGCGGCCTCGCTGCCCCCAATCTACGATTAAGTTATCGGTATCTGTGACTGCCACATCCCTTTGAATTTGATAACGATGACTCATAAAGGCTTCTTCAAACAACATTGCGGCGTCTTCACGAGTCGACGAGTAGTTATAAAAATCATTAGCATAATCGGTCAAAAAGAAGCTAGTGACATCACTAGGTACATAGGCTTTTTGAGTTGCGTCAGCGGTTTCACCTAAAAAGCTGACGGCGGCTAAACCATACATTTCAGCGCTGGTTAATGGCTCAATATTCTGCAATTGATCAGATACCAGTGAATTGCTATTTGCTCTACGATAGAAGTCATCAATTAAAGTCGGGCCTTGTAACTGGCTATGGGTCGAACGCGGGAAAAAGTCATTAGCGTGAGCTAATTCGTGATACATCAAACTGGCTAAGCGCGGTGTAAGATCTGCAATAGTGCGCGATTGACGGATTGCCCGATCATAACTAATAGATACATAGTCATTATTTTTCACATAACGCCACGGCATAATAAATTTTAAATCGTTACCAAAGTCACTACGATAATCAGGTGCTTCATTGATGGTGTCTCTTTCCGTCGGGCTTAACCACAAATACTCAGGGTCGAGGTAAATAGCGCCCGTAGCCACCCAGTAAAATGATGGTCTAATATCATAGCTAATGACAACCGCGCTTACTGATTGTAATAACTTGATAAAATCACTGTTAGGATCCGATTGAGTTAAAAATTGCTCAAAGTTTCGGCCCATCCAGTCATGGGAAACAACCACTCTATCCATGACATCTGCAATGGTTTCTGAGTCTAGTTGTTGGCCAATTAACGGTAAGTCATTTAGCTGGCAAGTTTGGTTTAATTGATTAGAGTAAACACACCGCTGCGCGTTAATTGCATAAGGTGATGCACTGTTATAGGCATAGGTTTTAGCGATGGGGCTATCAAAGTAGGGCGAGGTGATGGCGTTTTGTTTCGTCACTAATACAAAGACTTCATCGGTTAAGGTTTCACCGGCAAAGTCTGCGGTCACTTTAAGGCCAACAAAGGTATCTTCTGCAATATTATCTGGTGCGGTAAATAGTGGCCTTTCTGCATTGGTTAAATCAAGGCTAATTTGTTGGTCTGAAAAATAACACCATTGTATGTTAGATGGCACTTGGTTGTTGATCTGACCAAGGCGCAGGCTGACATCATTACCTGCAACAACTTGATGATCGCTATAGACATTTAACTGTTGCGACATTTGCGCAGCACTGATGGAAATTTTGTCGCTGTAAGAAATTTGGCCACTGGTTGCCTCGACAGTGAAGCTATAGTCTGCAGCTTCAGGAATATAAAATGCCAGCACTGGGCTGTTTTCTGAGCTGATATCTAATGCGGGTCCTGCAGTTTGTTGCCAGTTAAACTGGTAGTCGTTGCTGTTTTGGTTACTGACCCCAACAGTAATACTGGCGGATTGATTGACGTAATATTGCTGTTCAACATTAAAATTCAATTCTGTGCCATTATTAACGGTTGTTAAACCGGAGCTGGTTTCGCAGACATTGATGGGCAATGTGGTTTCAGGGTCTCCTGGCGAAGATGAGTCAGAGCTACCGCCACAGGCTGACAGAAAAGTCACTGAGGCGAGTATAGCTGTAATAGCCATGTTATTTTTCATACACAATCTCCGTTGCTTTTGCATTTTAATCTAAAAATGTTATCAAAAATCAATATAGCATGGAGTCTTGCTTGCAAAAAGAGCGGTGAAACTATTTGGTAACCTTTTCTTTACTTGTTACTTACTTATCTTTTTATCTACTTGTCACTTACTAGGTGCTTGGTTATGGCGAAGTGATTTGCTGTTTTTAAATAAAAAAGCGCCCAAAGGCGCTTAAGTAATTTAGTTTATAAGTAGCAAGCTTATATTATTGGTCTTTGGACTTTTTCTTTAAACCTAAGCCTAGTTCTCTACCACGTAGGCGGGCATAAAAAGGAAAAGCGACTAACAGTGCGCTAATAAGTACAGATTCAATAAGCGCAAAATATAATGCATCTTCTGTGACATACAGCAGGGTTAGTCCATGTAAAAGGTATAAGCATAAAATGAAACTTGCCCAGGCATAAGTGTATGGCTTACCCGTTAATATCCCTTTAATGGGCAGTAACAAAGGGGCTATCCATAACAAATTAAAGGCTAATGAATATTCACCTGTCATGCCTTGCTGGATAAACCAGCCAGTAAGCAGCATTAATAATGAGACATAGCCCACACGGCATAGTTGAAATAAGGTATGTGTTGTCATGGTTATTCTCACAAAATGGCTAACACATTTTCAGGTGGTCGACCTACTGCAGCTTTGCCGTTTGCAATAGCAATAGGGCGCTCAATTAATTTAGGGGTGTTAATCATGGCGTTGATTAATTGCTCATCGGTTAAATTAACATCCGCAAGGTTTTGTTCTTTGTATTCGGTTTCTTTAGTGCGCATTAGCTCTCTTGGACTGATTGCTAACATGGCTAAAATAGCGCTAATTTCGTCGCTAGAAGGAACGTTTTTTAAATATTCAACAATGTTTATTTGAACATTTTGTGCTTCTAGTAACGCAAGGGTTTGGCGGCTTTTTGAACAGCGAGGGTTATGATAAAGGGTAACAGTTGTCATTAGATTGCTTCTTTTTTATATTTTGGGGCATATTAACAAAAAATCTAAGCAATGGTTAGCTATCTGATAACTTAACTCACCATTGCTTAGCGGTAATTATTTGAGAGCGTCAAGCTCACGTTTAGCTTGTCTAAATTGGCGGATCCTCGCCTCAATTCTGGCAACTTGTAACGATTGGCCTTCTGAGTGGCGATAGGCATAGTTAAGTTGATCAATCGCGCCATCATAATTGGCCGCTAAGGCCATGACTTCAGCATTAGTATAATATTCAAGTGCCTTATTACCCATTTTGCGATAGGCCTGAGTTAAAATTTGATAAGGCAATATATTTTGCTTATCTAGAAATATAAGATCTTCTAATAGCGGAATGGCTTTTTCGGGTTGTTCAGCTTCCACATACACGTTGGCAAGGTTAGCTGAAATTACTTGCGACATAGGTTTAAGCTTATTGTGATGCAATAACATCTCAATGGCGCCGTCAAAATCTTTCTTTTGAACTAACAAATCAGTTTTAGTATCAATATAAAACAGATTGTTTGGCTTATTTGCTAACAAGTCATCGATAATATCTTCTGCTTCAGTAAAGCGTTTCGCTCTAAATAGAGCCAATGCTTTCCCATAAAGTGCAGCACTTTTAAAGCTATAGCTTTCTTTTTTTAGTTGCTGCTCAAACATAGATAAAGCCGCTTGTTCACTGTAACTTGAAAAGCGCACTTGAATACGCGCTTTAGCAAGTTGGTAGTTTAACTGATCAGGGATATATCGATGAGGAAACTGGGTTGCGCGGTTACGGGCATCGGTAATACGTGACTCGGGTAATGGGTGAGTCAGTAGCATTTGCGGTGGCGTAGTAGTAAAGCGATAGCGTATAGCAAGCTTAGAGAAAAAATCGGCGGCGCCATTGGGGTCAAATCCCGCAGCTGCGAGCGTTTGCATGCCAATTCTATCAGCTTCTCTTTCATGTAAACGTGTGTAGTTAATGCGTGATTGTGTAGATAACGCTTGGGTTGTAGCTAACGCTGCCATACCTGCTTGTGGCGCAGCAATGGTTAATAAAATCGCCCCTAACATCCCCACAATAGTAGCAGTAGAACTTTTTTCTTGTGCTTCTAACGAACGGGCTAAGTGACGTTGCGTTACGTGAGTAATTTCATGGGCAAGTACAGAGGCTAATTCGCTTTCTGTGTCGGCATTAAGAAATAAGCCTGTATGTACGCCTACATGGCCCCCGAAAAAAGCAAAGGCGTTAATTTCATCATTTTTTAATAAGAAAAAGTAAAAGGGTGTTTTTACTCCAGTGGCGTGGGCAACCAGTTTATTGCCAAGTTCTGACATATATTGATTCAGCACAGGATCACTAACAATAGGTGCTGATGAACGAATGACCCGCATATAGGCATCGCCATAGACCATTTCTTTTTCTAAACTAAAGGTATTGACTGCGGCAGTACCGAGATCGGGTAGGTTGTTGCTGGCAAAGCTTTTTGCCACACCAGCTGTGAGCATTAAAGCAACAGCAGTTGTTACAACACTTTTTGAGAATTGGGAAAACGATAATTTGCGCAAATGTAACCTTTATTATAATTATTTCAATAGGTGGTAAGCGATATATGCTATAGCGAATTACTTGTACTTTACTATCCTTGCTAGGATAATGGCCAGAGAATATTTAAAGCAAGTTCATAATGAAATTAATTGATTTAACAGCTTATCAATGCCCTTATCCTTTGGTACAAATCAAGTTGGCATTAAAGAAACTTAAACTAGGTGAATCGCTATGTTTCAGTATCTCTGACTCTGGTTCACGTCGAGATGTTCCGCAGTTTATAAAAAAAATGGGCTATCAACTTAAAATAACTGATGAAAGTCCCCATTCACAGTCTTTTATGGTTACGAAAGGTAACAATTTAACTGAATAATTTGGCTGACTTAAGATTGGTTAACTCTTAATATGATTAAGTCTTCCGTGACACTGTTTAAGGAACAAAATGCTTTCATTTTTAAGTGATTGGTACAAAGCGCGCTTTAGTGATCCACATGCAATTACATTATTATTTATATTATTAGGGATCGGGCTATTAATTTATTTTGCTGGTGGCTTACTTGCTCCCTTATTAGTTGCCTTAATTTTGGCATTTTTACTTGAATGGCCGGTGGCACAAATAGCTAAGTTTGGTATTAATCGCACCGTGGGCGCGTCGTTAATCTTAGTGTTGTTTATCGGCATAATGGTCTTGGTCGCATTCGGGCTTGTTCCCAGTTTATGGCGTCAAGGGGTAGCCTTAGCCACGGACTTACCGGTAATGATTGATACCGGGATGCAGTCACTTAAGGCATTAACGGTTGATTACCCTCAATATGTCAGTATTGAACAAATTGATGCCATGGTAATAGAGCTAAAAAAGTTAGTTGATACCCAGCATTTATTTGATATAGGCAAACAACTTTTAGGTTACTCTGCCTCGCTACTGGTATTGATGGTATACGTGATTCTAGTGCCGTTATTGGTGTTTTTCTTCTTAAAAGATAAAGATCAGTTACTGAAAAGCAGTAAACGTTTTTTTCCTAATAATCGTGATTTAGCTCGTAAAGTTTGGTTTGAAATGGACCAACAAATTTTCAATTACATTCGCGGAAAAGTGATTGAGATTGTCATCATTGGTACTGTGAGCTACGTATTTTTTGCCATTATGGGACTGCGTTACTCAGCATTGTTAGGGGTGCTAACGGGTTTATCCGTATTGATCCCCTATGTTGGCGCGACACTGGTGACATTACCCATAGCGTTAGTGGCCTTTGTGCAGTGGGGCGTAAGCCCTGAATTTGGTTATGTGATGATTGGCTACGGGATAATCCAAGCCCTTGATGGTAATGTGTTGGTGCCAATATTATTTTCTGATGCAGTGGATTTACACCCAGTGATGATTATTGCCGCGGTGTTGGTTTTTGGCGGCTTATGGGGCGTGTGGGGGGTATTCTTTGCAATTCCATTAGCGTCACTGGTAAAAGCGGTGATTAATGCTTGGCCTAACAGTAGTAATCAAAACAACAGTTTAGCTTTAGATAAAGAGACTTCGTCTGTTTCAAAATCCTAAATAGACACTCAAAACTTGTTAAAACTGAGCCAAGCTACTGCTCTAATTCAACTGGCATAGTTTGTATAAATTTAGAGAAAACTACAAAAAGCGAATGACTACTGCATATAAACAGTG
This sequence comes from Shewanella sp. 5_MG-2023, assembly GCF_030547465.1. Classification (NCBI taxonomy): domain Bacteria; kingdom Pseudomonadati; phylum Pseudomonadota; class Gammaproteobacteria; order Alteromonadales; family Shewanellaceae; genus Shewanella; species Shewanella sp. 5_MG-2023. The sequence goes on from NZ_JAUORC010000019.1 coordinate 45,071, forward strand.
TCATTCGCTTTTTTATTTTTTTCGATCAAGTCAGGCTAATTTACCAGGGCTGAAGCCTATGAGTCATACCTGATGCATCATAAGGTATTTAAGCCGGTAGTTACTTGAATTACTTGAGTTACTTGTCGTTATCACCCTTATCCGTTGGCGCTTGGTCGGTATTAAGATCTTTTACTGATTCGTCCTCAGCAGCTTTATCAGTTTTAGTTTTTGGCTCACCAAACTGCGGCATTTTAAACTTAGCGCTATATTTTAATACCGCTAAATTACTGGCAATAATACCGACGACTAAAATGATAATAAGCCAAACTTCTAAATCGTTCATGATAATCCTTAACTGGTGTTTTGACCATTAAGTTGCTGATTAATCAACAGCTAAGCGTTGTTCACATTTACGGATATCTTCAGGGGTATCAACTTCTGGTGAGTTGAAAGCGCTGATGGCGATTTTTATCTTATGGCCATATTCAAGGGCTCGTAACTGTTCAAGTTTTTCAAGGTTCTCTAAGCGACCGAGGGGCAATTTAGCAAACGCTTTAACAAATTTACTGGTGTAAGCATAAATGCCGATATGCTTGTATACCGCGTAATCCTCACTGTCATTATCACGGCAAAAAGGAATACGAGAACGTGAAAAGTACAGGGCATTAAACTCGTTATCAAAAACCACTTTTACTTGCATAGGGTCATCAATATCTTTGTCTTTATCAATTTTATAACCTAATGTCGCCATTTCGAATTCGCCTGGGTGGCGTTCAAATAAGCTGATCATTTGTTCAATTGAAATAGGGTCAATTAACGGTTGATCCCCTTGTACATTAATCACTAAATCACTGTCGTCCAATCCAAGTATATCAATGGCCTCATTGATGCGATCAGTACCAGAAGCCGCATCAGAGCTGGTCATGACTACTTGACCACCAAAAGACTCAACCGTGTCTTTTATGCGAACATCATCAGTAGCAACGTAGATATTATCTAACCCTTTAGCGAGTGCCGCACGTTCACACACATGCTGTATCATTGGTTTGCCGTTAATGTGTGCCAGTGGTTTACCTGGAAAACGACTTGAGCCATATCTTGCTGGGATTAAAAGAGTAACTTTCATCAATATCCTACTTATCTGAAACGCTAAACAAAGGGGCTACTGAGCCCGAATGTAACTTATGCTTTATTATATACAACCAATTAGCTTAGTCAGCATTTGGTTGTTACCTATTTAGTTTAATCTCTGTAAAGATTATCTGATCTGCAGAGATGGTTCGTTGGCCATATCAACATTTTTACAGCGCATTATTGGCATGCTCACTATTTACCGTGACATCTAAATCTGTAAGTAGTCCGTTATTAATGCCATATATCCAGCCGTGAATGGCAATTTCTTGGCCTCTGTCCCATGCATCTTGAACAATCGTTGTGCTGGTGACATTGGCAACTTGTTCCATAACGTTTAGCTCGCACAAGCGGTCAAAACGTTGTTGTGGGCTAAGTTGTTCTAGGTTTTTGTTGTGTATGCGGTAAATATCACGAATATGACCTAACCAGTTATCAATCAAGCCTAAACGCTCTTTGCTCATAGCCGCTTTTACACCGCCACAGCCATAATGCCCCACAACCATAATATGTTTTACTTTGAGCACTTCCACAGCGTATTGAATGACAGATAAGCAATTAAGGTCGGTATGGATCACCATATTAGCAATATTACGGTGCACAAATACTTCGCCAGGCATCAAGTCGATAATTTGATTTGAAGGTACGCGGCTATCAGAGCAACCGATCCATAAATATTCAGGATTTTGCTGTTGGGCAAGCTGGGCAAAAAATTCAGGATCTTCCTTACTAATGCGTTCAGCCCAGCGGCGATTATTGTCAAAAAGAGGCTTTAATAATTTCATTTATGCTTTATAACCGTTTTTAAGTTTACTCGGACAAACAGGAGTACTGGTTGCACTATAAATTTTTATTATTATATCAGTATATTGCAATGTACTGTTTAATCTATATAAGGTGATGAAAATGCGTAATTATTATAACTTTTAATCAAGTCGTGCAGCTTATTAGCAGTAACATTAGTTGTTTTAGGCTTTATAAAAAAGCGTGTAAAAGCTGGTTGAATTCGTCTGCCTGTTCTTGATTACACATGTGACCAGCGTTACTGATCTGCAGCTGTTTACTGGCGCTAATACAGTCTTGCATTAAATAGGCTTCTAGCGGCGTTCGCAGTTTATTTTGTGAGCCAACGAGGATTAAACATGGCAGGGTGAATTGCTCTGCTAATTCTAAGCTGTCACGTTTATAAAATACTAACGGCGCAAACAAGGCAAGTTGTTCAATGCGTTGAGCTGATAACCCCATTAGCTGTTGGTTAAAGTTAGCCATTAATGTTTGAGAATCATCGGTTGCAGCAAAAAACTGGCTGCTTATCGTATCGGCGAGTGCTTCACTGCACTGTTTAGCTGCGCAAAGCTCATCAATCCATAATTGGTATTTGGCACTATTAACCTGTGGTTCAAAGCCAATAAAACTGTTGGCTAGGACCAATTTTGAAATCGTTTTAGGTTGGGCTAAGACCATTTCTGCTGCAATAGCGCTGCCGCAACCATTACCAATAACCATACACTGATCAATATTTAAATGGGCTAATAAGGATAAGCAATGCTGAGCGACAGTGACCAAAGATGTGGTGCCACTAGGTAGTGCACCTGATTGACCGTGAGCCCATAAATCAACCGCAATACAGCGATGAGATAGGCTAAATAATTCTATTTGCGGCTGCCATTGTTGACAATCACTGAGGAAGCCGTGGATAAACAAGATGACAGGACCTTGGCCTTGATCAATAAAATGTAGCGGTTGTTCATTAATAGCAAAGGTCTGGCTTTGATTAGGCATGAATGGTCTCAATAAAGGTTAACAATATAAAAATAATCTGCGGATACTATGATAAATTCATCAGATCTAGTGTTTGATACTGATTTAACAGGCTTAAAATCACTTCGGCGCATCTGCAATAAAATACACATAGCGGTCAACTAATTCATCGAGTCGATTTATCAGCGCTGATTTTAATGAGATATTAGAATTAGACAACAGTTGTTTGAGGCTTTTGCGATCGTATTGGGCTAAATAAAGGCTAGATTCAGGAAAATAGCTTAAATGCCAAGGTTCTGGACTCACGCCGCTGCGCCCGGCTTGATAAGGTAAATAAAACCCATATTGTTGAGCATGATGTTGCAACCATACTGAAAGGGCGCCGCAAGGGCCATCAATCAAGTATTCGTCACTAATTAATTTTAGTTGTTGCCGATTTATGTTATTGCCATCATAGACATCAATGTCAGTCCCCCAGTGATGGCGTGATGCGCCGGGTAGGGCAGACCAATTTAAAATCGCATCAACAAGTTGATCGTCAGTGAGGTTTTGACAATCCAATACTTGGTTGTTGAGGTCTAAAAGAATCCGTTTCCCTTGGGCTTTCGCGTTCCAAATTGCGGCTTGTTTAGCAAAATTGCGGTGAGCCGAACAAAGCTCAATGGCAATACCATCAAGGACTGCGTGTTGCTGCATTTGGCCAAATGCCTCAGCGGTTTTTTGAGTCAGTAAATGCCCTTGTACAGTGACAAGTTGTGATTCGTCCAGCCCATAAAGGGCTGGATTGCTGATATCAACATTTAGCACAAAAGCTTTTCCAATATAGACTCATAGCATAGGGCTAAGACTTCTAAATCTGAGACTTTCACGCATTCATTGACCTTATGAATGGTCGCATTTACCGGACCTAACTCGATAACCTGTGCGCCTGTTGGTGCAATAAAGCGTCCATCAGAGGTGCCACCTGTTGTTTGAGGATCGGTTTCATAACCAGTGACTTCTAAAATCGCGGCTTTAGTGGCTTCAAGCAAGGGTCCGCCGCCGGTTAGAAAAGGCAGGCCGTTAAACACCCAGTCAATTTCATAATTTAATCCATGGGCATCTAAGATGTTGAGCACGCGTTTAATTAGTTCCTCAGCAGTGACTTCTGTTGAATACCTGAAGTTAAACATCACCTCTAGTTCACCTGGAATGACATTGGACGCACCCGTACCACCATTAATATTGGCTATTTGAAAGCTGGTTGGTGGAAAGAACTCATTGCCATTATCCCAATGCATTTGCGCAAGCTCAGCTAATGCGGGTGAGGCTTTATGGATTGGGTTATCTGCAAGGTGCGGGTAGGCAACATGGCCTTGAATGCCATGAACGGTAAGATTACCGGTTAAGCTGCCTCGACGGCCATTTTTTACAATATCACCTAACTTATGGGTCGATGAAGGCTCGCCAACCAATGACCAGGTGATTTTTTCATTGCGAGCTTCAAGGGTATCAATAACGCGAGTGGTGCCATTGATAAATGGGCCTTCTTCGTCACTGGTGATTAAAAATGCAATAGAGCCTTTATGATCGGGATGCTTAGCCACAAAACGTTCGGTAGCAATAGTCATCGCTGCCAGTGAACCTTTCATATCTGCGGCGCCGCGGCCATGAATATAGTCATCTATAACCGTAGGTTCAAAAGGCGGGGTGTGCCATTTATTTAAATCGCCCGCGGGCACCACATCAGTGTGACCAGCAAAACAAAAAACAGGCGCTTCGGTGCCCCGTCTTGCCCACATATTTGTGGTGTCTTCAAATACCATAGGTTCAATGTTAAACCCAGCAGCTTCAAGGCGCTCAGCCATTAAGGTTTGACAACCTTCATCTAATGGAGTCACAGAAGGGCGTGAGATTAACTCTTTGGTTAATGCTAATACGTCTTGAGTCATTAGTTAAACCACGCTTGATAATCTGCAGCTTTAAAGCCAATAAGGATCTTATTATTTTGAATAAGGACAGGACGCTTAATCAAGGTTGGGTGTTCAACCATCAAGCTGATGGCCTTTTGTTTATCTATGCCGTCTTTTTGGGCATCAGTTAAGGCGCGAAAACTGGTGCTGCGTTTATTGAATAATAATTCCCAGTCGGTTAATTCAGTCCACTGAGTAATGGTTTTGGCATCGATACCTTGTTCTCTAAAATCGTGAAAGCTAAAAGGTTGGTTTTCTGCTTCTAACCACTTACGGGCTTTACGTACGGTATCGCAATTCTTTATTCCGAAAATAACACTACTACTCATTTTTGTTTGATTTCCCAGTATGGTGGTGTGATAGTCATTATGTTGCTGCTAACGTTATAATTCAACGGTAAATATTACGTCTTTCCCAGCAATTACTGCGCCTTGGGCTTTATCTAAATATTGCACATCTTCCATGTTAGCGAGCACTACAGGGGTTAACAGGCTTTCAACTTGATCGGTTAGATAGTCTAAATCAAATTCTAAAATGGGTTCGCCAACTTTAACTTGTTGGCCTTCTTCTGCGAGTCGTTTAAAGCCATTACCGCGCAATTCGACCGTGCCGACTCCAAAATGCACAAATAGCTCGAGTCCTTGGTGTGACTCAATACTGAATGCGTGGTTTGTTTCAAAAATTTTACCTATGGTGCCGTCAATCGGCGCTAGGATGAATTTTCCTGTTGGGTTAATTGCAAGACCATCGCCGACAATTTTTTCGGCAAAAACTACATCCGGTACTTTCTCGATATCAACTAGCTCGCCAGAAATTGGCGCGTAGACTTTGATCCCACCAGTTAAGGTCGGTTGCCCTGATATTAATCTGCGTATACGGCTTAAAAATCCCATTACATGCAGCCTCTTTTATTATGATTATTTCGATGTTTAAAATAGTTAACGATAACACATCGCTATCGCTGTTATTAATTTAACAATTCGTTGAGCTGGTTAATATGACTTAAGGTTAATGCTTGCTCAGCTTGTTGAGTAAACTGGGCGTAATTGCCGTTACAAATAGTGGCTTTTACATCCAATAAACTGGCACTGTTAACGCTTAACTCATCAATGCCTAAACCCACCAGTAGGCTAATGAGTTTGGGTTCGCTGGCCAATTCTCCGCATAAGCAGACTTTGGTTTGATGCGCTTTACACTCATCCACCGCCATTTTGATAAATTTGATCATTGCAGGTGATACGGGGGGATAATCCTTAACCAGCTCAGGGTTACCTCGATCTGCAGCAAGGGTGTATTGGGTTAAATCATTACTACCAATACTGATAAAGTCTAACTTAGGCAATAGGTGGGGTAAATTTAATATTGCAGCAGGTGTTTCAACCATGATGCCGATATTAATCTCACCAAAGCCTTTTTCCTCTTCAATTAATTGCTGCTTACACCAGTCTATGATTTCAAATGCTTGCTCTAATTCTTCTATTTGATTGACCATAGGAAATAATAGCCGAACTCGGCCATGATTAGCGGCCCGTAACACTGCTTTAATTTGAGTACTAAATAGCGATTTATGTTGCAAACTGTAGCGGATCCCCCGTACGCCCAGTGCCGGATTGTCTTCATAATCTTGACTTAGGCAGGGGATTTCTTTATCTGCACCAATATCGAAGGTACGTATGGTCAGCACCTTTCCATTTAAGCTGTGCAGCGCATCGCAGTATAAATGAAACTGTTGTTTTTCATCAGGTACTCTATCCACTTGCATGAGTAAAAACTCTGTGCGGAATAAACCGATCCCCGCTGCGCCCGCATCTTGTATTTGGCTAACATCATTTAAACTACTGACATTAGCGAGTAAGCACACAGGATGGCCATCTTGGGTGATACTGTCTTGGTCCACATACTGTTTTAGTGCTTGGCGTCGTTGAGTTTCTTGTGCTGATTTAAGCTGAAGTTGCTGGGTAATTGATTCAGTGGGATTAATGTGTAATTCACCACTAATGCCATCTAAAATAAGTGGGCTACCATCATTTATATTGAAATTGTCAAACTGACAACTTAGCAGTGCTGGAATACCGGCCGCCTTGGCTAAAATAGCAGTATGGCTGGTAAGCCCACCTGTTTTGAGCACTATGCCTTTAATTTTATTGAGTGGAATAGTGGCAAATTCAGCAGGGGTGAGGTCTTCAGCCAGCAAAATGGCATTTTCAGTTAACTTTGAAACATCCCACAGCAAGGTACCATTTACGGCAGCCATCAACCTTTTGCCTAAGCAAATAACATCATTACTGCGATTAGCCATATAAGGGTCGTCTAGCTGAGCCAGTTCATCCGCATGTTGAGCAAATACCCGCTCAATGGAAACTTCGGCTGAAAAACGAAAGCGGGTGATATACTTTTTTAGTTCTAAGGCCAAATCATCATCTTGCAGTAACATGATGTCAGCATCTATCAGGCTAAAGTGTTCGCTGTCTACGGCAAGGTGTTGCTGGCAATCAGTTAAATATTGACTTAGGAAGATAATCGCCTTGGTGGCTTTTTCACATTCTTGTGGGATTTGTGCGACAGGCAATAATCTGTAGTCCACCTTTGAGTGGTGCAGATTAATATGAATAGCTTTACCAAATGCTATTCCTGGTGACACTACAATACCTGATACCGCCATATGACTTCCTGTAAATTTTATCCTACTAACTTAAGGTGATGAGTAATTCAGACACTGTCTCAACGGCTTCTTCTGCTTTATCACCTACGGCAAAGACCTTAACTGATTGACCTAAATATAATCCTAAGGTTTGTAATTTAAACAAACTTTTGGCACTGGCCTGTTTACCATTACATTCGACAATGACATCACAGTCAAAGGTTTTTGCCGCTTTTACTAATAAAGCTGCAGGTCGCGTATGAATGCCATGGGGAGCGATAATGGTAACGGTTTTTTCATAATAGATTCTATCGGACATTGAAGTTACGTTCTTAGCATTAATAATACAAATGATAATAACGCAAACCCGCTAATGTAAGTAGCGGGTTTACGTATTTTTTAGGCTTTAAATTAAAAAAAATTATGTTTTAAACTGACTCAAGGTCTGAGTCACATGTTGGCTGATGTGCTGTAATGACTGCGCGGCTTGGCTATTAGTTTCATTGGATTTAACCGCTACCTCAGTGAGATCTGAAATCGTGGTGATATTACGGCTAATTTCGGCGGTTACATGTGATTGCTCTTCGGTAGCACTGGCAAGTTGCGTGTTCATATCACTGATACTGGCAATCACGGTTAAGATTTCAGTCATGGCTTGTTGCGATTGTATTGCTTTAGTTTGTAATTGCTCAGATTGCAACTGGGTTTCAGTATTACTTTTTATGACATGTTCAACGCCATTGTGGATCTGAGAAATAATTTTATTAATTTCATTGGTAGAGGCTTGGGTACGGGTGGCAAGGGCGCGAACTTCATCGGCAACTACAGCAAAACCGCGACCATTTTCACCGGCCCGCGCAGCTTCAATTGCAGCGTTTAATGCTAATAAATTGGTTTGATCTGCAATGGCGCCAATGGTGTCTAAAATGCTGCTGATTTCAACTGAAGATTTACCTAAATCATGAGTAACGCTTTCAGCATTTTTAAGTTCAGTCACCAGTATTTGGGTTTCATGCACTGTTTGCTGCATAAACTGCTGAGACTGCTGCGCTTGTTGTTTAACGTTGTTGGCACCATCTGCAGCTTGATAGGTGTTTTGTGCCATGTCATTAGTGGTGGCTAACATTTGGTTAACAGCAGTGGCGACACTTTGGGTTTCGCGGTGTATTAGCTCCGCGCTTTGGTTGGATTCTTCCACGGCCACCAATAATTGCTGCGCATCGGTATCAAGTTCAGTACCTAGTGGTTTTAAGTTGGCCACCATAGTTGAAATTTTTTCGACGAATGCATTAAAGGCATCGGCCATTTTCGCCACTTCGTCATTACCACTGTTGTTTAAGCGCTTAGATAAATCACCTTCACCTTTTGCGATATCTTCCATAGCAGCAATGGCTGCATTAATAGGTGAAGTGATTGATACATTAAGCAGTAAAAAGAAGCCAAAAATTGGGATGGAGATTATGAACATAATAATTAAGTAATTAATAATCACACTGCCCATACTCTCATTTACATCAGCGGCGCTTGCTTGAGCGATAATGGTCCAGCCCCATTGAGGATAAAAATGCGCTTCAGCCAAAATTGTTGTAACTTTACTCGAATATCCTTCACTGCCTTGATAATCCAAATGGGCAGTTGTGTTTGTTTTAGCTTCAGTGATTAACTCAATAAAGGGCAGGCTGCCATCAGCTGCAATAAATGACTTTGCGCTGCGGCCCAAATTTGACTCGTTAGCTGGAAAACTGATTACGCTGCCTTCTTGGTTGAATACAATATAGGCATCATCTGTCAGGTAGCGGATATCATTGATAATTGAGAGTGCTTGCTCGGCTAATCTTTGATGATCATTAGTGTCATTATCAACTGTTAGCTTGTTAGCGCTCAGTGCATCAAGCATCGATACCGCCGTGGAAACTTGTGCATCAAGTTGTAGATGTTTTTGCTTTAATAAATTGTTGTACTGCTCATTAATCGAGAAGCTGGCAAAAATGACAGTACCAACAGCTGCTAGGCCTAGCATTATAAAAAGGCGTTTTAAAATTGTTAATTGCCGTAAAAAGGAAATCATTTTTGACCTTATGTATTTAGGTAAATATTTATGAGTAAAACATTGTCATAAATTGTTATATAAATAACAATTTATGTGGTTTTTTGTGAGCTAATAACGGTTTTGTACAAAATGATACATTTTTAGGTGGGGAAAGGTTTAATTATATTGATCTAAACCATTAAAAATATTTGCTTATATTGAGCATTTGTTGGTGCGGGTATTTATTTTTGCTAATAAAATGTTTTAGCTTTGATTTGTTCAGTGATAAGCCTAAAATGAAGCAATTTTAAAACAAGGCAAACATTGTTATGAATTCTCTGCAAGTCGTTACTACTGATGATATTTTACTCAAGTTATGTCACTCAGTAACCCATGTCCTCTCAAGCACCAGCGACAGTCAAGTGACTCATGCCGGTATGGTGCAAAACATCACTCGCACCTGTTTAAAACCTGATCTTGGCTGTTTTTCTATATTTGATGGTGGTTTTTCTGGCTTAGTGGTGATCAATTTTACCAAAGAAGCGGCTATAGAAATTTACCGTCGCTACATGCTTAACATGGGCATGCCTGAATCTGAACTAGCCATTTCACATACATCTGATGATGTTGCCAATGTGATGGGCGAATTAATGAATCAAATTTTGGGTAATTTCATTAAAACCATTTCTAAGGAATTACAAACCTCTATCAGTCAAAGCCAGCCTAAAATGTTGACTATCAATAAAGAGCTGACTATATCAATCGATACCAATTTAGATGAGGCCGTATCTCGAAGAGTTACCTTTAGAACGGCAGATAATCATATCTTTTATCTTGAATTTGCCATGGATAAAACGGAGTTTATTAAACTTAAAGAGTTTGCCATGGATGAAGATATAGACCCTGATGCTTTAATTGAAAGCCATGGCAATCGTGTTAACAAGCAGGCAGATTATTTGGCAGCAACAAGTGCTGCAGTTGCTGTTACAAATGAAGCTGATGATCTGTTAAGTGAATTAGGTTTATAAAAGTAATTAAACGGTGATTGTTAATGTCATTTTAGGTATAAACAATAACAGAGTACCTAAAAAACTATAATAAAGGCGTGATGCGAATATGACATCTAAAGCTACTTCAATTGATATTGCTTACAAAGCAGGTGTATCTCAATCGACTGTTTCTCGTGCGCTGAGAAATAGTCCCTTAGTCAATCTTGAAACAAGGCAACGTATTCAAGCTATTGCGAAAGAACTTAACTATAAAGTGGATAAAAACGCCAGTAATTTACGTACTCAAAATAGTTACACGCTGGCATTATTGATTTGTGAAGATCCCACTAACGATGAATCGTTAATCAATCCATTTTTCTTATCGATGCTAGGCTCTATAACCCGTGCTACGGCGCAGCAAGGTTATGATTTGCTGGTATCTTTTCAGCAGCTTTCTAGCGACTGGCATGCCGATTATGAAGACAGTAATAAAGCCGATGGCATTATTTTATTAGGTTATGGCGATTATGTGGATTATGGGCACAAACTACAAAAGCTGCTGGAGCAAAATACCCATTTTGTCATTTGGGGCGCAGAGCCTAACCACAAAGAAGTGTTATCAATTGGCTGTGACAACCAGCAAGGTGGGGTGATAGCCACAGAGCATATTATCTCGTTAAATAAACAAAACATTGCCTTTTTGGGTGATGCATCTGAGCATAGCCCAGAATTTAGAGACCGTTATCTAGGCCATGTTGATGCATTAAAAAAAGTAGGCATTAAAGCCAATAAAAATATTCAGTTTGATGCCATTAGCACTGAAAGCTCAGGTTTTGATGCGGCCATTAATTTATTGGATAGTGGCCATCCATTTGACGCTATTTTTGCCGCCAGTGATTTAATTGCAATTGGTGCGATACGCGCTTTAAAGCAACGGTGTGTGAGGGTACCTGAAGATATTGTTGTGGTTGGCTATGATGATATACCAGTGGCGAGTTTTGCTAATCCGGCGCTGACGACGGTTAGGCAAAATACTAAATTAGCCGGCGAGATCCTGGTAGAAAGTCTGCTAAAACTCATTCGAGGGAAAGAAGTGGCGCCGCAACTTATTCCGACTAATTTAGTGGTGCGTCAATCATGTGGTACTGCAGAGCAAGATCAAAGCTAATCAGATAAATACTGACGGATTCACACTTGACCAGCTATTATTTCATAACTGGTTTGAAATTATTATGGATAATAATGTGACATTTAAAGGTGTATTTTTGCTGGTCATTGAGACTCGACACTACTGGCGCCAGTTATTTTACTGGCCATTAAGCTGGCTATTGCTCATCCTCTTACTCATCGTACTGCTACTATTTCCACTATCAATTAAAGCCCAAGACCTTGAACCGAGAAGTTACACCAATATTCCTATTGGCATGCACTTTGTTGCCCTTGGTTATTTACACTCTGAAGGGGCATTATCGCCATCTCCTTCAGTTCCTCTCAAAGATGCCCGGCTCACACTTGATGCCGCGGTAGTGGGTTATGCCACAAGCTTTGCTATTGCGGGCCGTTCATCAAAACTAGACGTTTCTGCTTCACGAGTTTGTATGAAAGGCAGTGCAAATTACTTGGGCGAATTTGTAGAAGCTGATCGTTGTGGTTATAGTGATCCTAATGTACGGCTAACATGGAACTTTTACGGCGCTCCAGCCGTTGAAAAAAAAGACTTTGGGCAATATCGTGAAGGACTCGTAATGGGGACAAGCTTACAGCTGAGCATTCCTGTTGGTTCTTATGATGAAACCAAACTGATTAATGCTGGTGCCAACCAATGGGTATTTAGACCGGGCATTGGTATTTCTTATAAAGTAGGCGATTGGTATTACAGTGCCATGGGCTCTGTTCGTTTTTATAGTGATAATGATGAATTTTATAATGAGGTTTTACTTTCAAAAGACCCACAATATACTTTTCAAGGTCACATTATTTACAGTATTGCTCGTGGCCAATGGTTGTCGTTAAGCGGCAATTATTTTGTTGGTGGTGAAACGGATAAAAATGGTATTGATGCGAATGATAGTCAGGATAATTCGCGCTTTGGATTGACTTACTCATTGGCTTTAAATCAGCAACACAGTATTAAAGTGTATGCCAGTACCGGTGTTATTACCCGTATAGGTAACGATTTCGATACCTTTGGTCTATTATGGCAAATTGCCTTTTAACTGATTAGTAGAAATGACAAGGATGCCATTATGGCGGGTGCAAGCTTATTAGTTTTACTCGATGACATTGCAACAATATTAGATGATGTCGCCGCGATGAGTAAAGTCGCGGCAAGAAAAACCGCAGGGGTATTGGGTGATGATTTAGCGCTTAATGCGCAACAAGTTTCTGGTGTTGCATCAGAGCGTGAGTTACCGGTGGTATGGGCGGTAGCCAAAGGCTCTTTTAGAAACAAATTAATTCTAGTCCCGGCCGCTTTACTCATCAGCGCTTTTATTCCTTGGGCGATCACCCCTTTACTGATGTTTGGCGGCATCTTTTTATGCTATGAAGGCTTTGAAAAGGTGCACCATAGTTATGTACATCGTAAAGATAAAAAAGTGGCCGTGGCAGATGAACAAATTGTTGAAAAATCAAAACAAGATTTGGCCGCATTTGAAAAGAAGAAGGTTCAAGGTGCCATTAGAACTGACTTTGTCCTGTCTGCTGAAATTATAGCGATAAGCCTTGGTGTTGTTTCTCAAAGTAGTTTAATGAGCCAGTTTTTAACCTTAAGTATAATAGCAATAATTATGACTGTAGGGGTGTATGGCTTAGTGGCTGGCATAGTAAAAATTGATGATCTAGGCCTCTACCTTACCCAAAGAAAAGGTGAGGGCACATTAGTAAAAATATGGCACAAAATCGGTTTTTTGCTACTTGCAGCAGCGCCATATCTAATGAAGGGCTTAACCATTATTGGCACCATTGCGATGTTTATGGTGGGTGGCGGCATTTTAACCCATGGGATTCATATCGTAGGTGAACAAATTAGCCATATCGCTGTAATGGCGGGAGAGTTAGCTTATGTTGGCGTGATACTACAAGCTATTACGCCAAGCTTGTTAAACGCATTATTTGGACTCATTGCTGGTGGTGTCACTTTGCTGTTCATAAATGCTGGCTTAAAATTAAAACAGCAATTGAGTTAGCTTCAGGAGCTTGGTTTCTATATGGCAAATAAAAAAGCATATTGAAATTCAATATGCTTTTTTTTACTAACTTAGCTTTGTAATCATACTCGTTGTTCGATATTAGGCGTCAGTGTTAACCGCTTTAGGATTGGCGCCATAATCATTGTCTTCCTTACTATCTAAGCAGAAGAAAACAATAAGAGCGATAATACCAACTAGTGGAATTAAACCAATTAATAACCACCAACCAGTTCGATCTGTATCATGAAGACGTCTTACAGAAACAGCAATTCCTGGTATTAAAACAGCGATAGAATATAGTGAATATATAAAAACCGTGCCTAGAGCTTGATCCGCTAACATCAACACGATGCAGAAAATTAAATTAATTAGACCAAACATCCAATACTCTTTGCGTCTTGCTCGTCCTGAAAAATCAAAATATTGTTTTAAAACCTTAATATACCAATCCATGGGTTGTTCCTTAACCTTGTTTGTTTATTGTTTGGTTTGCAACAATTTGTTGCGAGAATAGTATTAACTACTTTAGTCAGACATACCAACAATTAAGCACGTTTTTTTGGCCTAAGTGCATAAAAAAGCCGCAAATTTTATTTGCGGCTTTTGAATGTATGTAAACCTTTGCGGTTATTTAGCCAGTTTGTCAGCCACGATAGGGTAATAGTCCCAAACGGCTTTATCTGTCATAGAGCGAACCAGTTTCACGTATTCTGCGTGTGTCCATGCAAGTGGTGTCGCTGAGTTGGTGCCATCGCCCATCGCGTAGTTATAACGCGTCGGGTTACCCACACCGTCCCAAGCTTGTTCTGGTAACATCATGCCTTCATTGGCAAAGGTTTCCATGCCTTGAACATAGGTGTTTATAAGCGCTTGATGGCTTTCAGTTGTCAGAGTGTCATTGGCTTTAGCTAACGCCAGTTCATAATGACCACGCTCACCGGTAAAGAAAGGCCATACGCGGCCACGTTGGTCTTCAGTATTCCCTTTTTCAGCATAACTTAAACCGCTAGTGATATCTTCGCCATAACCATCGTTACCATAGCGTCTAAAGCCAGGAATTAAACTGCCATCTTTGGCTTTAAATTCGTACTTAACTCTTAGGTTGTGCTCAAGGCTTGTGTTATCAATTAGCATAACGCTGTTTTGAATCACACTGTCATTAGCGACTTTCACGCCGTAACGTACTAGCTCTAAGAAACCGCCATCAAGAATGACTCTTTGATCAAGACCGGGTTTGCCATTGTTATCTAATAACTTGTCGGCATTGTTTGGGTTACCATTTGGGCTGATTCGAACATAATAAGGTTTATTGTCCTGAGTAAGCTCACCCGTTGTCGTCACCATTGTTGATTCAAGACTGGCTTCTAGCTTACGCGCCAGTTGTAGGTATTTATCAGCATCTTCATCTTTGGCCAGCTTAGCTAAATCACTTGCTGCGACCAGCCCTGCAATCACAGCGGCAGTGGTAGAAGGCGAGAAGCCCGCTTGTTCTTCCCAGCGTTCTTGTTGCGTACTTGGCGGAGTAATACTGGTGTCATTCCAATCTAGTTTTACATTGCCACCTGTGACTAAAAAATCTGCCGCGGGTTTAAGCATGTCGCTATACCATTGACTAATTTCAGCGTCAGTTAATACGCCCGCTTGCCATAATTTCCAACCAAGCATAATTGGCATTGCTGTTTGATCAAGCTGGACGCCAACCCATTCAATTTCACCATCGACGTGGGTTTTTTGTAAAAACCAGCCAGGTGTACCGACATATTCAGGTGTTTGTTGGCTGACTTGTACTTTCTTTAAATACTCAAAAGCCACTTTTGGGGTTTGTGTGTCACCCATGGCTAAAAATGCCATGGCGCACTGATAAAAATCACGTGGCCAAACCGCTTTATAACCTGTACTACCGACCTTAGCTGATACACTGTCACCCCAAGGATTAGACAATGAAGCTATAAGCGCCCCAGCATGGGTTTTATCTTCTTGAGCTTTTAGCACCAGTGCGCTGGTATACAGCAATTGACCGTTATCAGTGGTATTAGCACTCATGTCGTTTAATACCGGTAGCGAACTTAAGTAATCTTTCCAGCCGACATGTTTGTCATCGCCAAGGTAGGCACTTAATACCTTGTCATTGCCAGATTCAAGAGTGGCATCAACATTGGCTAAACTGCTTTGCTTATCATCACCAAAACCGATAGCGATGTTCATTTCTAGGGTATTGTTATCTTCTGCTGTGCTTAAGGTCGGATATTGAGCTGTAAGCGCAACATTGCCAATCACAGACTTATCGCTGCTGGTGGTGTTATAGAGGTTATTGAGCTGACCGTTGTCTTTTAGATCAACTAATCCATCAGATTTCCCGACAAAACCGGCACTGGCTTGAGTGAAGGCGACATCTGATTTTATGGTCATTACTGATGAGTCAGCATTATTGGTGTATGCCACTAACGCGCCATTTTCAATACTGGCGATATCATTGGCGCCACTATTATCTACATGTGGATTGGCATATAAGTGTGGGGTAATACCATCAGCAAAAGCGGTAAAGATAACTTTCATCATCATGCTGTCACGGTTTGGATCGGTAAAGATATGCTTTTCAATTTGGTACTGACCATTTTTAGCTTTATTGATCACTTTATAGGCTAATGATAATGGGCGGCCTTGTTCATCTTGATGTAAATATTCGATGCTACTGATGGTGTCTTCTTTTTCAGTATCAACAAAGCCATCACCAGTAATGATGAACTGCATTTCTTTTAACTGCGCATTGTGGATCAAGCCATACATGGTTTCTGTTAGCACACCTTGGGCTATGGAAAACCAGACTTTGCTGACTGGGTTGTCTGCTGTGCTTTGGTATTGACCGTTTACATAAGGCTCATAAGAGGTGCCAATACCAGTCTTACCAGAAAATGCCCAGGTTGGATCGATACCCGGAGCGCCGGGGGCGACTTGCTTAATGGTGGTGATCTCAGCCGCTGTTTCAATGGTTTGTTCTGGTGCTACTTCAGCGTCAGAGCAGGCTGATAATGCCAGTAATGAACCCGTTACAACAGCAGTATTGATCGCCTTAGCGACAAATGACTTTTTAAAACAAATTGTTTGTGAGTTATTAATATTTAACATTGCGTTCATGAATAACGTTCCCCAAATATTTTTAAATAATTTTTATAACTTAATGAGTTTTTGATTTTCTGTTTAAGCTTGTGAGCTGGGTTGATCGACAAATAACACCGCAATACCGGCAATAATCATAAATACCCCACCAGTGATTAGCGCAAAAATGGGTTCACCATCGAATAAGCCATTTAAAATAACACCTAAAACACTTGCTGCAAGTAACTGTGGAATAACAATAAAGAAGTTAAAAATACCCATAAATACACCCATCTTTTTAGGCGGTAATATGCCTGATAGCATGGCATAAGGTACGGATAAGATAGAGGCCCAAGCGATGCCGACACCAATCATTGGGATCCATAACATTTGTGGGTCTTTAATAAAGTAAAAGCTAATCAGCCCTAGTCCACCGAGTGTTAAGTTGATGGTGTGAGTAAATTTAATCCCGACGGCTTTAGCTAAAAAAGGAATCATCACAGCAGCAAGGGCGGCAAAGCCATTGTATGAAGCGAATAACATCCCGACCCAGTCAGCGCCGTCGTTATAAGCTTGTGAAACAACATCAGAGCTGCCGTAATGATAAGAGGTCACCGCTGAGGTGGTATAAATCCACATGGCGAAGAGTGCAAACCATGAGAAAAATTGTACTATAGCCAGTTGATGCATGGCTTTAGGCATATGAAATAAGTCATCAACGACGTTAAATACCATACCTAAAGAGTCACGTTTTTTACCCTTGACCCCAGCAAGTACCTTAGCGCAATAAAGCTGTAATGGGCCAAAAGCAAAGATGCCAATACTAAGAATAAATAACTGTTTGTCCCAACCGAGTCCATAAACTAACCCAGTAAATATCGCACCAATAGTCATCCAAACCAGTGCTGCTGTTTTATATTGCGTAGCGGTGCGGCTGCGAGTTTCATCAATACGGTCTTCTTGCTTAGCGGTTTGTTCATGTGCATGGAAGGCACTGATTTCTTCTGGCGAATATTCTTTGGTGCTAACAATGGTCCAACCCACAGCTAAGAATAATACTGCGCCACCAAAATAGAAGGCATAGCGAACTGAGTCGGCAATTTCACCCGCTGGGGCTGTATTGGCAACATCAAAGTAATTAGTGAGGATATAAGGTAGTGCTGAAGCGACAACGGCGCCAATGCCGATAAAGAAGCTTTGCATGGCATAGCCTTGAGTACGTTGACTCTTAGGCAAGTTATCACCAACGAAAGCACGAAACGGTTCCATAGCGATATTGATTGATGCATCCATAATCCACAACATGCCCGCTGCAATCCACAGCGTAGGAGAGTGCGGCATGACAAATAACGCCAGCGTGGTACAAATTGCGCCAATTAAGAAATAAGGACGACGACGGCCAAGCCCGTTCCAGGTGTTGTCACTCAAATAACCGATAATGGGTTGTACTATGAGTCCAGTCAGCGGAGCAGCAATCCAAAGAATAGGAATTTCGTCAATTTCAGCACCTAGCGTTTGGAAAATACGGCTGACATTGGCATTTTGCAGTGCAAAACCGAATTGGATCCCCAAAAATCCAAAGCACATATTAAAGATTTGCCAAAAGTTGAGTTCTGGCTGCTGACACTGCTGAGTATTTGTCGATGTTTGACTAATCGTATCGGTAGACATGTATCTTCCTTTTTATAGGTCGTTCAACTTCATGGCTGAACTCTTATTATTACGTTTGCTAATGTACTAGGTAAAAAAATGGCGAATACACATCTCCCTAAGACGGGTATTCGCCAAAGACCTGGTTTGAACTCCAAAAAGGCTGAAGTTAAAAAGGTACTTAAAACCTGACACAATCCGATGAAGGTGATGCGCCAGTAACGACCTAGCCCATTTCATCCACACAAGCAGAGGAGAAATTTAGCAGGTTTCATATTAGCCTTGTGTCGGATTTAGGCACAACCAATTACATACGTATTCATCATTTATGCACAACGAAAGCTGATCATATTTGTAACAGGAAGGGGGTAAATAGCGCATTAACCGATATTTGGTAGGTCAATGTAAATGAACAAAAACCTGATGGCAATGAACACAAAAAGTGAACATTGCAATACATCAGGTTTTATTGGGGGAAAATTGTTGTGTTTTGTCTTTAAAGCGCTTTAAAAGGCTTTAATTTAAGGCTTTAAAACGAATCGCAGTACCACCACTTTTCGCTAAAACTAGTGAGAGGGTGTCTTTCGACGTTACTTTTTTCGTTTCAATGACGTAATCATATGGGTTGGTTTCCCAGTTCGCTTTAGCGCCATCACGATATATTTGTGCTTCATATTGTTGGTTATTATCTAAAAATGATAATTCAACATCAAAACTGCGGGCTTGTTCATCAGTGAGTGCACCTAAATACCAATCATCACTGCGGCGGTCTTTACGCGCAAACGCGACAAAATCACCGACTTCACCAGCAACCGCAATACTCTCACTCCAGTCGGTGGGGACATCTTGAATAAACTGAAAGGCGTCAAGGCGTTCAACATAATTACGTGGTAAATCCGCCGCCATTTGAATTGGACTGTATAACACCACATACAAGGCTAATTGCTTAGTTAATGTTGTTTGCACCCGATTAACTGCATCTAAGCCTTCTGGTGCGAGATTAAATATCCCAGGGGTGAAATCCATTGGCCCTGACAGCATACGAGTAAAAGGCAGAATCGCAGTATGTTCTGGGTTATTGGGCGGAGTTCCCCAAGCGTTAAATTCTTGGCCGCGGGCGCCTTCTCGGGCAATCCAGTTTGGATAGGTGCGGCGCAGGCCAGTATCTTTAACGGGTTCGTGAGTATTAATACTAATGCCACGCTTTGCGGCTTCGGTTATACTGTGCAGGTATTCATTCACCATAAACTGGCCATCATGCCATTCATGGCGGGTAATACCGTTTTCATCAACACGCTTGATGTCACCCCCATCTGCCACATAACCCGTTTTGATTTGAGTTACGCCATGCTTTTTATATAAATCATAAGCATCACTCATTTGATTACGGTAATTCGTTACAGAACCTGAGGTTTCATGGTGACCAATTAAGCGCACGTTTTGTTTAGCGCCATATTCACTGACAGCATCAATATCAAAATCATCATATGGCTTGGTAAAATTAAACACATCGCCATTATGGAACCAACTGCCATCCCAGCCGACATTCCAGCCTTCAACTAATACGCCGTCAAAGCCGTACTTAGCAGCAAAGTCCATGTAACGTTTGGTTTCGCTGGTCGTTGCGCCATGTTTATCACCTGAACCCCAAGTATTTTCATTAAGATGCATTCCCCACCAAATCCCAACATACTTACCTGGTTCAACCCACGACACATCACCGAGCTTGTTAGGTTCGTTTAAGTTAAGGATTAAATCTGAATTGAGTAAACCAGTGGCTTTTTCGGCAATTTGAATGGTTCGCCATGGGGTAGTAAATCCAGGTTTAGTTTTGACTAAGATGCCATCAGACCATGGAGTTAAGTCGGCTTTTAAGGTGCCATCACGGCGTTGATCTAATACCATAGCGGCATAATCTGTTAGCGCCGCTTCGTGAATACTTAAATGAGTGCCTGAAGCGAGTTTATAAGTGAAGGGGGTATGAGCACGGTCGACTTTGTTTACCGTGGTGGTGTTATATAAGTATTCGTATCGATTCCAGCCGCGCCCCGGTATCCACCAAGCAGTCGCATTATGGGCATCAGGAATTGAAAACTCAGTTAGTTCATTGGTAATGTTTAAGGCGGATTTTGAGGCAAGGCCTTTTTGTGTTGGCACTTGATATCTAAAGCCTAAACCATCATCAAATACTTTAAATTCTACGATAAAATTGTAATTGCCGTTACTAAAGCTGGTGGTAAGTTTGTTGTGATGATCTTCAATCCATTCACGTTCGCCCCAAGGTTGTTGCCAGCGCGATTGATTGCTGTCAGTGGCAGATTTACTGATCTTAAAACCACTGCCAAATTCTCCCAAAGACTCAAAAACCAAACCCATTCGAGATGCGTTTACTACCTGTTCGCCGTTAAAGGTGACGCTATATTCCGGTCTATCAGCATCATCAGATAAGCTGACGGTAATGTTGTTACTGGGAGAGCTGATTGTCACCGTTTTTGCCTGAACTCCTGGCGTTATTCCTGACAGGACACAGCTAATGAATATGGAAAGTGCGCTGAGATTAAAAACCGACTGATATTTTGTTTTAGTTTTAGTTTTAGTTTCAGTTACAGGTGTGGTAGCAGCTGTTGATGCCGTAATAGACGGTAAATCAACTAATTTTGATGATACTTCGAGCATGGTGACTCCATATTATTATTCGAATTTTCCTTTCACATACTAGAGCGGTTAAACCAAGTGCTGCAATTTGTTGCATACGTATTCAATATTGAGGCGTTATTTAAGGCAAATATTTTAAATGCGTTGATTGCATTTTTTAGAATGCGTTTGTTTTTTATCCGATACTGGCCAATATCTAGAAAACGGATATTTAATCGAGGTTTTTATATTTGTATCGCTAAAGACATGCTATATCGCCCGCTAAAAAATCAATTTGAAATACATCTGTTATCTAGATGTTTTATAAATAGGCGGCTTGGTTTGATATGCAACAATTTAGTCGTTATGCGCAATAGTTATTTGTGATATCTGCAATTGCGATGAAGGTCAGTATTTTACTAATTGTTTGAGTAATAAGTGTTTTTTTAACAATGTTTGTTCTTGCTTAGCGCTGTGTTTGTTATGGTTTTATTGAAAAAATAATAAGGGAAATACCATGGCAATGAATAGACGTAGTTTTCTTAAGGGGAGTAGTGCATTTGCATTTTCTGCCAGTATTATGGGGTGTTCTAGTGATGATGAGAATATTGAAGAACCTCCAGTAGTAGAACCACCAATTGAAGTACCACCTGAAGAAGGCATTCCAGATGGTGTTTATCACACAACGTGTCCACGTAACTGCGGTGATAGATGTAGCTTGATGGTAACCACAAAAGATGATGTGGCAATATCAATCACAGGTGATACTACACACCCTGTAACAGCGGGAACCCCATGTGTTAAAGGTCATGCCTATTTACAGTCTGTGTATAGCCCAGACCGTATTCAACAACCAATGAAACGCGTAGGACCACGTGGCCCAGGTGCAAGCTTCGAACCTATTTCATGGGATGAGGCCTATAGTGCCATTGCAGGCCGCTTAAACGAGATTATTAACACCCATGGTGGTAATTCAATCATTCCTTACTCTTATTCTGGCTATAGTGGCATCAGTGCAGGCTCGGGTCCGAATCGGTTCTTTAACCGTATTGGTAGCCGTAACTTGGAGCGTAATATTTGTGCCAGTGCCGGTTATTCAGGAATGAGCTCTATATTGGGTGAGTTTTCAGGCCCAAGTCCAGAAGACTATGTGAATACCAAATGTTTTGTTTCTTGGGGTACCAATGAGCAAGCCACCAATATTCACCACCTTAAATTTATTAATGAAGCCCGTGATAAAGGCGCTAAAATTTTAGTGGTTAACCCGGCTAGAACACCTTTAGCTTCTCAAGCTGATATCTGGTTACAGCCGACTCCTGGTACCGATGCCACCTTAGTTGTGGGTATTAGTAAAGTGCTGATTGAAGAAGGTTTGCATGATACAAACTTTATTGAAGCCCATACCCAAGATTATGATGCGCTAGTTGCCCGTTTGGAAGAGTTTACCCACGAACAAATTGAGCAAGAAACGGGTGTTTCGAGAAGCGAATATCAAGCCTTTGCAAGAGCTTATGCAGGTGCTGAATGTGCCATGATCCGCATTGGTTATGGTTTACAACGTACTTTGAATGGTGGCCGAATGGTTAAAGCCATTCCAACGCTTGCAGCGTTAACCGGTAATATCGGCAAAGTGGGTGCAGGTGTTGTGTATCTTAATACTCAAGCTGGTGGGATGTTTGATTGGGCTTATTGTAATGCGCCGCATCTAACACCTGAAGATGCAGTAAGAGACACGGTCAATATGAATGAGATTGGCAGGTCGTTACTACCTGAAGATTATCAACATGAAGACGGTCAAATTGGTCCACTTGCTTTTGGTGAGCCGTGCGATCCAATTAAAGCAATGATTGTATATTCAAGTAACCCAATGGCAATTGCCCCTAACACTGATCTAATTGAAAAAGGCTTGATGCGTGACGATTTGTTCTTAGTGGGTATTGATTTATTCCAAACCGATACCATGGATTATGTTGATTACTTGCTACCGACGTCTAGTTTTATGGAGCAATCAAATCTCATTGATAGTTATCATTGTTATTACTCTAAGCATAGTGCGCAAGCCATTATGCCACTTTATGAATCTAAACCTGACACAGTCATCTTTAATGAACTTGCTAAAGCAATGGGTTTTGAAGATGCAGAGTTCAATGAGTCGATTGATGAAATTTTACGTAATACTTGGAAAGGTAATATTAGTTACGATGCGCTATTAGAGCAAAAGTGGGATAGCCCAATTGTACCGTATCCATTCCGTAAAGATTACGACTTCCCAACGCCAAGCGGCAAGATTGAATTTAAAGACACCAGCGGCAAGTACTTTGACCCTGAAAAATTCAATCCAGTAATTGATACCGGCACCCCTGAAAGCGATGCTGCTGATAATAAAGGGATGACCGATGCTGAAAAAGCGCGTGAGTTCAGATTAATATCACCAGCGCACCCTAAATTAAGTAATTCTCAATGGGCCAATGTTAAATATATTGCTGGGACATTACCTCAACATACTGTTTATATTCATCCTTTAGATGCTGGCAGCAAAGGGATTAATGAAGGCGATCAAGTGACGTTAACTGCAAGTCGCTATGGTAACCCGAGTGTACAAATTCAATATGTAGCAAGGGTTGAACCAATGACACCTGTGGGCACATTGTTTGTTTGGAAAAATGCCTGGAAAAAACTTAATGATAACGGAAGTAATACCGCAGTTAACCAGCTGGCAAACTGTGATTTAACTGATATGAACAACTGTTCTACCTTCCACTCAACCCGTGTCGATATTGCACTGGCGTAATTATAATCATTAAGGAACTTTCTAATGACTGAACAAAAAGTTTTTGTATTTCGCCAAGAAAACTGTGTTGGCTGTGAAGCTTGTACCGTGGCATGTCAGGCTGGCCGACAAGCGAATGAATTTGTCACCGTAAGAGATATCTCTCAAGGTGAAAAAACCAATCATTTAGGTAAGCAAGTTGCGGTATTTTTATCGCAATCTTGTCATCACTGTGAAGAGCCTATTTGTGTTGAAAAGTGTCCTGTTGGCGCAATGGTTAAACGCGATGATGGCATTGTCCATATTGACGAAACGCTATGTGTCGGTTGCGGAGCATGTCGTA
Source organism: Shewanella sp. 5_MG-2023 (assembly GCF_030547465.1). Taxonomy (NCBI): domain Bacteria; kingdom Pseudomonadati; phylum Pseudomonadota; class Gammaproteobacteria; order Alteromonadales; family Shewanellaceae; genus Shewanella; species Shewanella sp. 5_MG-2023. The sequence goes on from NZ_JAUORC010000019.1 coordinate 69,240, forward strand.
TGGTGTGTCCTTATGATGCGCCAAAACTTGACGCTAAGCGTGGTATCTTGTCTAAATGTGACATGTGTAAAGACAGGCTTGATGTCGGTGATAAACCATTTTGTGTTACCGGTTGCCCTGTGCAAGTGTTAGATGTGATGGATCAATCTGAAGCATTAAGTTTGCCTGGGGCAAGTTTAAATGGTGATGGCCATGAAGATTTAGGTACAGGGCCAACAACAGTATTTATTAAATTAAGAAGCTAAGACTAAAGACTTATTTTAAATGCCAACCCTAGGGTTGGCATTTTTATTTAAACAACAAAGTTGATAAATGTATTTGGCAGTGTAACAACAATAATGAAAAGTGTTATTAATGAAATGATAGGTAAATTTAAGTTATATTTAATAAAGCAGGGGCTAAACGGTAAATCTAATATTGGCGCGTTGATTTGATTTTATAATGTGTTTATCCCAGTTATTGGATAATTGAATAACTGATACAGCATGATTAATGAGTTCTTGTTGATGTGATTGATCTACCAATGCAGAAAACTCTCTGGCTAGCGCGATGATGATGTAATCATCTTTCGTTAATATTTCACCATTAAGACTGTTGTTGATCAAAATGCTGAAGCTATTGAAAAATATAGACATTAATTCCTGTTCACTCAAACGCTTAGGTAGATTGTCTACGCGTCTAAAGTCATTAATAACCATTAGGGAAATCTTTCTGCAAATGGTTTCTAGTGAGCTCCTTGGGTATGAAGAACTGACCCATACTGAGTGTGGCTTAAGGCTTACTTCTATAGCACTACTGAGTTCTGCAGCACGCCATCTTTCTTTAAAATTCATCAGTAACATAACTTTGCCTATATAAGCTGTAACACATCTATCTTACACAATATTCATAGACCGAATATTTACCTAAGTCACTTTTATTAAAATGTCATAATAATTGTTTAGATAAATAGGAACCTATCACAGATATTTATAATAACCTGAAATAAAATAATGTGAATTAAATAATTTAAACAAATGGAATTTAAACATGAACAACGATGAATACGTTAAAAATATGGCAGGAATGTTTAATTTTCTAGCTGAAGTATTTTATCAAAAACCAAGTGATGAATTAAAGGAAACTATTTCAACACTAGAGTTACCCTTATTTATAACAAAAGAAAACAATATAGATAATCACTTTAGGGATAAATTAGAGGCCTTAAAAAAGTTGAGTCAAACTTTGGTGCTAGATGACATTAAACAGGATTACAATGCCTTATTTATCAGGCCAAAAGGGAAACTTGCTTATCCATGGGGCTCAGTATATTTGAGCAATAATAATCGTTTGTTTGACCAGTCAACCCTGTTATTTATGGATTTTTGTAAAAAAAACCACTTGAACTTCAATTTACCACAACATCAACCAATGGATCATTTTGGTTTAATGCTAGTTGCACTGGTGTATTGCTTAGAGCTTGACTTGCAAGACGGTCAACAAAGAGTGAAAGAACTATTAGAACAGCACTTACTTAGCTGGAGTGACCGCTTTTTAAGCTTGGTGATTGAGCATAGTACAAGTCACTTTTATGGTGTTTCAGCCCAGTTATGCCAGCTATTGTTAACTGAGCTAACACTTAGCAAGGAGCTTGAGCTAAAGCCCGTCACATTGTACAAGTAAGCTGAACTGACATGCTTGCATCAAAGATGCTAGCAAAGATGATGAAAAAACCTGCAATAAGGTTAATTATTGCAGGTTTAAAGGCGCTTAGGCAGGTTTAAATCTTGCTAGCACGAATTAGCAGCACGAATTAGCAGCACGAATTAGCAGCACGAATTAGTAATACTAATTACCAGTTAATAACTAATACTTGAGATTCTAGTGGTTGCAGATTAATCGCTATGCTAGCTTGTTGCTTTACCACATTCATAGGATGATTTTCGTTAGCACCAATGGTCAGCAAGTCATCTAATTGATAGCTACCATCCTTGATTTGGGCTTTAGTGATTAATGCTCGAGGTAGGTGTAAGTTGATACTCGTAGCTTGGCTGTCGCTAAAATTACTGACTACCAGCATAAACTGCTCGTCGTTATAACGGCTAAAAGCAAAGGTGTTATCGTTATAGCCTTGTTGATTGGTTTTTTGGCTAGCGGAACGGTTAATAGTATCAAGCTCGAAGTACTCATCTTGCAGGGCTGGCGCCGTGTGACTTAAGTTAACCAAGGTTTGATAATATTTGCGCAGTGCTTTTTCAGCATCCGTTGATTGACCGCCATCAAATTTGCCGTTATTCATCCAACGTTGATGGGCCGGTACGCCAACGTAATCAAAAATACTGGTACGGCTGGCTTGGCCAAAACCGGCATCTTGCTCGGCTTTTTCACCGACATCTTGACCGAAATAAAGCAAGGTCGGAGAGCGACTTATGGTGGTAGACACCACCATCGCAGGCAAGGCGGCTTCGGCGCTGCCAGCAAAGTCGCCAGTATTAATTCGCTGCTCATCATGATTTTCTAAAAAGTTGAGCATGTGCTGCTCAATATCTGCAATTTTTGCTTGATCGGCTGCAATCTCAGCCGTCGACTTTTTACCATGGATAATGTCTTTTAATGTGTCGTATAAATCGACTTTATCGTACAGATAATCCATCTTTCCTAAATGAATATAATCACGGTAAAGACTTGGGTTATACACTTCAGCAAGTAAAAAAGCATTGGGGTTTAGGTGTTTGATATTACTGTTGAGATAACTCCAAAATTCAACTGGCACCATTTCGGACATATCATATCTGAAACCATCAACGCCTTTTGCTAGCCAGAATTCGGTGATGTGTTTAAATTTAACCCAAGAATCAGGGATATCGCTCAGTGGTTGAGTCTGCCAAAATTGGTAATGCTGCGCAGAAGACATCTGGGCATATTCACTTGGCAGAGTAGGGAAGTCGTAGCTGCCATCAGGCTTAACGCCATAGTTAACCTTAACGGTTTCATACCAATCATTGGCGTCTGGCTTGGCTAAACGTGAGCCATTACCGGTCCATTTAGCTGGTGTTTCAATAAACTGACCGTCAGCGAGGGGATGAGACTCACCGCCTAAGGGCTGATAGTTATCTTTGGCATCGGGAACAGAGAAACTCTCACCGACAATATAATAGAAGTTATTGTTTTTGTCGTATTCAACTTGAGTATTATCATTTTGGCCAAATTGACGATTTTTAGGTAACAGGGCTGCTTGAGTCGGATCATTTGCGTCTAATGATTGGTAATCTCTTGCTACATGATTCGGCACGATATCGATAATCACCTGCATGCCGTTTTGATGAGTACGTGATATAAGCGCTTCAAATTCAGCTAATCTGTTAGCCGGGTCATTAGCTAAGTCAGGGTTAACGTTATAGTAATCTTTTACCGCATAAGGTGAGCCAGCGCGGCCCTTTACCACATCTGGGTCGTCATTACTGATCCCAATGTCAGTGTAATTATTGATCAATGCGTGATGGGGTACGCCGGTATACCAGACATGGGTTGTCCCTAATGACTTAATGTCTTGCAGGGCTATATCGGTAAAGTCACTAAACTTGCCGACACCGTTGTCTTGTATAGTGCCCCAAGGCTTATTGGTAGTGTTGGTATTACCATAAAGACGGGTAAAAACCTGATAAACCACCGGCTTACCGGTTAAAGGTTGTGCAGCAGCACTTAGCTGCTCAGTACCGCTCTGTTTAACCGTCTCATTAATACTGGCTTTATCTGTGGCGCAACCAGCAATAACCATACTGACTCCCGTTAATACCAGGCCCAATTTTATCGGTAAACTTACGCTGAATTTTTGTAAATACATATGCTTCTCGTGGCAGATTTATATTATTTAACTAAAGGAGATTAACAAGCTTTAGTTATGATCTAGAGTTTAACCGTTATTTGATTAACTTAAGAATAATGACACCTTTTTCTTTTAATGTGAGCGGCTTAGTTAATGAATACGTTTGTTGTGTGATGATATCTTTAGCCACAGTATGTTGTTTAATCACTGGTGCGAAACGGCTTAAATCAAGCTGGTATTCTTGCTGATTTTTATTGTAAATAATCAATAAACTCTCTTTGTTGCCTGCTTGATTATATTCACGGGCTTGCAGGTAAACACCCTCTTTAGGAGCAAAGTGTTTAAGGCTGCCTTGTTGTATCGCTAATGAGTTTTTACGATAGTTTAAAAGCGCGCGATTAAAGGCAAGCGCATCTTGTTGTTGGGCGGACAAAGACGATGGCTTGAATACACTGAGTTTATCTTCAGCAAACCCGCCGGGTAAGTCACTGCGAACTAAACCGTCATTACGATCTTTTGTCGGACTTTGCATCAAAACTTCGGTACCGTAGAAAATTTGCGGAATGCGGTTACTGGTTAACACATAGGCCATGGCCATTTTATACAGGGCTAGGTCATTGTTCATCAGACTGTATAAACGGTTAGTGTCATGGTTACCTTCAAATAAAACTAAATCAGTAGGCTTGGCATAAACTACATCATTGGCGAGCGTTTCATATAGATTAATAAGTCCGCTACCCCAACTTTCTTCATCAGTTAAGCTTTTAATGAGCACCTCATAAAGTGGAAAGTCCATCATGCTCGGGGTATGTGAGACATAGCCATCAGCATTGTGTTTACCCGCCTGCCAGTAGCTTACTGTAATGGGGTTATCGCTCCATTCCTCACCAACAATATTAAAGTTGGGATACTCATCCATAATGGCTTTTGACCAAGTGGTTAAAAAGCCTTTATCTGCATAAGAGTAGGTGTCTTCGCGAATACCACTGAGGCCGGCATATTCAATCCACCAAATACTGTTTTGAATTAAGTATTTTGCCATAAACTGATCACCTTGATTCATGTCAGGCATGGTGTCAGTAAACCAGCCATTTTCGAATTCTGCAGTATCAGATGGCATAGCGTATGGATCTTGAACTGTGGTTCTGCGATGGCTGGTATACATGATGTCTTGAGGGTTTTGTTGCCATTTTTGTTGGCCATTTATCCAAGTTGAAGTTGGAAAATCAGCCATCCAGCGATGCCCCGAACCCATATGGTTAACAATCACATCTTTAATAATACCAATACCAAACTGCTTCGCTTCTTCTACTAAGGATTTGTATTCTTCGTTGCTACCAAAACGTGGGTCAATTTTATAAAAATTAGTGGTGTTGTAACCATGGTATGAATACTGGGCTTGGTTATTTTCAAGCAGCGGGTTTATCCATAACTGTGTGATACCTAGATCTTTGAAGTAGGGTAGTGACTGACGAATACCGAGAATATCACCACCATGTCGGCCATCTTTATCGTTACGATTGGCTGTTTCTAACATGTCTGGGTGATTATCGTTGTCAGGATTACCATTTACAAAACGATCAGGAGTGATGAGGTAAATAACATCTTTGTTAGAAAACCCTTCACGCTGCCGTGAATCTGCCGCTCGGGCCTGAATAGGGTATTCAAGGGTTTGAACTAGCTGATTGTTATCAAACAAACCTATTTCAAGGGTTTGCGGCTTTGCATCCTTTAAGTCTAAATCGATAAAAAGATGATTGTTACTTGCTGACTGATGAACCGCTTTAAGTGCCACATTGGCAGATTCAACAAGTTTGACCTCATAGGCGCTAATACCTTCGCCATAGACTAATAACTGCAATTGACTGTTTTGCATATCAGCCCACCAAGATTGTGGTTCAACGGTGACATTATTGATTTCAGCAGTAGCAGCAGCGCTAGTCATTAATACATTAACCATCAAGGCTAGCGGAGCAAGTTTTCTAATAGTCATAAGTTTACCTTTGATGAAATTACAATTTATCAATAAATTGTTGATGAGACGGCATAGCAGCAACAGCCCTATTGATGATTTGCTTAATATTGCCCAGATAATCATGTAAGTCAGCATCACTTACACTATTAGCTAACGGGTTATAGTCATTAGGCATAATGCCTTGGCCGAGCATTACCTGTATCCAAGCAGCTTCTGTAAACAATTCATCTTGGTAGCGACTGACAGTGCCAGTGGCTTTAAATAGTTCAATTTTTTGTTTAAGGCTGTCAGGTATCGCCATATCACGGCATTGCTGCCATAAATCATGGTGTGAGTCTTTTTGATTCAGGTGATAGTGCAAAATAATGAAGTCACGAATTTGTTCAAACTCAAGTTTTGATTGGCGGTTAAACTCATCAACATTAGCTTGCTGAACGCCATTGTGGGGGAACAGCTTAGACAGACGTATGATGGCTGATTGAACTAAATGTAAGCTGGTGGACTCAAGTGGCTCTAAAAAGCCGCTTGATAAACCAATGGCAACACAGTTTTTATGCCACTGCTTTTCACGGCGTCCGGTTTTAAAATTGATTTTTCTGGGCTCTGCCAGCGGTTTTCCATCGAGGTTTTCAAGCAATAACGCTTTGGCTTGCTCATCAGATAAATATTGACTGCAATAAACTAAGCCATTACCAGTACGGTGTTGCAAAGGAATACGCCACTGCCAACCTGCATCATGGGCGATAGAGCGAGTATAGGGGGTTAATGCTTCAGTTCGTTCACAAGGTACGGCATAAGCACTGTCGCAGGGGAGCCAATGCTGCCAGTTTTCATAACCGACATCTAATTGCTTTTCAATGAGCAAGGCAGCAAAGCCTGAGCAGTCGATAAAAAAGTCAGCGCTAATTATCTGGCCATCTTTTAATGACACGGATTCAATGCTGCCGTCATTGGCAAGAGTTGCGGAGGTGATTAAGCCTTCGATACGTTTAACTGACAGCTTTTCACTGTAGTCACGTAATAGCTTAGCGTAGAGGCTGGCATCAAAGTGATAAGCGTGGGTGATACCAGCTAATGGCGTGCCTTGAACGCGATCCATTATGGAGAATTTATTATTTTTAGCTGCTTGGTAATTTAATGAAAAATCCCAGAATTGATTGACATCGGTTGGGTTAGATTTTTTCCAATAATGATGAAACTGAGTAAAGCCAATATCTTTACCGATATTGCCAAAAGCATGCATGTAGCTTTGTTGCTGGTTGCCCCAATTTTCAAACTCAATGCCCAGCTTAAAAGTGGCTTGGGTTTGTTTGATAAAATCTGCTTCTTTAATGCCTAATACATTATTAAATATTTGCAGTGGAGGAATAGTAGCTTCACCGACACCAATGGTGCCGATATCTTCAGACTCGATTAAGGTGATGTAGAGCTGCTGTTTAAATAGCTTAACTAACATGGCGGCGGTCATCCAGCCTGACGTACCACCCCCTACAATTACAATGTGTTTTATTTTGTTGTTATTCATAGTAATCGCCTCATTAAATAATGGGTTGATATAAAGTAAAAAAGCCCCTGTAACAGGTTACAGAGGCTTTTTGGTCTTATGCAGATTAGAACTTGTAGTTCGCGCCTAACATGTAGTTACGACCATAGTTTTGGTAATCACGCACATGACGAGCATCATCACCTGTGTATGAAGTGAATGGCTCATTAGTTAAGTTACTGACCTGAAATAACACTGATAAACCATATAAGGCATCAATACCACTTTCAGAGAAGTCATAACCGATTTGCGCATCAACCACAGTCTCAGCTTTAACATTAACATTTTGACGGGTTAAGCTGATTGCGGTTACTTCACCTAAGAAGTCACTACGGTAGCGAGAGCTAACACGTGCTTCAAAGCCTGAGTTTTCATAGTAAACCGTCGCATTGAAAGTTTTCTCTGAAAGACCTGGTAAAGTTGTTGGCTCGCTATCAGAGGTTTCTTTAACTTCACTGTCGTTATAAGAACCACTTAATACCGTACCGAAACCTTCTAGCGCATCAGCTAGCAAGCCAAAGTCCATAGAGAATGACGCTTCAATGCCTTGAACATAGCCACCTTGACCATTTTGCCACTGCTCAAAAGAACCGATAGGGTTATCTGTATCTGGGTTTTGTGGTGGAACAATATCAGTAAAGTCGATAAACGATGTTTGCTTGTAAGTGTAGTTTTCTAAGTCTTTATAGAATACTGCTAAAGCGAAATAGCCTTGGTCACTGAAATAGTTTTCATAGCTAATATCGTATTGACGGGCTAACCATGGACGTAACTGCGTGTTACCCGCCTCACCAGTCCAATTCACACCCGTTGTTGGTTTTTCTTCATAGCTATAACCAATGTTGGAATTCATTTGGTCCATACGAGCACGGGTTAAGGTACGTGCAGCAGATACACGTAACATTTGACCTTCAGCAACTTCAAAACCTAAGTTAAAGCTTGGCAACCATTCAGTATAAGATGCGCTGTCGTAGTTAGCGTTAGTCACCAGTTCGCCATCCTGTAAAGTTGACGCAGTACCATTAGAGCTTTGGTCTGTTTGAACCGCTTGAATACCAAAGTTACCTGTTAAAGGTACGTCGTAAACATCGGTATCTATGGTTGCCATAACAAAAGCGGTAGTTACTTCTTCTGTAACATCCCATGAGTTTACAGCACGGGTTGAATCTACATCTGCGACATCAGTTTCAATGTAGTTGCCATCATTATAGAAAGCTAAAGAGTCATAGCTTAGTACATCACCCATGCCAAAGAAATCTAATGAGGTAGGACTTAATAAATACTTGTCAGGGACTGTCATTAGGTAGTTAGGATCGGTGCCGTCAAAGCCTTTAAGCGTTAGGAAGTAACCTTTATCTAATTTTGATTTTTCACGCTCAGTGTAATTAACACCAAACTCAATGCTACGAATAGCACCGTCATCAAACACGTATTCAGCGGCTAAACGTAAAGACTGTAATTCATCTTCAATTTCTGGTTTGTTGATAAAACCATCTTGAGTGTTAGCACCCAGTGGGTTACCCCATCCTAGTGCATCACCTAATTTGATAACATTAGGGTCTGAGTAATCTAAATCGTGACTGAAGTTATAACCTTGATCGCCATTGTAGGTAAAACCTAAATCATCGAGCGCTCCAACTCCGGCACCACGACCGGTACCACTGTAGCTTTCCATACCTATGTCGGTTCGTTCAGATTTAGAATAGCCTAAATCAGCAGTAACAATCCAATTATCTGTAACGGCAAATTGGTTATTCCATCCAAATGATACAGATTCTGCATCACGCATATTTACATCGTTTCTGACAATAACTTCTGCATTATTAATGACCCCTTTGGTGATTAAACCATTTTGGGTTTCAAGTTCCGTTATTCCTGTATTCCAACTTGGGGTACCATATTGGCCTGGAATTTCAATACCGCGTAAACGTTGATCATCGGTAAATTTGGTATAAAAAAGGTCTAATTTTGAGGTAAATACATCATTGGGAGCGTATTCTATAACACCTAAGAAACCATCGCGCTCTAATTCAGATGAACGGACAAAAGGTTTTGCGCCACCAAGTACAAATGGTTTTGACTCATCGTAATCAAGGTTAGGGTAACCCCATGCTTGCCAGCGTTCTTCTTGGTTAGGTGACATCATTCGAGCATAACCTAATGCAATACCAATAGTGTCATCAGCAAATTGGTCAATATAAGAAATACTGCCACGGTAACCGGTATCATCAGAACCGCTATTTAACGCACCAAGGTCATTCATTTCACCACGTAAACCAATAGCGAATGTTTGTTCACCATGGGTTAGCGGGCTGATTGTTTGCATATCAACCGTGCCACCAATAGCTTGAGCCATAACGGTTGCATCAGGTGTTTTGTATACCACAACACGATTTAATAATTCAGAAGGGTATTGGTCAAATTCAACACCACGGTTATCGTTAACAGACGCTTGTTCGCGGCCATTAAGTGTCGCGGTAGTGAAATCCGGCCCCATGCCACGGATTGAGATGACGTTTGCGCGGCCATCAAGGCGCTGAGCCGAAACACCTGGTAGACGTGCAAGTGATTCTGCGATACTGACATCAGGTAATTTACCGATATCTTCTGCAGAAATAGCTTCAACGATTGAAGATGAAGACATTTTTAATGATTGTGATTCTTTTAAACTACGACGAATACCAGTGACTTTTAATACTTCAATTGATTCATCAGCAGTTGCAACATCTTCTGCTTCAGCAGCGTAACCGTACATACTTGTACTGGCAGCTACCATTGCTAACGTTAGTAAGCTTGGTTTAAATAGCGACATCCATCTTTCCCCTTCTGAATGGCCAGCAGCCCTTTTTATAAGGTCGAGCTGCTAGATTTCTATTATTTATAATTACAGTCTTTATAGTATTTTTACTTCAGCTTGCTTAAATGACTGCATAAGCGCTGAGGTTTATTTCCACTTTGTTGCGGAACAGTAAAGATACTACTCCTAGCATTCTTTCATCGACAACGTTATGCATACGTATTCAAAGCTTTTGTAGACTTTAAATGGCCACTTTATTACTTTTTTTTAACATTCAAAAGATAGTTTATGTATTGGTTAAGTTGTTGAATTTTAGCATTTAAGTGCTTGGTTTGTATTTTTAAAATTTGTATTAATTCTTTGCATACGTATGCAGCTCTATTGAACCTGATTTCACTATTCACGTATCCTCGAGGCAATTAAATAATAATGACGACCAGTTACTAGGTCGCAACATAGGGTTAACCATGGGTGAGGTAGCTATATGGTTAATGCTTTTATTACAGAGGGCGAGTAATGAGTCAGTTATCATGGTGGCGCGGCGGAGTGATATATCAGGTATATCCACGAAGCTTAATGGATTCAAATGGCGACGGAGTCGGTGATCTACAAGGAATAATTACCAAACTTGATTACATTGCTAGTTTGAATGTTGATGCAATCTGGATATCGCCCTTTTTTAAGTCGCCAATGAAAGATTTTGGTTACGACATCAGTGATTATCTCGATGTTGATCCTATGTTCGGCACAATGGAAGACTTTGACGAACTGATTGAAAAGGCACATAAGCTCAATATCAAAATAGTCATCGATCAGGTATTAAGTCATACATCTGACGAGCATGCCTGGTTTAAACAAAGTAAATTAAGTCGTGATAACGACAAATCTGATTGGTATGTTTGGGCCGACCCTAAAGAAGATGGCACCGCGCCTAATAACTGGTTAGCTATTTTTGGTGGTTGTGCTTGGGAGTGGGAGCCGCGTCGTCAGCAATATTACTTGCATAACTTCCTAAAAAGTCAGCCTGATTTAAATTTCCATAACCCTGAAGTTCGCGCTGCAGTGCTTGAAAATGTCGATTTTTGGCTTAAAAAAGGCGTTGATGGTTTCCGCTTAGATGCGATTACTTTTTGCTATCACGATGAGCATCTGCGTGATAATCCAGCTAAACCCAAAGATCAACGCCAAGGTCGTGGCTTTAGTGAAGATAACCCTTATGCCTACCAATATCATTATTACAATAATACCCGTCCACAAACTGTCGGCTTTATTGAAGAGCTGCGCGCACTTATTAATCAATACCCAGGCGCCGTGACCTTAGGCGAAGTGTCAGCAGAAGATTCTTTAGCGACCATGGCTGAATATACCCAAGGCGATGATCGTTTGCATATGGCCTATAGTTTTGAGCTATTAACCAATGATTTTAGCGCGGCTTATATTCGCCAAACAGTTGAAGAACTGGAAGCCAGTATTGGTGACGGTTGGCCGTGCTGGGCCATAGGTAATCATGATGTGCAACGCGTTGCGACCCGCTGGGGCAAAGGTGAAACTAATCCCGCCATGGTTAAAATGCTCAATGCGATGTTGTTTTCGCTGCGAGGCAGCGTATGCAGTTATCAAGGTGAAGAATTAGGCTTAACGGAAGCGCCTATTGAGTTCAGTGAGCTGCAAGATCCATTTGGGATTACCTTCTGGCCAATGTTTAAAGGCCGTGATGGCTGCAGAACCCCAATACCGTGGTCGAAAGATCATCAACAAGCGGGTTTTTCTGACAGCAGTAAACCTTGGTTACCTATTCCTGCTGCACATAAAGCTATGGCTGCAGATGTTCAAGAAGCAGATACACAATCCAATCTACATGCTTATCGCCGCTTTTTAAAATGGCGTAAGCAATATCCTGTATTGGTGATGGGTGATATTAGCTTTATTGATGTGGATTCTAACCTTTTGGTATTTGTACGTACCTTTGAAACTCAAAAAATGCTGGTAGTATTTAACTTAGATAATAGTGCCAATACATTTGATGCCTCTGCATATGACATTGTTGCAGTTAAAGATGATCACGGTCTTGAGTCTGCATCTTTGCAAGCTGATGCTAAACTAACATTAAACGCATTTGGAAGTTTCTTCGCATTAATTAAATAATGTAACGATAAAACAGCAGCTTAATCGGTTGCTGTTTTTATTTGTGTTGTAGGTTTTTAATAACAAGATTCAGTTGCCAGTAGACATGCTAGTAATTGGTGATAACAACGATAACAAGAGAGTTCATATTATGGCTTCAGCTATTCCAACGGGTTCAACAACAGTTAGCAGTACTGGCGACGGTAGTTACCGTTTCGCACTAGTATCGTTAACCTCACTATTTTTTATGTGGGGATTCATTACCTGTCTTAATGACATACTAATCCCTCATCTAAAGGCGGTATTTTCATTAAGTTACACTGAAGCCATGCTGATTCAGTTTTGTTTTTTTGGCGCTTATTTCTTAGTGTCATTACCTGCTGGCAGTCTGGTTAAAAAGATTGGTTATCAAAAAGGCATTGTGTCCGGTTTAGTTATTGCTAGTATCGGTTGTGCCTTATTTTACCCTGCTGCAGCATTGGAAACTTACGCGTTATTCTTAGGGGCATTGTTTGTTTTGGCTTCAGGTATCACCATTTTACAAGTAGCCGCTAATCCTTATGTAAATGCACTAGGCTCTGAAGAAACAGCCTCAAGTCGTTTAAACTTAACCCAAGCCTTTAATGCATTAGGCACCACTGTCGCCCCATATTTTGGCGCTGTGTTGATTCTTTCAGTCGCAACGGGTACCGTCGGTGAGTTAAGCCATGCACAAGCTGAAGCTGACGTGGTAAAAATGCCATATCTATTTTTATCTGCCACGTTAGCAGTTTTAGCTGTGATTTTTTCACAATTAAAGTTGCCTATTATCCAATCTCATACCGCAGTTGAAACAGATGGTAAGGTTACTTACAAAGGTAAAACCAGCGCGTTGCAAAGCATTCACTTAGTATTGGGCGCGGTGGGCATTTTTGTTTATGTTGGCGCTGAAGTATCAATTGGCAGCTTTTTGGTTAACTTTTTAGGTGAAGAGCACATTGTAGGGCTGCAAGAAGCTGATGCAGCAAAATACATTACCTATTACTGGGGCGGGGCGATGATTGGTCGTTTTATTGGTTCAGCGCTTATGCAAAAAATACCTGCAGGCACCATGTTAGCCTTTAATGGTTTAATGGCTGCGACCTTAGTATTAGTTGCTATTAATACCAGTGGTGAAGTGGCCATGTGGGCAATTTTAGCGGTTGGCTTATTTAACTCCATTATGTTCCCAACTATTTTTAGTTTGGCTTTAAGAGACTTAGGCCCACATACTTCGCAAGGCAGTGGCTTTTTATGTTTAGCGATTGTTGGTGGAGCAATCATCCCATTATTACAAGGGGTAATGGCTGATACCATGGGCATACAACCGGCGTTTATTCTTCCTGTAGTGTGTTATGCATTTATCATATTTTACGGCGCGAAAGGCTCTAAAATGTAACCTTTAAGCTGACGCTTTATATCAGGCAGCCTAACGGTTGCCTTTTTGTTATTTCGCCGCCAATAAATAGGAATCAATACTTGCTTAAAAGGCGGTTAACTCCTATGATCCATGCGCTTTTTCTGTTTTATCTTATTTCTATAACTCGTTGAGATCCCCCAATGCTAACTTACCCGCTCTCAGGCAGTTCATCTGAACTGGTCATTAATGTGTTAACTATGGTGCTAACTGAAGGTAAACCTTTAGATCGCGCTTATTCACATAACTTTTCAGGTATGCAATATCCACCTGCGGAGCTAGCAAGAATTACTCTCGTTACTGGTGATATTTTGCGTCGTTTGAACCTTTACTGCTATTTGGTTGATATCAAAGTAGAAGATATTGAACGTACCGGTTCTAAATTATTAAACGGCTGGCATTTATTCCACGATCTTGATTTACCAAAGATGGAATATGCATTACAAGTTGATAGCGCACAGTTTGCTGAGCGTCTAGAACTCGCAAAAGCGCAACCGGCTTTATGGGATGGTTGCCCTGAATGGTTAGACGAGTTAGGTGCCGCCCAACTGGGTGAAAAATGGCCTGCAGAAAGAGCGGCTTTAGCAACAGCGCCAAAACGCTATATTCGCGCTAACAGCTTAAAAGGCACCCGTGAAGAATTAAAGCAACGGTTAACTAAAGAGTTGGTCGCTACTGTAGAGGTTGAAGGCGTTGAAAGTGCGTTAGAGATACGTTCAGATTCTGCATTATTCAAAACTGAAGCCTTTAAACAAGGCTATTTTGAACAACAAGATGCCGGCTCGCAGCTCGTTGCTGCTGCAGTTGATGCAAAACCAGGTATGCGAGTTGTTGATGCTTGCGCCGGCGCTGGTGGTAAAACTTTGCACATTGCCGCACAAATGCAAGGTAAAGGTCGTTTACTTGCTATGGATGTTGAGCAATGGAAACTTGATAACCTCAAAATTAGAGCAAGAAGAGCAGGCGCGCATAATGTTGAAACCCGCATTATCGCTAGCAGCAAAACCATTAAACGGATGAAGTTGACTGCTGACAGAGTCCTACTCGATGTACCTTGTTCAGGTTTAGGGGTGTTAAAACGTAACCCAGATTCTAAATGGCGTGACACGCCAGAAAGATTACCGGTATTAATTGAGCTACAAAAAGACATTTTGCAAAGCTATAGCCGAATGGTAAAAGTGGGCGGTATATTAGTCTACGCTACCTGTTCAATCATGCCTGATGAAAACAGAAATCAAGTTGATGCCTTTTTAGCTGCAAACCCACATTTTACATTATTAGATGATGAATTAATCTTGGTTGCTGAGCATGGTTTTGATGGTTTTTATTTAGCAAGAATGGAACGCATAAGCGAAGTGTAAATTTATTGTTTTAAAATAAAATCATACCGAATAAAAACAGTGCAGTTAGATAACTTCACTGTTTTTTATGCCTGCGATATATAGCCAATAAATGTAGCATTGCTTTAGTGATAAATGTTAGTGACTAGTCGAAGAGATTCATAATAAACAGATAGTTACTCGCTTAGTGTTGCAATTAACCTTAAGAGTGAATAATCTGCATTAACCGTAAGTAATAAAGCCAGATGGTTTATTCTCAAAAGGAATTTTATGGATAGCGGGCAAACTTTTGCATCACAATCAGCAAACTATGATGTGTTAACAACATGTGCTTCTAATAATGACCGTTATAGCCAAATTCTTACCATGCTCTTAGCGGGTTCCCCATTACGAGAAATTCTCCATTCATTAGTCTTATCAATCGAAGCGCAAAAGATTGGCACCAGAGCGTCAGTGCTATTAATGAGCAATGACAAGAAAAGGTTGTTAACCGGAGCGGCCCCCAGTTTACCGGAACAATATAACCAAGCTATTAATGGCATTGAAATTGGGCCGATAGTCGGTTCATGCGGCGCTGCAGCAGCCACCGGCGAAAGAGTTATTGTTGAAGATATCGCCACTCACCCGAATTGGGCACCTTATAAAGAATTGCCGTTAAAGACAGGGCTAAAAGCTTGCTGGTCAGAACCCATTATCGACTCTACTGGCAACGTATTGGGCACTTTTGCCATGTATTACGATACCCAAAAGTCACCATCAGCATTGGATCTAGAACTGATTCAAGAAGCCGCTCGATTGGCAAGTCTTGCCATTGAACGAAGCCAAGGACTACACCTACAAACACTCACCAGTAAAATATTCAATAAACTGCCTATGGGCTTATTGATCGTTAACGAAAACAATACCATTTTGTTTATTAACCCTGAGTTTAAAAGTATCTGTGGCGATATTACTGTTGACTCAGAGAGCTTTGAACCAAAGCGCTTTTTCGAACATTCTCAGCAAGAAAATATCACGTCTTTAATGAAAAACCTTGCTATCGGTAAAACTTGGCAAGGTGAGTTAACAGGCCGCAAACGTAATGGCAAGACCTTTGATGCTGAAGTAACGGTAACCTCATTTAGGGATTACCACGGTGAACAAAATTGTTTTTCTTGGCTAATTGCTGATATCAGTGAACACAAAGATGCCAGCAAGCTTATTCATTTTCAGGCCAATAATGATGCGTTAACCCGTTTGGCTAATCGACGTTACTTTGTTGAGAAAATCTATGATTATGTTTGGCAGCAAGAGCGCAGCAAGCAAACTGGGGTAGGTTGCTCAATCATATTGATGGATATTGATAATTTTAAACTGATAAATGACAGCTTAGGTCATGAGTGTGGTGATCGATTATTAATTGAGGTAACCAAAAGATTAGCCCCGCTGTTTCCTGATATGTGCACTTTTGCCCGAATAGCAGGTGATGAATTTGGCGTGTTCATACAAGGTAAAGTGTCTGCAGACGAACTCATTGAACTTGCCAAACAAATCAATCAAGTTGTAAGCGCTGTTTTTTGGCTTGATCGTAAAGCTATCCAAGCCTCTATGAGCATTGGTATCTCACGTTATCCTGAAGATTCTACTGAGGTTGATGCTTTAATTAATTGCGCTAGCCAAGCAATGCATAATGCTAAGCTTAAAGGCCGAAATGGTTATCAATTTTTTGATCAAAGCATGCAGAAAAATGCAGAAAGAACCGCTTTTTTAAACATGGAATTAAACAAAGCCTTAAGTCATGATGCTTTTGAACTGTATTTTCAGCCCATTTTGTCGGCTAAATCGACGCATGTTGATAGCGCTGAAGTGTTACTTCGTTGGCCGCTTAATGGTGAGTTCATTTCGCCAGAAGAATTTATACCTATTGCTGAACAATCAGGGCTGATTGTCCCAATCGGTAAATGGATTAGGCGACAAGCGCTAGATTTAATTTATGACTATTGGCAACAAGGACGTGCGATTAGCTTGTCAGTAAATGTCTCTACTAGTGAATTTATCACTGCAGAGTTACAACAACAATTCATTAGCTTTTTTGAAGAGTATCTGCTGGAAAAATCCGTAGCAAACTTTCCATTTCATTTATTAACCATAGAAATAACTGAGTCAGTAATGATGGAGCAGCATGAGAATGTTGAACAACTTCTAAGCCGATTAAGAAATTGGGGTATCAAAATATCCGTTGATGACTTTGGCACCGGCTATTCTTCTCTATCCTATTTAGCTAACTTTCCGGTAGATCAAATCAAAATCGATAAAAGTTTTATTCAAAAAATTGAGCAGGGTCCTAGACATAAGGCGCTAGTGGAAGCAATTACGACCATGAGCCATGCACTTGATTTATCAGTCACTGCAGAAGGTGTTGAAACCCAAGCACAGCTGGATTTTGTTAAGCAAAACAATGTTGATGCTATTCAAGGCTACTATTTCTATAAGCCTTTGCCTAAACAGGCGCTCATCGAATTACTCGCACAATAAATTCAGCAATAGTAATACAGTAAAACTACTCTCCTTGTATTGTGACAAGTAGTTTTCTGCTGCCGCCATGATTGCGATGTTCACCTAAATACAGCCCTTGCCACATTCCTAATGCTAATTGACCATGGGTGATGGGTAGGGTTAATTCACAGCCCAGTAAACTTGATTTTAAATGGGCTGGCATATCGTCACTGCCTTCATAAGTGTGGATGTAATATGGTTCATTCTCTGGCGCCACATTATTAAAGTATGCTTCAAAGTCTTGCCGAACAGTTGGATCTGCATTTTCGTTTACAGTAATGGAAGCTGAGGTGTGTTGCAGCAATATGTGCACTAAGCCAATATCAAACCTTGCTAATTCGGGTAATTGAGTTAATACCTCTTCAGTAATTAAATGAAAGCCACGAGCTTTTGGCTTTAATGATATTTGTTTTTGGTACCACATATAAGTCTGCTTTTAATCGCTATTTTGATGATGAATTGTAGTGAATTTCAGCGATTTGACCAACAGTAGAAAGCACTAATTTTAAACATTGTAGTAGGATAATGAACTGTAAGCATAAAGTATGACTAAAATGACTCATATTAGCCATTGTAATTACTGTAACCCTTGCTGAGTGTTGGCTTGAGGTGCTCACTGGTTTTAATTAATAAACGCTAACTAAAATTGCGCATTTTATTAAGTTAGCAAAGTGCTTGCTCAGTGGTGCTGATAAAGTGAACGATTCTGGATGGATATTGTTTGTAAACAGCTTAAGATACAAATTGTTGCATAATTGTTTAATCCATAAAAAAAGCTACTCATTGAGCAGCTTTTTAGTACTTAAACCATCAGATATTGATTAGTTTAGCAGGCTTGTTGGCTCGGTAAACTCAAGTGCTAATGCTTCAGCAACTTCTTTACAAACAAGCTTTCCGTGGATGACATTTAAGCCATTTAGTAGGTGCTTATCTTGAAGCAATGCAGACTTATAACCTAAGTTTGCAAGCTTAATAATGTAAGGCAGCGTGGCATTGTTTAATGCAAAAGTAGAGGTGCGAGCCACAGCGCCAGGCATGTTTGCAACACAATAATGAACTACATCATCAACGATATAAGTTGGTTCTTGGTGAGTGGTTGCATGAGATGTTTCAACACAACCACCTTGGTCAATTGCGACATCAACAATTGCGCTGCCAGGCTTCATACGGGTAATCATATCGCGGGTCACAAGTTTTGGCGCAGCAGCGCCAGGAACCAGTACACCACCAATGACTAAGTCTGCTTCTAATACGTGGCGTTCAATGGCATCAGCAGTAGAGTAAATGGCTTTAACTGCAGAACCAAATTGTACATTTAAACGACGTAGAGCATCGATGCTACGATCAAGCACAACCACGTCAGCGCCCATGCCTACAGCCATTTGTGCAGCATTAGTACCGACCATGCCGCCGCCAATAATAACTACTTTGGCTGGTTCAACACCTGGAACACCGCCCAGTAACATACCGCGGCCGCCTAGTGATTTTTCAAGTGCACGCGCGCCTGCTTGAATCGACATACGCCCAGCAACTTCTGACATTGGCGCTAATAAAGGAAGGCCACCACGGTCATCTGTTACGGTTTCATAGGCGATACAAACAGCCTTACTTTTTATCAAATCTTCAGTCTGTGGTAAGTCTGGTGCAAGGTGTAAATAAGTGAATAGAATTTGGTCTTCACGCAGCATGGCGCGCTCAATAGCTTGTGGCTCTTTAACCTTCACTATCATATCTGATTGAGCAAACACTTCAGCTGCGGTTGCTAAGATTTCTGCACCGGCATCAATATAATCTTGGTTAGTAAATCCAATGCCAATACCTGCATCTGATTGAACAAATACATCATGACCTTTAATTGTTAATTCACGAACGCTTGAAGGAACCATACCAACACGGTATTCATGGTTTTTGATTTCAGTAGGGATACCAATAATCATTTTGAGCCTCTAATTGATTTTTACTCGTTTTTACGAGCCAGTAGTTATTATATTCGATGACCTGAACGTGCTTATTTCAGGGAAGTCTAGTATAGTGCCCCTGACGCAGTTTATGCTGCTAAACTTTACACATTAAAAGATGAATATGTTGTTTTTGTGCTAAAGCAAGGTTAATAATATGGCAAATAATAAGAAAAATTCTGTGAAAGATTTAGATCGGATTGACCGTAATATCCTCAACGAACTTCAGATTGATGGTCGCATATCAAATGTGGAGTTATCTAAGCGTGTTGGCCTGAGTCCAACACCATGTTTAGAACGAGTTAAACGTCTTGAGAAACAAGGATACATTAATGGCTACACTGCATTAGTTAATCCTCATTACTTAGGTGCATCGTTACTTGTATTTGTGGAAATCACCTTAACTCGAGATACCCCTGATATTTTTGAACGCTTTAACAAAGCCGTTCAGTTGTTAGATGATATTCAAGAATGTCATTTGGTTTCTGGCGATTTTGATTACCTACTAAAAACCCGCGTATCAGATATGTCAGCTTATCGTCGTTTGTTAGGTGAGACATTACTTAAGTTACCATCAGTTTCTGATACTCGTACTTACGTGGTTATGGAAGAAGTTAAGCAAACTAATAAAGTTGCCTTAAATTTATTAGCTGATACTTACTAAATTTAATAACCAATAAAAATAAAGGGCATTGCCCTTTATTTTTTTGCCAAAAATTTACAGCAAGCTTAATCTTAGGCTTAAAAGTAACCAACTTAAGCCAGATTAAAATTATTTATCTTCTACAGTCATCTATCTGAAAACATTAGGTTGAGCTTGGCATCCGCGCGTTGCATAATCACTGCATACACATTGATATTCTGTTATTGTTATCATTCTTTTTAAATCTTATTTGGGTGTTTTCGTTTGTCTCAGGGAAATAGTCTTCAAACACTTAGTGGCCTTCAGCGTCTTTTGGAAGGTGGGTTGATCATTTGTTGCATGACTGCAACTTATATTCTTATTGCACTTAGCAGCTTCGATCCTAATGATCCCGGCTGGAGCCAGTCGCATTTCCAAGGTGAAATCAGTAATCTAACTGGCGCAGTTGGCGCATGGACAGCAGATGTTCTATTTTATTTTTTCGGCTTCATAGCCTATCTCATACCAATAATTATTGCTGCTTCTGGCTGGTTCATTTTTAATCGTACTCACAAGCTGTTTGAAATCGACTATTTTTCTGTCGGTTTAAGGATTATCGGTTTTTTACTGGTGGTATTTGCATTGGCAGCGTTAGCGAGTATGAATGCCGATGACATGTATGTATTTTCTGCTGGCGGAGTGGCAGGGGATGTGATCAGCCAAGCAATGATGCCTTACTTTAATAACCTTGGAACAACTTTATTACTGCTATGTTTTATCGGCGCAGGCTTTACTTTAACTACCGGTATAAGCTGGCTAACCGTTATTGAAAGTACAGGTCTAGCCACTATTTGGTGTGTTAAAAAGATCATTAGTATCCCAAGTTATTTATCAGCTAGTAACGAAACCGAAGATACCCGCGGCTTTATGTCTGTCGTTGATAAATTTAAACAGGACCGTGGTGACGATGCTGGCAACGTAAAGCATGACAAAGCTGAGCTTGATGCTGCAGCAATTGATCTCACTAGTATGCCGCATAATGAGGCTGAAGTTACTGCAGCAATAGAAACTGATGAATTAGAAGAAAAACCCTCTCTTTTCAGCCGTATTAAATCGAAAGTGAAACCCAGTCGCGACAAAGAAGAAACTAATTTGGCAGGTGACTTAGAGCAAGATGTAGAGCCAAGCTTTGGCGCTGAAATAGACCATGAGGCTAAATTAACGCCACATAATGGTAGACTTGAACCCAAATTAAACGCCAGCAATGATCACCAAGACGATGATAATTTAACCCCAGCTTGGATCGCATCAGGGGATGCCCCCGCAGCTGATTTCACACAAGCGAATCATCATTTAAGTGAACAGTCTGAGGCTCATGTTAGTCATAGCGACTCGTTAGGTGAAGCATTCAGTCAAGCTAATAGCACAGGTGCAACAGCGACCTCGCAGCCAAACCCTGCCACTACAAAAGCTGTTGAGCAAGCGCGTATTGTTGAAGGAATTGTGGTGTTGCCAGGCCAAGAACCCCAAATAGTTTATGGCCAAACTAAAGTTGAAATGCCGCCACTGCCAAGTATCACCTTATTAGATGTACCTGATAGAAAAGAAAACCCAATTACCAAAGAAGAACTAGATATTGTCGCGAGGTTGGTTGAAACTAAGCTGGCTGACTTTAATATTGTCGCTAATGTTGTTGGGGTATTCCCAGGCCCTGTGGTGACTCGATTTGAACTTGAATTAGCCCCTGGTGTCAAAGCCTCAAAAATCACTAATTTGTCGAAAGATTTAGCCCGTTCATTGTTAGCAGAAAGTGTCCGCGTTGTTGAGGTTATTCCAGGTAAAGCCTTTGTGGGTCTTGAATTGCCTAATAAATTCCGTGAAACGGTATTTATGCGCGATGTTTTAGACTCTAAAACCTTTGAAGAAAGTAAATCTGATTTATCCATGGTGCTGGGACAAGATATTGCTGGCGATCCCGTGGTGGTTGATTTAGGTAAAATGCCGCATTTATTAGTTGCCGGTACTACAGGTTCGGGTAAGTCAGTTGGCGTCAACGTGATGATCACCAGTATCTTGTATAAGTCTGGTCCTGATGATGTGCGCTTTATCATGATTGATCCGAAAATGTTGGAGCTTTCCGTATATGGCGGTATTCCACATTTGTTATGTGAAGTCGTCACCGATATGAAAGAAGCGGCTAATGCACTACGTTGGTGTGTTGGTGAAATGGAGCGACGTTACAAGTTAATGTCAGCGCTTGGCGTACGTAATTTAAAAGGTTATAACGCTAAAATTAAATCAGCCATAGAAGCAGGTGAACCGATAGTTGACCCATTATGGAAGTCATCTGAAAGTATGGATGAACAGGCCCCTGAGTTAGAAAAATTACCCTCTATTGTGGTAGTGGTCGATGAATTTGCTGACATGATTATGATTGTCGGTAAAAAGGTTGAAGAGCTGATTGCCCGTATTGCGCAAAAGGCCCGTGCAGCGGGTATACACTTAATCTTAGCCACCCAAAGACCTTCAGTGGATGTCATTACTGGTTTGATTAAAGCAAACGTGCCAACACGTATCGCTTTTCAAGTGTCATCAAGAATTGACTCTAGAACCATTTTAGATCAGCAAGGCGCAGAAACACTACTCGGTATGGGTGATATGCTGTACTTGCCACCAGGTACCAGCGTACCTATTCGTGTCCATGGTGCTTTCATTGACGATCATGAAGTCCATAAAGTCGTTGCAGACTGGCATGCTCGTGGTAAGCCACGTTATATTGAAGAAATCCTTAATGGCGTCAGTGAAGGTGAGCAAGTATTGCTGCCTGGTGAAGCTGCAGAATCTGATGATGATACTGATCAGTTATATGATGAAGCGGTTGCGTTTGTCACTGAAACCCGCAGAGGTTCAATTTCAAGTGTGCAGCGTAAGTTTAAAATTGGTTATAACCGCGCGGCGCGGATTATCGAAATGATGGAAACCCAGGGGATTGTCAGTACACAAGGTCATAATGGTAATCGTGAGGTTTTAGCTCCTCCGCCACCGAGAAACTAACCTCGGACCGAACATAACAATCACTGCGCTTATAGCCAGTTTGGCCAAATAAACCGTTATAATGAAGCCATTAATAATCAACCTTATAAAGAAAAAGCCTTAGTGACAAAAAGCATAGCCACTAGCCTTAAAAGTTTATCGCTAAGAATTAGCAATACAGTATTAGGAATTTATATGAACAAGCGTTTTGCTGTTGTTACAGCCTTAGCATTATTATTGTCAGGCAACGCGTTAGCTGATGAATCAGCGCAATTGCGTGATCGCTTAGCCAAAGCCGATTCATTAAAAGCTGATTTTACCCAGCAAGTTACCGATATAAACAATAAAGTCATTCAGTCAGGTAAAGGGGTATTTGCCCTTGCTTATCCAAACAAATTTTACTGGCATTTAACTGAGCCTGATGAGTCGCTCATTGTGGCTGACGGTAAAGATTTATGGATTTATAACCCTTTTGCTGAAGAAGTTTCAGTCATGGATTTTGCCGATGCTATTGACGCATCTCCAATGGCTTTGTTAGTTCATCGCGATGAAACAACTTGGTCTCAGTATCGTGTTGAGCAAATTCAGCCAGAGTCAGCTAAAGCCTGTTATTCCATTAAGCCCAAAGCGGATGATTCAAGTGTGGTGACTGTCACTGTGTGTTTCAATGAGGCAGAGCTTACTGATTTTAATTTGTTAGATGAGCAAGGCAATTACAGTCAGTTCACGTTAACAAATCAAACCAAGGTTGCGGCAGACGAAAACGGCTTATTTGAATTTACCGTACCGGCAAACGTTGATATTGACGATCAACGTTCAAGCCTAGCTCAGTAGGTTATAGTGTCTACTTTAGGTTTCGATTTTGCCCCAGACTTTCGTCCTTTAGCCGCAAGAATGCGCCCAAGGGAGATAAGTGAGTATGTAGGGCAGCAGCATTTACTCGGTAAAGGGCAACCACTGCGCCAAGCACTTGAGGCCAATCGAGCTCACTCTATGTTGTTATGGGGCCCTCCTGGCACAGGTAAAACCACCTTAGCTGAATTGGTGGCGCATTATGCCAATGCCCATGTAGAGCGCATTTCGGCGGTTACCTCAGGGGTTAAAGAAATTCGCGCCGCCATTGAGCAAGCTAAAGCGGTAGCTCAAAGCCGTGGTCAGCGTACATTATTGTTTGTGGACGAAGTCCATCGTTTTAATAAAAGCCAACAAGATGCGTTTTTACCTTTTATCGAAGACGGTACTGTTATTTTTGTTGGCGCGACCACTGAAAACCCATCTTTTGAGCTCAATAACGCCTTATTGTCTCGTGCCAGAGTTTATTTAATCAATCGCTTAGATGGCGATGATATTGCCGCGATTATCAATCAAGCATTAATGGATACTGAGCGTGGTTTTGGTAAACGTGGTTTTACTATTCCTGAAACAGTAATGCAGCAGTTAGCTTCAATTAGTGATGGTGATGCGCGCAAAGCATTAAATTTACTCGAGTTAATGAGTGACTTGGTTGCTGATAACGGTGAATTTACTCAAGAGATGCTGACGCAAGTCGCTGGGCATCAAATGGCCGCTTATGATAAAAATGGCGATCAATTTTATGATTTGATTTCTGCGGTGCATAAGTCCGTGAGAGGCTCAGCTCCTGATGCTGCTTTGTATTGGTATTGTCGAATACTTGAAGGCGGCGGCGATCCTCTCTATGTAGCACGTAGACTATTAGCCATTGCCTCTGAAGATGTAGGAAACGCCGATCCTACTGCAATGAATATTGCGCTTAATGCTTGGGATTGTTATCACCGCGTTGGTCCTGCTGAAGGTGAGCGTGCTATCGCCCAAGCGATTGTTTACTTGGCCAGTGCGCCAAAAAGTAATGCGGTTTACACCGCCTTTAAAGCAGCAAGAATGCTTGCAAGCGAAACAGGTCATGAATCAGTGCCAGATCACTTACGTAACGCACCGACTCAATTGATGAAAAATATAGGTTTAGGGGCAGGGTATCGCTATGCTCATGATGAACCAGGTGCCTACGCAAATGGGGAGAATTACTTCCCTGAGTCAATAAAAGATAGCCAATTGTATTATCCAACCGAGCGCGGCTTTGAAAAAAGAATCAAAGACAAACTTGCCCATTTAGCAGAACTAGACCGAACCAGTGAGGTAAAGCGCTATGATTAGCATGAGCAATATCATGTTTGTGGCCCTTGGTGGTTCAATTGGGGCTGTTTTTCGTTATCTAATCTCAATTTTCATGCTTCAGCTATTTGGAAGCAGTTTCCCTTTTGGTACACTGTTGGTAAATGTATTGGGATCATTTTTGATGGGTGTGGTTTATGCCATTGGTCAAGCCAGCCAGTTAAGTCCTGAATTAAAAGCCATGATAGGTGTTGGATTGTTAGGCGCCTTAACGACTTTTTCTACTTTTTCCAATGAAACATTATTGCTAATGCAAGAAGGTCTTTTTGCAAAAGCTATTCTCAACGTGTTGTTGAACGTTGTACTGTGTATTTTCATGGTATATGTCGGTCAGCAGCTAGTTTTTTCTCGCATTTAACTATTAAGAATATAAAACATGTTAGATCCAAAATTTTTGCGTAACGAACTTGAAGTCACCGCTGAGCTGTTAGCTAAGCGTGGGTTTATCCTTGATATTAGCCGCCTTACCGCTTTAGAAGAAAAGCGTAAGTCGCTACAAGTGGCCACAGAAGAATTGCAAGCATCCCGAAATGCAATTTCTAAGTCCATTGGTCAAGCAAAGGGTCGTGGTGAAGATGTCAGTGAAATCATGGCTAAAGTAGGGGACTTAGGTGCTCAACTGGATGCGAAAAAATCTGAACTAGCTGAATTGTTAGCTGAGTTAAATGCTATTGCTATGAGCATGCCTAACTTACCAGATGACGCAGTACCAGCCGGTGCTGACGAAAATGATAACGTTGAAGTCCGCACTTGGGGCGAGCCAACTACATTTGATTTCGAAGTAAAAGATCATGTGAAACTGGGTGAAGATCTAGATGGGTTAGATTTTAAAAACGCCGTTAAAATCACCGGTTCTCGCTTTGTGGTAATGAAAGGCCAAATCGCACGCCTAAACCGCGCTGTGGGTCAGTACATGTTAGATCTACATACTGAAAATCACGGTTATTCAGAAATGTATGTGCCATTACTGGTTAACGAAGAAAGCTTATTAGGCACAGGTCAGCTACCTAAGTTTGGTGAAGATTTGTTCCACACTAAACCGGCCACTGAAGAAGGCCAAGGCTTAAGCTTGATTCCAACTGCTGAAGTACCTTTGACCAATGTAGTACGTGACACTATCGTTGAAGAAGCTGATTTACCACTTAAAATGACGGCATTAACGTCTTGTTTCCGAAGTGAAGCGGGCTCTTACGGCCGTGATACTCGTGGTCTAATTCGTCAGCATCAGTTTGATAAAGTTGAACTTGTTCAAATTGTTAAACCTGAAGATTCAATGAATGCGTTAGAAGAGCTAACAGGTCATGCTGAGAAAGTACTAGAAGGGCTAGGCCTTCCATATCGTACTGTGATTTTATGTACTGGCGACATGGGTTTTGGCGCTTCGAAAACTTACGATATTGAAGTGTGGTTACCTGCGCAAAACACCTACCGCGAAATCTCTTCTTGTTCAAACATGAAAGATTTCCAAGCACGTCGTATGCAAGCACGCTACCGTGGTGTTAATGACAAGAAACCAACTTTGGTTCATACCTTAAACGGTTCAGGCCTTGCTGTTGGTCGTACAGTAGTTGCTATCCTTGAAAACTACCAAAATGCAGATGGCTCTATTACCGTGCCTGACGTATTACGTCCGTATATGCGCGGCCTAGAAAAAATAGGCTAAGTCTTCGCTAGCGTTAAGGCGTTATCTGAGCCTAAAAAAAACCAAACATCATGTTTGGTTTTTTTGTGCCGTAAATTTAGCAGGTCTGGTTACATGATAGTTAAAGGCACTTAGCAGGTTTTGGTAAGCCTGCGATTTTAGTCGCCTGTTTAGCTGGGCCCACAGGAAAGAGGGTATAAAGGTATTTTGAATTACCTTTATCAGGCCCTAACGTCTGACCTATGGCTTTCACTAGCACGCGGATAGCAGGGCTTGTCTTGTATTCAAGATAAAAGTTACGCACAAAATTAACCACTTCCCAATGTTGCTCGGTTAATACGATATCTTCACCTGCAGCCAAAATAATTGCCATATCAGGTTGCCAATCAGCAACGTTTTTTAAATAACCTTGAGCATCAACTTCTATTTGTTGCCCATTAAATTCAATTGAATTTACCAAGTAATCACCTTCGTGTGTTTCAATGTAGCCAGTACAAACTGGTCATAATCAATAATTGAGATATTAGCGCTGCTAGGTAAAAGTGCTGTTAAGCCTCGAGCTTGTATATCTTCAGATAATATATAAATCTGTATATCTAGCAATTTTTGCTGCCAATGGCTTTGTAATAAGCAATTAATCGCATCGTCAGCAAGGATGATACTGTCTTCACTAGCGATATAACGTAAGCAGCAATTTAGCGCGTTGTCAGTGGTGGCTGAGGTTTGAATGTGATGTAAAATCATTAGTAAACCACCACTTCATCACTTTGCGCTAATAATTGCTTAATGGCATTGCTATCAGCTAATTGCGCCTCAAAATTAAACTTGTCTTCAGTGATGCCAAATTGTTTTGCTGACTGCTCACACACTAAAACGGTTTCAATATCATAAATATTAAGAGCTTTAAACGTCGATAGGTAATCTTTACTGCCGACTAATTCTGGCTGCTGATCTGCTAGCAGGTGCAGCACAGCTTCATCAGTAAAAACCACGCTAACTTGTTGCTCAAAACTGGCACTGAGTAACGCAAAGTCTAAGCCTTCACGGCTGGAACTATTGCCCAACGGGCTTTGTCTGAAAATAACGCAAATTTGCTTCATGTGGTTACCTTGCCAAGCAATTTAAAATCAGCATTAAAAGCACACTAATCGATCTGATGTTTCAATACCTGTGACCAGCTCACCTAAACCACCCATTTCAAATGGGGCGCTAGAATTGAACTGTGATTTAGTGTTTTCGATGGCATCTTGCTGTGACAACACACCGCGGCGCAGCGCTGCTGACACACAATTTATCAACTGAATATTGTGTTCAGTTGCCAAGTTTTTCCATGCTTGGTGCAAGTCATATTCATCAGAGGCAGGACAGATTAATTGGCTACTATTAGTCACGCCGTCTTGATAAAAGAAAATACGCGTAACTTGATGGCCTAATGACAATACACTTGTCGTAAAGCGCAGCGCTCTAAAGCTCGCTGTTGAGCCATAAACCGTGCCATTAACTTGGATAATAAATTTATTCATAACAATAAAAAATGGCTCCTGTAAGGGAGCCATTTTAGCGTAGTAAGCCGATTAATCACAAGGTCAGAACCAAATGAATAATCAAGTAACTTAACGCCTAGTCATCATTACCCATGCCCATCAAGTGTAATAGCGCCATGAATAGGTTGATGAAGTTTAAGAACAACGAAATCGTTGCACGGATATAGTTAGTTTCGCCACCATTTACAATACGGCTTGTATCATAAAGGATTAAGCCTACCATCAACATTGCTACAGCAGCTTGAATAGCCATAAATGCAACACTGTTACCAACAAACATGTTGATCAGTGATGCGCCGATAACCACAATCAGACCAGCAAAAAGGAAGCCGCCCATGAAGTTGAAATCTTTCTTAGTGCTAATTGCATAAGCTGATAAAGAAATGAAGATAACTGAGGTTAAGCCAAACGCTTGCATAATAAGTTCAGGGCCGTTAGCTAAACCTGCGTAGTGGTTTAAAATGTATCCTAATGATGCACCTTGCATACCCGTAAAGGCAAAAATCCATGCAAGCCCTGAAGCATTGTCTGCTTTTTTCAGGGTCACCATCATCACCACGATACTACCAAGTGATAGTCCGATTGACATGAAAGGGCCAATGTTCATCATCATTGCTACACCAGCCATTACAGCGGCAAAGGCAAGCGTCATCGACAATAGCATGTAGGTATTTTTGATCAGTTTATTGGTTTCCATCGTTGTAGCTTGATGGCCCGATAAAGTTTGTTGATTCATAACAGTCTCCATAGACTCGAAAAAAACTGTAATGACGCAATAAGAGTCACTACAAAAGATATTTATTAAATTATTTAGATTTATAATACCTTAGCTTTAACACAGCTTAAAGGTATATAAGTGTCACTGTCATGTTAACTATTATTTAATGACACATGTTCATATAAAAAATTGTCCTAAACAACATTTTTACTAAGAAAGCTGAACTGAACATTAAATTATCATTACAACTTGTTAATAATGTCATCAAGATGCTGGCTTTGTGGTTATGCGAGCCACTCTTGATGTAACTTATCGGTATCACCTAAGTATTCTAAAACCCACTCAAGTGCAGGTGACATCTTTTCTTGATTCCACGCTAAACAGCAAGGGCTTGCATTTCTTGGATGTTCTAAGGTTTTTTCAATTAATACCCCAGAGTCGATAAAGGGTTTTGCAAGGTTTCTAGGCATATAGCCGATACCTGAGCCATCACGGAAACAATTGAACGCTCTTATCCAGTCTGGTACCACTAATCGCCGCTGATTGGCCAGCAACCAAGTTGTGCGTTTGGGTATTTCCCTTGAAGTATCTTCTAAACAAATAGAGGGATAGATGCGTAATTCATCGTCTGTTAATGGGCGATCAATTTCTGCTAGAGGGTGGTTACGACTGACTAAAAACGACCATTGAATCTCGCGCATATCTTTATACTGATATACGCCGCCCACAGGGATAGCTGTGGTTGCACCTATGGCGATGTCACTGCGACCTGTTGCTAATGCTTCCCAGACCCCATTAAACACCTCAATACGGATGATGAGTTCAACATCGTCAAAGTGACGATAAAAGTCTGCAATTAGTACACTAATACGATCAGCGCGGACAATATTGTCTAAAGCGATAGACAGGGTGGGTTGCCAGCCATTAGCGACACGTTGAGTGCTACGCTTTAAGTCATTCATGTCACCTAATAGCTCTCTTGCGTGGGCGACAAAATGTTTACCGGGTTCCGTTAAGCTGACACTGCGATGATGCCTTTCAAACAAAATGACACCAAGTTCATCTTCGATTTGTTTTACGGCATAACTTACTGCTGAAGGAACTTTGTGTAATTGATTGGCTGCTGCCGTGAAACTACCTAAGCGAGCGACAATGTCGATCATTTCCAATGCTTGTTCTGAAAGCATAGCTTGCTATCCTTTGCTGTGAAAATTTATGAATGCAGTCATCAAAACTAAACGTTTCACATTGCTTTTGCAAGTGATTAGACTGCACGCTGATTTTTAATTAAGCCACTTTCGGACACTTTTTTTATGAAAAAAGCATCATCTACCTCTGCCAATGTGCAGTACTTTATTTTATTAGGCTACTTAGCACTGTTAAGTATGCTGGGCTTTATTGCCACCGACATGTATTTACCTGCATTTCAAAACATAGCTGACTCATTTGATACCAGCTTAAACAACGTCGCTTTTTCATTAACGTCTTTCTTAGCGGGTTTAGCTATCGGCCAATTACTTTATGGTCCATTAGTTGAAAAAGTAGGCAAACAAAAAGCCTTAATAATTGGTTTAGTTATCTTTGCAGCAGCCAGCGCCTTAATTGTCGCCAGTAACTCGATTATTATGCTTAATATCGCACGTTTTTTCCAAGCGTTAGGTGCCTGTAGTGCTGGTGTAATTTGGCAAGCTATTGTCGTTGAAAAATATGATGCTGAAAAAGCGCAAAAAGTGTTTTCAAACATCATGCCTTTAGTTGCGCTATCACCTGCTGTTGCACCTCTCATTGGTGCATCAATTGTTGATACATTTGGCTGGAGAGCAGTTTTCATTACTTTAGCAATACTTGCGGTTTTGCTTATCGTTATGACCAAGCTGTTAGTTGCACCAGAGAACAAACAAGCAGAACCACAAGAAAACATCAGCTATAAAACCATCTTAAAAAACACCCGGTTTTTAGGTAACGTGGTTATATTTGGTGCATTGTCTGCAGCATTCTTTAGTTATTTAACGGTATGGCCAAGTGTAATGATTAAATTTGGTTATGAAGCTAAAGCCATTGGCTTGAGCTTTATTCCACAAACCATCATGTTTATCGTGGGTGGTTACATGAGCAAAGTACTTGTTAAAAAATTCGGTACCACACAGGCGCTTAATTATTTATTGGGACTGTTTTTCTTCTGTGTTGCAACCATTGCAATAGCGACTTTGGTAATCCCAATGGAATCAATTTATCCGCTATTGGTAACCTTCTCATTACTTGCTGCAGCTAACGGTGCGACTTATCCTTTGGTCGTCAACAATGCCTTACAGCAGTTCAGTAAAAATGCCACCAAAGCTGCAGGTTTACAAAACTTCCTTCAGATTGGTATGGCGTTCGGCGCATCAAGTATTGTCGCGATGTTCGTACAATATAATGAAGTGACTATCGGTTTAGGTATCGTATTGAGTGCTGTTGTTGCTTACTTAGGCTATTTATTGTCAAAGCATGATAGTTGGGCTTCAGTAACAAATAACTTCATAAAGCCAGATCCTGCTAGCATCGCACTTCACGCTAATAAAAACAGCGCAGATTGATGCTAACTTAAGCAAACAGTAAAGAATCTTAAATTTATGCTTTACAGCAGCGAGTGAGATAGCTATTATCTCGATCGTTCGGAGAGATGGCAGAGTGGTCGAATGCACCGGTCTTGAAAACCGGCATGGGTTTGTAGCCCATCTAGGGTTCAAATCCCTATCTCTCCGCCATATTCTAAAGCAAAAAAGCCATTGAATTTCAATGGCTTTTTTGCTGTCTAGCGTTTGAGAAATCATGTTTTCAGGTCCAAAACGGATGACTGAGACATATGTACTTATTTCGCGCCACAAATTGCACCTACTATACCCGCATGGTATTGCCTGTTTATCTACGTGATAAAGGCTTCTCTGCCGACATCAAAGTGTCACTCCTTACTAAGCAACGTTCTATCGCTATTGGCCGTAACCTGGTGATAGCGGGTATATTGCGGCCTATAATCAGTAGTTTAACCCCACAATCTAATACCGATGAGTTTAAATCAAAGGTCAATGGGCTGATTAATGATGCCCGACAGGGCTTTATGGGCATAACTGAAACGCAAGATGAGCAGGCTAAACCTGTTCGTGAAATGACCTCGTTTATCCCAACTCGCCCCACACAAATGGCTGAGACAATTGACTCACATCCCTATCGCTCAAACCCAAAGCTAACTAGGGCTGATGGCAATAAAACGTCAATTAAATCAGCAGATAACATTACATTAAATGGTGCACTAACAAAGTTTATCGCCTCTAAGCGAAAGCAGATTGTCTCAGCCTTAACGGTAAAGCAGCTCAATCAACGTATTGGTCACTTTATTGAACGTACTCATTTGGATGATGTGTGCGCTGTGACTAGCGCTGAAGCAATGGAATACAAAGACTGCTTACTGGAGGAGGGCAGAAGCCATAAAAGTAACAAAGACTACTTAGCCGCTGTGTCGCAATTCTTTAAATGGTGCAAGCTAATGCGCTACACCACTGAAAACCCGTTTGATGAAGTCAAACTCACTAAACCGGCTAATCAGGCTGGGCACGATTTAGCGCGTCTGCGCTGGCAACCGAGCCAGATAAAGCAGGTATTGCATTCAACCGCCTTTATTGACAAAAGCCATGACTTTAAATGGATAACGCTATTGATGATGTATGGCGGTTTGCGCCCAGCAGAGGCGTGCCAGCTTCATACTCATGATATTGCAGTCAAAGACGGCATATCAGTGATGACTATCACTAACGCAATCGCAGGCCAAAAAGTTAAGACTGAGCAATCCAAGCGAAAAGTACCAATACACCACCAACTGATTGAACTTGGGTTTATGGAGTTTGTCAAAACACGCGCTGACCGGACATCAAAAACAAAGCCGATATTCAACTATAAACCCAGTCATGATGGTAATTGGTCGCTCGCATTTTGTCGTGAATTTGGTAAATTGTTGGACAATCTTAACTTTATCTCAGGCAAGCGCCCAACGGCTTACTCATTCAGGCACACCTTTATTGATGAGCTTAAACAACTGCAAGTTGAAGAATCATTAGTAGCACAAATTGTCGGTCATGCGTATCAAAACATCACGTACGGACGATATGGCAAAAAGTTTGATGTCAAAACGCTCCAACCTGTGGTGGATAAAATCAACTTTGAGTTAACGATTTCTGCTGAAAGCTAAATTGATCATTGATTCTAAAATTAATATAGCCTCTGTTTTTATTGACATTTTTTATTTTGTTCAATGCTAGCTAGTTTCTTTTTTAACTCTCTAATTTCAATTTTTAACTCTCTAATTTCACCTTTTGAATTTTTGATTTCAATAGAGTGCGGAAGATTAAAGTTTTTTGATTCAGGCTTTGGTGTACTCTTATCAGAAAAAAACTGTAATTCAAGTTTAGCTAGGAAAGATTTTATTTTTGCGTTGAATTTAGAAATTCCTCCGTCCGTGTTCTCTACTGACCCCGATCTTTGTAAAAAATCAGCCAGTTGCTTCTTGGCATCTTGCCCTGAGTGTTCGCATTCAAGCTCTCTATATAACTTATCTACTTTTTTTATAAATGCAGCAGCACCATAAAGGTTTTTTTTAGATGCATACAGTGAAAAAGTCTGCTGCGACTCCATCCACTCTGCTGTTAAATACTCATAGCAAGTTAGCAGTTTCGATAATTTCTGTTTGCTATTCTTGACGTTGCTATTGATTAAAGTAGATCTCGCATCGGTTGTAGATAAACCCGTGGACTTGTACTGTTCAATCGAGTCATAAGCAGCAACA
This sequence comes from Shewanella sp. 5_MG-2023, assembly GCF_030547465.1. Taxonomy (NCBI): domain Bacteria; kingdom Pseudomonadati; phylum Pseudomonadota; class Gammaproteobacteria; order Alteromonadales; family Shewanellaceae; genus Shewanella; species Shewanella sp. 5_MG-2023. Next base: position 103,317 of record NZ_JAUORC010000019.1, read on the forward strand.
CATTCACTCCAGTTAGAGAGGTTGTTGCGATCTTCGTTTTCAGATTTCCTTTCTTTAAATAAATCTGATATTGAATTAAATTCACGTTTGAAAGCCCTAAGTGCAACGTCATCAAGTCCGTTTTCCTGTAGAAATTTTACGGCTCTGTACCGTGATTCACCAAAGACTACAATGTTGTCAACCAACTGCCCGTTTTCATCAGTGTATTTTCCAACACAAATTGCAGAGTGGTTATATTTATGCTCAGCCAGCTGAATTATCATTTTCACAAAATCTGTTTGCACTTCAATTTTTGAAAGTAGTGACTCACTAATTACGAGCCCGTATCTTTTGCGCTCAATAAAGTCCAATAGAAGTACTTTCGCTTCATGAGAAATTTCAAAATACATTGCAGGTCGATTATAACCACGAAGCACATCAAAATACGTTTCCTTTGGTACATCGAAAATATATCGATGCGATTTATCGAAATTTTTTAACAGCATGTGATCATCTCCATTTCTTTATAAATCGACTACTAAAAATTAGTATCTAGTGTCGTTCGTAATCTACTGATAACCTATCATGCTGTCAATTCTTTTTTTGCCGTAAGCTACTGTTAAATATAACTTTATTTGATATAAAATAAATTAAATAATGTTTGTTTTTGAGAGTTTTGAGTAATAAAAAGTGTGTAAACAAATGCTTCAAGTTCTTTAAATTGATGACTATCACTATCACTATCACTATCACTATCACTATCACTATCACTATCACTATCACTATCACTATCACTATCACTAACGCCATCGCAGGCCAAAAAGTTAAGACTGAGCAATCCAAGCGAAAAGTACCAATACACCACCAACTGATTGAACTTGGATTTATGGACTTTGTAAAAACACGCGCTGACCGGACATCAAAAACAAAACCAATATTCAACTACAAACCTAGTCATGATGGCAATTGGTCGCAAACCTTTTGTCGTGAATTTGGCCAGTTGCTGGACAGCCTTAACTACATCGCAGGCAAGCGCCCAACGGCTTATTCATTCAGACACACCTTTATCGATGAGCTTAAACAACAGCAAGTTGAAGAGTCATTAGTGGCACAAATAGTGGGTCATGCGTATCAAAATATCACCTATGGCCGTTACGGCAAAAAGTTTGATGTGAAAACGCTCAAGCCTGTGGTGGATAGTATCGCCTTTGAGCTAACTATATCTAATGAGAGATTAAAGCTAACGTCTTAAATACGCACTCAATGAGGGCGTAAAAGGCGCGGCACAGCAGCCTCGACTGCGAGAAAGATTAGCCCACTTGAAAGTGGGACAACAGCGTAACCCGGTACGCTAGTATCCCACTTTTTGTTCCAAAAAGGTCGGATACTAGCTACGGGCAAGGGGAGTACCCCTTTGAACCCAACAGCCACATGCTGCGCATGTGAAAAAATCAAAAGCGTTAAAGACAAAAGCAGCATGACCACTTTTATATGGTCTGCACTGTTTTTATGTACAGTTATAATAGTGTTTCATCAATTTATGATAAAAATTGATTTAAAATAGTGCTTTAGTTGTATCGGTTTAAAAATTAAAAAATTGTAATATTCTGATTTTGTTATCTTTAATTTTTATTACCATCAAGGCATATCTTACTTTACGCGCAACCTCGGTTTGTTTGTGTCTGCTAGATACAATTAATTGCTTTACATCAATAAGATAGCAAATGTAGGATATTATTAATTAATAAGTTAAGGGGCTGACTTTACTGCGCAAGCCCTTCAATAAGCTGTTAACTGCCTTAGTTAGACTTATTCATTTATATTTAAATAATCTAATGATGATGGGTTTTCTTCTAAAATACTTACATATATATACAGCATTTGTTTTAGCTTCTGAATACGCTTAGAACAAAAATCATATTTACGTTCAAGCTCAAGTTCTACACCTCGCTTTGAACCTAAATAACAAGTATCACAAAATCGAAGGTTTGGACATAGCTTGCAATTATCATTGCAATCAGAAGTGTACTCTTCAATTATTTTAGTAACTTTATGTATATTTAACCCAGATTTTACATTACCAATATTCATGAATTTTCCGGAGCGTTCGCATGGATAATATTCGCCTGTAGAATCAACGAAAAACTTGTCAACTCCAGGAGTACAACACCCATTTATCCATTCATTTGCATTTGGAACCATATCTCTAAAATGTATTTTTTTTAAGCCAGAGCTAAATACCCAGTGGCCAAAATGAGTAGAAGCCTCATTTTTTATAGCAGCATCAATAAAATCATTTGCAATGATAATTTCCTGATCAGAATATTTTGAAATTTGATCTACTTTATCGATACTAGTAATAAATGTTGTATCGATTGGCCGAACATAATTTATAGCCCATGGTTGTTTAAATAATATATTGGAATTGAATAATGAGTAAATATTCAATAATTGATACGGTGGAGATAGGGTGGCAAGGAAAATAATATTGTTTTCATAATAATCACGAGAAGAATCATATATTCTAGTTAAATTTTTAAAAATATTGTTAAATGTTCCTTTTCCATTGATACTTAATCTATATTTATCATGTCTAGATTGATCGCCATCTATGCTTATTTGTAATTGAATGTTATTTTTATAACAAAATCAATCCATTCATTTGTAAATGAGTAGGCGTTAGTGTTTATGGAAAAATCTACATTTCCTGCTTTTGAGTTTATAAAATTTATAATTTTATAAACTAAACTTGAAGCCATAGTTGGCTCACCACCATAGAGGTTGATGCGTCTTCGTATTAGATGATTAGAACGAGATAAATACTCCTCGATAGCTATTTTTGCGGTATTAAAAGATATTTGTGCTTTATTATGATTTCGCTCAAATGGATAGTGTTCTGAATATGCACAATATGTACAGCGTAAGTTACAACTATCAGTTAAGTTTATAATAAGTACTTCTGACTTTACTTCATTAAATAGTTTATTATCCGGCCCAATAAAGCTGATGTTAGTCGAAGGATATGCTTTCTTAAATTCACTAGTAATAGTTTTCCAGCTTGAATTATCATAAATAGGAAATATATTGTTATCTACTTGATTATAAATATATTTTGTATTGCTTCGGCTTGTAAATTTCAACATAAGCTTTAACTCTGGATTAACTTAATGCGACACTGATGGCAAAAGTGATCTTTCCACCGCATCCTTTACAAGAACCAACTTTTTGTACAATTGAATTTCCACTAAATTTTGGCGTGAATGTTATTTCTTTAGTGTTTGGTTTTACAGTGTTTTTTTTCATTTCAGACTTCTTTGTATACCTATAATTGGGTGCACTGGTATTCCATTCTATTTGAAATTAGTCAATATCCTGTTTCGCATGAATAGCAGTTAACAAATGCATCAACACGATTTACTACATTCGGCATTCTAGATTTCTTTGAGTTTACCGTATTAAGTGGTAAATTTAGTCTCAATCTGCATGGTAGCAAACGTGTTATGCAGGCGTTATGTTTATTGATATCTGCTAAAAGTTAGCTAGAACTAGCTGATGTCTTGAGAAGAGAATTATGGCAATTAAATACAAAGAGGTTCACGGTGATTTCATTGTCTACCTCGAAGAACACCCTAAAGATTGTTATTGTATGTGGAGAAAAGATGACCATCAAAATATGTTCTATTCAATCGAACGTATAGATGTGTTACCTGAATTACGTAGAACTGGGATAGCTCGTGATTTACTAAATACTGCGATTGAACACATTCAAGTAGAATGTAACCAAGCTTGCATAGAAATTATCGCACTACCTGACGAAAGTAGTGAGGTTACTAAGGAAAATCTTGTAACTTTTTATGTGTCTCTTGGATTTGAGTTATATCAAGATTTTGGCATCAAGGTTGTTCTTCGCCGATATCTAGATGAATCTATAAAGCCACAGCCATTATACGATAGTCCCGATGTTTTCAAGAGCACCTGGTATATCCCATAGAGTAAACATAACAAATAAGGATAGGCCGCGCGCAGCCGCGTCCTTATCCCGATTGTTGAACAAGCCCGAGTGATACCTTTATAGTGTAAATAACGGCGTAAGATCTTACGCTTTTTCGGTGTGCGTTGAGCAGTAACATTTTTCACTAGACGCATTGATCCCTTAGCATCGCCAGCTAATTTCGTTACCTAAAAAATATCAATACCTTAGCACCTCCTTATACTTTTCTTGTTCTGCATTTTAACTGTTAATTTTTTAACCCTTCCACTTTAACAGTGGCGTTAGGCTTCATCCTAGAAGTAGCTCAATCGGATTGCACAAAGCCAACACAATTTAGGATTAGCAAAGCGTTAATCATTGACAACCTACGCAATAAATACTTAAATGTCATATATCGACTACGAATGTTCACTACCTAAAATGTGATTTCTCGATTAGTTATTGATTTTAATGTATTTTAAACTTTTATTATGGCGAATACCTTGGGTTCAAATCCCTATCTCTCCGCCATATTTAAGACGAAAGGCTCATCAGAAATGATGAGCCTTTTTTCGTTTAATCTGCTTTTAAAAGCATTTGAACCCAAGGGTTCCTATTTCGGAAATACGCTATCTCTTTGCCATATCAAATAATAGAAAAGCCGTTGATTATCAACGGCTTTTTTGTTTCTGGCATTTGAGGGGCTTTCTGAGAGGATTGACTCAGACAATGTACCTGCCTTTTACATTAGCAGAGCTCCTAATAGCGTGTACTTCACACGTATCTGTTTAGCCAAATCTTTACGCGATAAAGGCTTTCCTTTTGATATTAAAGTTTCTTTGTTGACTCGTGACAGAGCACAAGCGGTTATTCGCAATATTGATGTCGCAGGCACGCTGAAAAAAATCATCAATACCATAGACCATCAAACCTGTATCAATGACTTTATTCGTTATGTTGATGAAGTGATTAACAGTCTTCGCAGTGAATTTGAGAAAAACAAGTCAACCATCAGTACAAAGCCAGCAAGTTATAGCATCCCCATTAGAGACACTAAGCTGTCACAACACCGTGAAACCACGGCTGTAGCTCAAGCAATGTCCGTGGTGACGTTACATGATGCTCTAGCAGGTTTTGTTACTTCAAAAGAGAAGTCAGGCATTAGACCACTCTCTATTAAACAACTTGAACAGCGAACCTGTCACTTCATTAAGTTACTGCCAACAATCGGTAACCGGTCACCAAAAAGCACCCAAACTATTTGCACTAACGATATTACCTCGGCTGATGCGATGAAGTACCGTGATGAACTGCTTACACAGGGCAGAAGCTATAAAAGTAATAAAGAATACTTAGCGGCCGTATTTCAGTTTTTTAAGTGGTGCAAGTTAATGAACTACTGCAGCCATAACCCTTTTGAAAACGTGACAGTAGGGCAAAAGCCCAAAGTTAAAGCCAACCAAGAAAGAGACCGTTGGGATACGAGTGAACTTAAAAGGCTGATACATTCAGCCGAATTTAAAGCTTCAACAGCGGACTTTAAGTGGGTCACCCGATTGATGCTTTATGGCGGCCTAAGGCCATCAGAGGCGTGTCAGTTAAAGCCCAGTGACATCGTCGTAATCGAAGGTATTCATTGCATTAACGTTGATGACAGCGGCAAAGGGCAACGTATTAAGAATGCTAATGCAAGGCGCAGTATTCCAATCCACCAAACCTTGATAGAGCAGGGCTTTATTGAATTTGTAAAAACACGTAAAAAACATCCCCAGTTGTTTAATTACAAACCAGTGGGGTTAGTGGAAGATTGGTCAAAAACCTATTGTAAGCACCTATCGATATTACAAACCTGCATTGGCATGAAAGCGAGTCAACGACCAACGGCTTATAGTCTACGACACACTTTTATTGATGAGTTTAAGCGGTTGGATATCAGCGAGCATATTGTGGCGCAGATAGTTGGCCACGCAAACCCAAACATCACCTACGGCCGCTATGGGAAGGATATTCAGGCTAGGGCATTACTCAAATACATTGAGCGACTTGAATATGATATTTGATGAACGGGTGTGTTTGTTCGAAAGTGATAGAGGAGTGTGTAGCTCATTTATGCCCCATTATCATTTAGAACAATGACTCATTCTAATTTTGTGTTTCTGTGTTTGCCTTATATTTACTAATGCAGAAAGCAAAAGATATGGCTTTAGTAGCTAGTCTTGTTGTATGCCTTAAAGACTATCAAGAGGACTTATGACCCCAGTATGATGGCCACCAATCACATGGGTATATATATCGGTTGTTTTGACATCACTGTGTCCCAATAACTCCTGGATGGTGCGAATGTCATGGCCTTTGAGTAATAAAGATGTTGCAAACGAATGGCGGAAAGTATGGGCGGTAACGCGCTTATCTATACCACTGTTAGTGGTAGCTTGCCTTAATGCTCGTGAAAAAGCCGTTGGATGAATATGGTGTCTGCACACGTAGTTGTCACTTGGGTGCATGCAACGGCGGCTAGCAGGAAAGATATGTTGCCAATGAAACTTAGAAGCATTACTGCGATATTTTCTGATGAGAGAGATGGGCAATGAAGCAAGTCCAAAGCCATCTGACAAATCCGTCTCGTGGAGCTTTTTTACCAGTTTCATTTGTGACTTTAGAGTATCAATCAATCCGTTAGGAAGCATACAAACTCGATCTTTTTGCCCTTTTCCTCGGTACACAAAGATAGATTTAGTGGTTAGGTCAATATCTTTTACCCTAAGTTTTAGGGCTTCCTTTAATCTTAGGCCTGAGCCAAATAGGATGGCACCAATTAAATA
>NZ_JAUORC010000002.1:0-222554 GCF_030547465.1 Shewanella sp. 5_MG-2023
ATTATATAGATGTCCCAGTGGCAGTGCCAGTGCCTGTGGCTCTGGCTGTTGCTGTGGCAGATCTTTTTCCTGTGCCAGTGCCAGTGCCAGTAGAGGGAGGGGTAATGTCAGGTGTTGGGGTACCTTTTAGTGTCTCAATCACTTCATGTGTTGCAGTTTGTGGTGTGATTACATTTGATACTGAATGAGATGATGAATTAATGGTAAAAGCAGTCTGAAAGTTTTGTTCAGGTAACGAAATTTGAGATGTTCTAAATTGGCTTATGTCTTGGGTTGTGACATTACCATTATGAAAATGTGCACCCGCTGCTAGTCCTGTTGTTTGAGTTGAACCTGTTTCTACAATAAGCTTATTTAATGGCTGCTGCTGACTCGGTTCTATCGGGTTGCTATCAGCGATTTGACTGGCATTTTTAAGTGTTGAGCTTGTTAACTGTTGTGGCGTTGTGGATGTTTTTAAAACGTCTTGCTGAGTAGCTTCTGGATTAGCTTCTGGATTAGTAGCTGCATGAGTAAAATCTGCTTCAGTTGCTTTATCATCCTCAGATGCATTCGCTACATTCGTCTGCCAAGACTTGTCAGCTACCAGATCATTTTGTCTATTTGGGGTTATGTTCCCCGTATCTCGAGATTCTTTTGCCCGCAACTTTTTAGCATCATTATCAATTTTCTTTATTGCTTGCTGGATTTTATTTTCGGGCAGATCTTTTTTGAGTTTATTTTTTTCATTTGGCTTATTTTTATTATCTTTATTATCCGTGCTCATGGGATGCTCCTACCATTTATCTTTCGCCAAATGCTTCGTTAATGTTGGTGAACACTGGTTTCCATAAGTACTGGAAGACACTTTTTTCACCTGTCACAATATCTGCTTCGCCAGTCATTCCAGGAATTAATGCAAAACTATCGGGATTATCCAAAAAGTAGGGCTTATCAATGGCAAGCTGCACTTTATAAAATACACCGCCTTTTTCATCTTTATCTGTGCTTGGTGAAATACGTTTTACGATTCCATCTAACGCGCCATAACGGCTGTAATCAAACGCATCGATTTTGATTCTTGCTGATTGACCAACATGGACAAAGCCGATATCTCTTGGTGACAGCTTAATTTCCATCAAACCCGTTTTGGTCATGGGAACAATTACAGCCACAGTCCCACCTGGTTGAATGACGCTGCCAGTTGAAGATGTTGGGATTGATTGAATGATGCCGTCAACAGGCGCGGTTACGGTGTTTTGAGATACCAGTGAGCTGGATGATTTAAGCCTTGCTGTGACACCTAATAATTCAGCTTGGGTGTCAGTACGTTTTTCACCGACTTCTTTTAATAATGAAGCCTGTCTTTGTTTGAGTTGTTGCTGCAGATTTAGCAGGTTCTTGGTGAGAACTTGTTGTTTGCTTTCCATCGCCTTTAGCTCTCGCATGTAAGAATCAAGCTTTTGCTGTGATTCTAAAATGCGTAACTTTGAAACGGCTTGCTCTTCTGTTACTGACAACATCATTTTTAACGTTTGTTCTGCGGTTTGGATTTGATCGCTAAGGGGAGGTATTTCAGTTTTCAAACCATCCAATTCCGCTTGAGATTTGGCTATTTCAGATTCTGATAGCTGCTCAATTGCCACTCGTTCATCGATCATGCGATTAAGCGAAGACTGATGCAGCTTAACCAGTTGCGGGTACTCATAGGCGAACTCATCAAAATTGGCATCGCGAGCATCAATGAAGGCTTCGTAACGTTCAATTCGCATCATTAAGTTAGCACGTTTACTGGATAGTTCTTCCTCAGTTGACAAGCTGTCTATTGAGACAAAGCTTGCCAAAATATCACCTTGTTTAACAACGTCACCTTCTTCGACTACGACAGAAGCAATAGTGCCACCAGCACGGCTTTGAATAACCTGCCTATGGCCTAACGGCACCACTTGTCCTTTGGATTTTGAAATTTCTTCTACGCTGGTAAAAACAGACCAAACCAACATGATTAAAATTGAGCCGGTGATCAATAAGATGATATTTCGAATTAATTTACGCTCAGCAGGGGCTTCAATTGCTTCTGCAAATTCATGTTCTGGCCAGACTCGATTAGCTAGTTGACGATTATCCATTGGTTGGAGACTCCTGCATGACGGTGTTAGTGGCATCTGGCGTTTGAGGTGCTTGGTCTGGAATTGGGCCTGCATAAACCACAGCGCCTTTATCAAGAATAATGACCTTGTCAGCGTGTTTAATTAAATCTTGATCGTGGCTAGTAAACATTACGGTTGATTGTCCTTTTAAGTTTAATAAGGTCTTTATCAACTGCTGTTTTGATTCTGGATTTCGATGAGGTAATGGTTCATCAAGCAATAACAATGGCGATTGTTTTATCAGTGCGCGGGCAAGGTTGATGTAACTCCCTTCGATAGCGGAAAGCATGGCGTTATTCTCACCGAGTAAATCAACCGATAAGTCATTATTGATGCTATTAAAAAAGCTGGCCCCACCAGCGGCAATTATTGCGGTTTTAATTTCATCATCGGTAGCATCTGGTTTCGCTATCCGAATATTTTCAGCTAAAGTCCCTGGGAAAATATCAGGTTGTGATGGGCTATAAGCCACCCAATGCCTAAATATTTCAGTGTCATATTGTTTTAAATTTTTCCCATTCACGGTGACAAATCCAGCTTGTGCTTCCAACACGCCTAAGGCGCTCAGTAGCAAGGTTGATTTACCACAGGCATTGGGCCCTATAACGGCAACTAATTCACCGGGTTCTATGTCTACATTCACACCTGATAGTGCCGGCTCTCCTTCAGCTTTATATCTCAGGGTTAAATGCTGAAATGAAATTGCTGGTGCTTGAGTGTTATCAGGGGTGTCTAAGCGTAATTCTGATTGTTCCGTTGTTGCCTGCATGAACCGATCAAACTGTTTTACGGCAACATCCATCATGGTGAATTTTTGTTGAGATGAAAATGCCAGTTGTGCAGGGCCTGTAATCCGCCAAATCATCATCACACAGGCAATTAATGCACCGGAGGAAATCGTTTGATTTAGTACTAAAAATATTCCCGTAAACACTGTGATGAGTGCAGTGAATAAACTCAGTGAATGAGCAATGGCTGCATTTAGGCCATTTCGTTTAGCATAAAGAAAATTCTGGCGACTATTTTCACGGCATTGACGAATAAATTTTGTTTGCCAGCCTTCAGTATCACCAGCCGCTTTGAGTTGCAGTAGATTTTTCGCTAGTTCGCTTAGGGTATTTTGATACTCGCCACTAATTGTTGGCGAGGCTGCCTGAACATAGCGGCTGACGACTTTCATCACCAAGTAATACAGCATCAACATGCCAATAGGCACTAATACTAGCCAGCCACTTAAAAACATAATCGCCAGCAGCGCAATAATAGTGAAGGGCAGGTCGACTAAGCCGCCGCCTCCAGGGCCAGATAAGAGCATTCTGACTTTTTCTGCATTACGCATTCTAGCGATATGATTTGAAATGCCGACGCGTGACAGTACCATTAACGGCATGTGTAATAGTCGATAAAAGGTTATCTGGGAAAGGTCTCTAGCAAATCGATTACTGGTGGTGGCAAGAATTTGCGCCCGCGCTAAGCGGGTTGATACTAATACGCCAACAGCAAGCGCTCCACCTAAGGCTATGCTGGGGAGTATGGAGGGTGTTTGACCACCAATGACTCGGTCATATACAGCCATGGTAAACAGAGGTACTGCTAACCCTGTAATACTGGACAGTAAACTCAGCCAGAAAACGGGACGATACCATTTAGTTCTCTTACTCATGTGAGCGGCGAATGCTTGAACACTCTTTTTACTACGAGGTAAGGCATCAATAACAAATAAGTATGCATCATCTGTTAGCTGAGTCATATCGACCGTTTGCCAATGATTATTCTCTAGTTTTTCGAACTGATGTCCCTGTCTTCTTGCTATAAAGGCATTGTCTTTCGCTGGGACAACTAAGAAAGGGTAGATGGTTAAATGCAGGGTACTATCTGACGGTTTAATAACAGAGAAACCAATTTGATGTTTTTTTAATAAGCGGGAAACAGCGAGAGTATTGAGATCGTTTTCAGTGTCACTAGCCACGTTACTGGCTTGAGTGTAAAGACCTAATTGTTGTAACAGCTCAACTAGTAATGGTTTTAGTTCTAAAGTCTTCATAGGATCACCTCCTGTGAATCACTATTATCCACGTGCGGCGATTTATTAGTTTCTTTAGGCTGAGCATGTCCCTCAATTGTGACAACTTCATCACTAATTTTACCGATTTCAGGGTAGTGGGATGCCGCTACAATGGTCATTTGTTGTTTCAGTTGGGCCAATAAAGTGAGTAGTTTATTTTGGGCATCGGCATCAAGTGAAATCATCGGCTCATCCAATAGCAATATCGACGGTTTTTGGACTATCGCTCTGACTATTGCAATGAGTTTAATTGCCCCTTTATTTAGCATTTGGTTGTCATTTTCACCGACTGAAGTTTGATAACCATTGGGCAATTCGGCAATTTTAGCCGTTAAGCCTAAACTATCAGCAATCGCCATCGCCTGAGGTTCATACTCCGCTCTGAACATGGTCATATTCTCTAGCAAGCTACCAGCAAATAAGGTTGGCCAAGGGGCGACATAATTAACGGATTGTCGAAATTCTTTACTGTCGTGTGCATGAAGTAAAACCCCATCAATGGCGACTTCACCAGTACTTATTTTTTGAAATCCAGCAATGATACTGAGTAAGTGGCTAGCATGACTCAGGGGATTTGATTGCAGGGTGACTAGAGTTTTAGGGAGGATCTCTAAATTCAATTGTTGAATGACAGTGCCTAAATTACTGCTATCGACTTTTTGAAACGTAATGGGGCCGTTAGGGATTTTTTGTTGATAGATTTTTTCAGCACTAAACGCTTCGGCTGGAATGGCGGTCAAATCATCTACGTGTGACATCGCCGTTTTGGCACTCACAAGTCGAGAGCGAAGGCTAATAATTGCGCTTACTGGTGCGATGGCGCGACCAGCTAATATTGAACATGCAGCCAGTCCACCCGTTGTAAGCGAACCGTTAAGGACCTCTAAACAACCTAGCATCACTAATATTAGTGTTGTTCCTTGCGATGCTGCTTGGATGACTTCTTGTAACTTAGCTGATAACCAATCGACTTGTTGCTGTTGTGCTAGTCGCTGGTGGTTTATTTTATTATAAATACTGGCTAATCGGTCCTCTAAAGATAGGGCCTTGGCTGTGGTTAGCCCTGATAACACCAGTATCAACATTCGGGTTCGTTCAGCATCTGAAAGAGCGAGGTTCTCAGTGGCGATGGCAAGTTTTTTGCCAATGGCATAAACCAGAGCGCCAACAAGTACCCAGACGACTATCGGAATGAATACCAGCGGGCCACCAATATAGGCAACCAATGCAAGAAAAATGAGCACAAATGGAAAATCCATCAGTGCCACAATAGCTTGCCCTGAATAGAGCTCTCGCATACTCGCAATACTGGCTAAACCATTAGTAACTTTACCTGTTCCCATGGCTTCAACATGGTGATAGTCCGCTTGCATGAGTTTATGAACCACCTTGGTTGTGGTTTCTAATTCAAAATTGGCTGCTGATGCTGCAAGTAGCCAACTGCGGCCATATCTGAGTAATAATTCCAGTAAAATCGCAATCGCCACACCAGAAACAAGAATAGTGGCAGTACCATAACCTTGATTTGGCAGAATACGATCGTAGATTTGTAGCATGGTGAATGGCAGCGCAAGCGACAATAAATTGATAAATGTCGATGACAATAATAGCTCGGGAAAGGCTTTATTCCTGGAAAATAAACTGAAGTTTTCCTGCATACAAAAAATGTCCTTTTTATCGCAATGCGTAACGACTAAGCAATCAATAAACCAATGATTTAAGCGTAGCTTGTTTTAGTCAGTTTTCCTTACCTTAATCTAACTTAGTTTAAATATTAAGCAATCAATATAACATCTTGGGGTTAAACTGATTTTTAATCAGATGCAGCGAGTTTGCTCGAAATGGCGGCATTATTACGAGGGATAAGAGAATGAGTTTGCATGAGGTACGCGTGGAGTATGTAAAGGGAGGCCGCTTATTAAAATTAATGCAAAGATAATAAAAAACCATGAGTAATAACTCATGGTTTTTAGCTGAAATGTAGACCTATATAGACTTGATATATTCTTAAGGTTGTTGGCGAGTTGGCGCTAAGACAATTTCTCGTACACAAACATTTTGCGGCATTTCAAAGGCAAATACAGCCGCATCAGCAACTGCTGTAGGCTCGATAACGCCGCCCATGAACTCTTTCCATTCTTGGTAGCCGGCTTTAATATCTTCATCGGTTGTGTGGCTAAGCAGGGCCGTTTCAACAGCGCCTGGAGCGATAGTCACCATTCGCACATCATCCATCGCCACTTCTTCGCGGATATTTTCAGTTAGCGCATGCACAGCAAACTTACTGGCACAATATGCTGCATGGTTAGGGAATGTTTTACGACCCGCTATAGAGCTTACGTTGATAATAGTGCCTGTTTTACGGGCTTTCATATCAGCAAGCACAGCGTGAATACCATTAAGCACGCCCATCACATTGATGTTGAGCATTTGGCTCCACTGGGCAGGATCTTGTACATCTGCTTGACCAAGTAGCATTACGCCAGCGTTATTGACTAAACAGCCAACAGGGCCAAACTTTGCTTCAGCAGTCGCAATCGCTGTTTTCATCGCTGCAGCATCTGTCACATCAACGCTGATAGATAAGCTGTTGGGCAGGTTAAGTGCTTGCATCGGCTCAACGCGACGAGCAAGTAAAAGTAGTGGGTGACCTTTAGCGCTAAATGCGTTCGCCATAGCGGCACCGATACCTGATGATGCGCCAGTAATGACAACAAGTGATTTCATGATTTTTACCTCGTTCGTTAAGTTGTGTCCATTATAGGTAATGGCTCATTGTTGATATATAATCCACAAAGAACATCATTGTTTACACATGGCTCCTAATCGCTTGTTGATGACCACACACTAAAATAGACATTATTATGAACTTAGACATAAATTTGATTGATATCAGAGCCTTTGTGGTGATTGCTGAGCAAGGTAACTTTACTCAAGCTGCACAGGTATTAGGCTGCTCACGTTCGCATTTATCAAAGCAATTATTAAGTTTAGAAAAATTTCTTGGTGTTAGCCTAATTATTAGAACCACCAGAACCCAAAGACTGACAGAGCAAGGTCAGCAATTGCTGTTGCAATGCCAGCAAGCGTTAGCGCAAATCGATCAGGTGGTGGCAATGACATTAGACAGCGCTGAAACATTACAGGGCAATATTCACATTAATTGCGTTGGCGGGGTGATTGGTGAAGATATTTTAGTGGCCTTGGTGAATGATTTTATTAAACAGTATCCTGAAATTACCATCGATCTTGATTTTAGTAGCCAGCGGGTTGATTTAATCGAGGGCCATTTTGATATTGTATTTCGCATGGGCGAACTGGCAGATTCAAGCTTGGTGGCCAGAAAGCTGATGGATATCGAAAACCGCACTTTAGTCGCCCCTGAATACTTAGCGAAATATGGTCAACCGCAGCATCCAAGCGAGCTTAATAATCACCTGTGTATTACTGGCTCGATCAGCCATTGGCGCTTTGGCCATAGGCAAGATGCTCAAGCTGTAGACGTTGCCATTAAGGGCGGTTTTAAGTGTAAAAATGGCCGCGCTATGAAAGCCAGCGCCTTAGCAGGAAATGGCATTGTGCGATTACCTTATTTATATTGCGCTAATGAAATTGCAGCGGGTCAATTAGTGAATGTGTTTAATGATTGGCATATTCCCGACACGCCTTTTTATATGCTTTACCATAAAGATAAATTCCAACCAGAAAGGCTGAAAAAATTTATTCAATTCACCATGGAAAATTTTAAGCGCTATCTACCTGATTCATAAAATAACATTTAAAAAACGGCTGATTAAATTCATCTATGCCGTAAAAGTCTAACGGGATTGAAGCCTATTTTTAATTTTTTCGACTATCTTTATTAGATAATTAAAAATGAAAATGGTGAATGATGAGATCCTTAGCGCTGCTATTGTTTTTACTGCTGTTTGCGATAAATACGCAAGCGGGTCAGCTTTATTTTGAAGCTCGCAGTGATAGCATGGGCGGTACAGGTGTAGCCTCATCAAGCCGTATCGGCGCAAGTTTTATTAATCCCGCTTTACTGGCTATTTACGCCCCAAAAACCAATGAGTTCTCCTTACTGTTACCGGTTGTGGCTGCTGAAGTGGATGATAGCGACAATATGCTTGATAAGTTTGACTCACTACAAGACAGTTTTGATGACTTAGAAACGGCCATAAACGGCAATGATACTGATGATATTGCTGGTTTTCGTGATGATTTAGTTATTAATTTAAATGCCCTCAACGGCACTAACGCCTCGGTATCAGCCGCAATTGGCGCAGCATTAGTATTGCCAACTCAAACCGTGCCAATGGCGCTATTTTCCAAAAGTCACCTTGACGCTATGGGCGTTGCTGATATTGCTCAAGGTGATATTGATATGCTGACTAATCTCGATCCCGCCAACCCTCCTGCAGATCTCACTGACTTAGACTCTCAAGGCATTGTATTAGCCGCCGGAGTCACAGATTTTGGGGTGGCGTTAAGCTTTCCACTATCTATAGTTAACATGCCTGTAAAAGTTGGGATTTCACCTAAGTTTCAACGCATTGATACCTATCATTACAGTGCCAGTGCCAATAACTTTGATGTCGATGATTTTGATGATGATAAATATCGAAATGATGACAGCTTATTTAACCTTGATCTTGGGGTGGCTATTGAGCCAACAGAAAGCTTAACCTTAGGGCTGTCTGCTCGTAATTTATTCAGTAAAAAAATAACCACAGTTGAAGCTCAAGGACGGACATTTGAATACCAAATTGAGCCGTTAGTCACAGTGGGAGCTGCTTATGATTGGTCCAGAGTCACCTTAACCACGGATATTGATCTGGTGGAGCAAAGCCGTTTTAGCGAGTTTGATGCGGTGCAGTATTGGCGAGTGGGCGGTGAAGTTAAAGCCACTGACTGGCTGTTTTTACGCATGGGCTACCGCCATGACTTAAAAGATAATAGCGTAGATATTTACTCTTTCGGCACCGGCTTTGCCATCGGCCAAGCCTTTAAGCTGGATATGAGCGGCAGCTATGGTGATGATGCCATTGGCGCTGTGCTGCAAACTTCTTATCACTTTTAAGCGTTATCATTTTTAGCTGTCATCATTGTTGCATTTATATCTGCCACAAAAAGATGATCGACTAGCCTGCTGATAATTCAATTAACGACTTAAGGGTTAGCAATAATGCACTTAAGCTACATAACACCATAGTGGCGATGCGAGTCTTATTTTTATCAACCTTATTGGTTAGCTTTCCTGCGGCAATATTTCCGAGTATGACAGATGGCAATAGCATCAATGACAACCACAGATGCTTTGCTTCCACTAAGCCTGCAAGCATTAAAATAATCAGTGCGATCATTGAGCTGAAAACAAAAAAGATCGATAGCGCGGCTCTAAACTGCGGCGCATCTTTACCGGCTAATAAAATCGCTAATGGTGGCCCACCAATGGCGGCAATATTTCCAAATACCCCCGACAAGACACCTGCAATAAATAGCGAAAGCCGATTTACTGGCGCTGTGATCTTAAAAATACTCAGCAACACCGCTGCGCCGACAATAAAGGCAATGGCTAACCCCAGTACTGCTTGGGGGGCAAACAGTAATAAACCTGCGCCCATAAAGCCACCAGGTATTCGCCCCAGCAGCGCATATTGCAGCCCATTAAACTCCAGTTGAGTACGTTCACGCAATAAGGTCAATAAGGCGATGGAAAAACCCATCATAATCACAGGGGCTGGGACTAATTGTGGGTCGATGATATAGAGAAGTGGACTGGCAACAACCGCAAGCCCAAAACCGATAAGGCCTTGGGTTAATGCGCCTAGAAAAATGATAACCGATGCAAGCATCAAGGTCTGCGGATCGATAAATTCCATTGTCGACTCTTTAGGCGCAATACTGCAACTCACTCTCAGCTTGAGAGCTCGATGCGTTAAATGACGAGCAGTGTTTGATTAATTGAGCAGGCTTATGCTTTAGCGCAAGTACTTCAGCGCTAGTCGCTAGCTTGACTTAATCAAGATCTTCCCACTCAATTCCCATGGCATCCATCAAAGCTTTTGCTTCAGATGGGATGCTATCAGGCCCTTCTTTTGATAAGTCACCGTCATTTGGCAGTGGTTGTCCAGTGTAGGCATGCAAAAATGCTTCACACAGTAGTTCACTATTGGTTGCATGACGTAAGTTATTAACCTGGCGGCGGGTACGTTCATCAGTCAATACTTTTAAAACTTTTAAAGGTATGGATACCGTGATTTTTTTAACTTGTTCATTTTTTTTGCCATGTTCGGCATATGGGCTGATATAGTCGCCATTCCATTCAGTCATTAACTCACCTTTATACGATAGATTCGTGGCAGATTTTAACCGCTAAATAATAACAGTCAAATTATTGCGGTTATTCTATAACGAATGGAAATAGATTTCTTTATGTTTAGACGTCTAAACGGCTGATTTGTATTGACGATGTGACTTAGCTTAGGTACATTTAGCCATCTAGACATCTCTTTAGTGTGTATTCTTTAGGAGTTTACAATGAGCAAACATCGCGCAGCTACGCTAGCAGTACGCCAAGGTATCGAGTCAGATACCCAATACGGCGCTGTAGTCCCGCCGATTTATCTATCAACAAACTATTCTTTTGATGGCCATAAAAACCCTAGAGAGTTTGATTATAGTCGTTCAGGAAACCCGACGCGCTGCGTGTTAGGTGAAGCCATTGCCAAACTTGAACATGGCGCTACTGGGGTGGTTACTTGTACCGGTATGGCTGCGATTACCTTGGTCACTAGTTTATTAGGCCCCGATGATTTACTGATTGTGCCTCACGATTGTTATGGCGGTAGTTACCGTTTGTTCACAAATCTTGCCAACAAAGGCCAATTTAAATTACTGGTGATTGATCAAACAGATGAGCAAGCACTCAGTGATGCGATTGCTCAGAAACCTAAAATGGTGTGGTTAGAAACGCCGTCAAACCCATTATTACGTGTTGTTGATATCAAAGCTATTGCTGAGCAAAGCCATAAAGTCGATGCCTTAGTTGTGGTTGATAACACCTTTTTATCGCCAATTTTGCAACAGCCATTAGAGCTAGGCGCTGATATCGTCATGCATTCCACCACCAAATATATCAATGGTCATAGTGACGTTGTAGGTGGCGCTGTGGTGGCAAAAGACCCTGAACTGGGTGAGTTACTACACTGGTGGTCAAACACCTTAGGGCTAACAGGCTCGGCTTTTGATAGTTACCTAACCTTACGTGGCATTCGTACTTTAGCTGTACGTATTCGCGAGCATCAAAAAAATGCTGAGCAAGTTATTGACGTACTTCAGGCCAGCAATCTTGTCGAAAAAGTGTATTATCCAGGCTTAAAAGACCACCCAGGTCACGATATTGCAGCTAAGCAACAACAAGGCTTCGGCGCTATGTTAAGTTTCGAACTTAAAGGTGGTGAAGCAGAAGTGGTCGCCTTTTTAAATGCACTGTCTATTTTCAGTGTTGCTGAAAGCTTAGGCGGAGTGGAAAGCTTAGTTGCCGTACCTGCAACCATGACCCATAGAGCAATGGCGCCTGCAGCACGGTATGAAGCTGGCATTAAAGATACTTTACTGCGACTATCTGTCGGGATTGAAGATGCTGAAGACTTGGTTGCCGATATTGAAGTAGGCTTAGCTGCTGTCGCTGCGCTTTAAGTTAATCTCCCTTGGCTATATTCATGTAGTCAGGCTGGTATATGTTGTTTAAGGAGTGAAAAATGGCCCGCAGTCATTTACATAAATTTGGTGGTTCAAGTCTTGCTGATGCAGATTGCTATCGCCGCGTTGCCCATATTTTACTGACTCATGGCAACAGTGATGATTTAGTCGTTGTTTCAGCTGCGGGTAAAAGTACTAACTTTTTATATAAATTACTCTCCTTAAGAGAAAACGGTGACTTGTGGCAAGAAGAGCTACAAGTACTGGTGAGCTATCAGCAAAACCTGATTGAGCAACTTCTCTCAAACGAACAAGCGCGCGATTTACGTGAGCGCCTATCAACCGATAAATCGCAATTAGTCAGTTTATTGTCCCTTGAAGAGCGCAATGAATTTCAGCTCAATCATGTATTAAGCTTTGGTGAGCGTTGGTCAGCACGATTAATGGCAGCCTTATTAAGAGAGTCTGGCGTTGCTGCCGCGAATATTGATGCCTGCTCACTGCTGGTGGCTGATGAAGGGCCTGTGCCGAATATTCGTCTTGATGAGTCCCGCGAAAAAGTCCAAAAGCTGCTGGATGCTAATCCAAATACACGGTTAGTTATCACCGGCTTTATCTGCGCCAACAGTAAAGGGGATACATTATTACTTGGCCGCAATGGCTCAGATTACAGCGCCACCTTAATTGCCAGCTTAGCGGACATTGAACGAGTGACTATTTGGACCGATGTTGAAGGGGTATTTAACGCTGATCCGAATAAAATTAATGATGCCAAATTACTTGAAAGCATGTCACTTGCTGAAGCCGATCGTTTAGCTAAACTCGGCTCGCCAGTACTGCACAGCCGAACTTTACAGCCCTTATTTGATACTAATGTTAGTCTCGCGGTGCGCTCAAGTTACGCATCACATACTGACTTTACCCTTATTGCGCCCCAAAGTTCGTCAGCTAGCGCTCCAGTGGTTACCAGTTTAAATGAAGTGGTGCTGTTTCGCTTTAAGCAGCAAGCGCTAATTCAAACCACACTCAAATTACTTGAGCAAGCCGGTATTGCGCCGCTAGCATATTGGTGCTCTGCCCATCATAAAGTTGAACTGGCATTCACTGCTGAAAACCAAAAGCAGGTACAAGCGTTACTGGAGCTACATAGTCATGAGCTATTAATTAGCGATATCCATGCTCATACTGATTTAGGTTTAGTCGCTTTGGTTAGTGCTGATGCAGAGCACTACCGCCGCAGCTTTGCCCGATTATTAAGTCGCGATGCCAAACCCCTGTATCAAGATGGTTTGAGTTTAGTGACCTTAGTGCCTAAATCTCAGGTTAATTTACTCACCCAAAAAGTACACCGACGCTGCGCAGGCCCGCGATTGCGTATTGGGGTATTATTGCTTGGGGTCGGTAATATTGGTGAAGCCTGGATTGATTTATTTCAGCGCTCATCCACCATGCTTAACCGTGAACTAGAAGCCAATGTGCAACTTGTGGGTTTAGTGAGTTCAAAAGAGGCGCTCATTTGCCAGCAAGGAATAGATGCCAATAACTGGCAAGATGACTTTGATACCACAGCAACAACATGGGACTACCCTAGTTTATTTGAGCAGCTTGAGCTGCTCGACTGCGATGAGCTGGTGGCCTTGGATATCAGTGCTAGCGCCAGCTTAACCTTACAATACCCAGAGTTTTTCGCTCGAGGGATTCATATGGTGAGCGCCAATAAACTTGCAGGCTCAGGGCCGTTACCTTTTTACCGTGAGCTTAAGCAGCAGCTAAGTAACCGGCGTTTATTTTGGCGTTACAATGCCAGTTGCGGCGCTGGCTTACCAGTACAGCATGCCCTAAACGATTTACGCAATAGTGGCGACAATATCGAAGCTGTTGGCGGTATTTTTTCAGGTACTTTATGTTGGCTGTTTGAGCATTACGATGGGCAAAAATCTTTTTCTGAACTCGTGGTTGAAGCCCGCGGATTAGGCATTACAGAGCCAGATCCTCGAGATGATTTATCTGGCCGAGATATGCAGCGAAAGTTACTTATTCTGGCCCGTGAAATTGGCTTTGAGATTGAGCTTGATGCCATTGAATTAAATTCATTAGTGCCAGCTGAATTAGCCGACTTGTCGTTAGATGACTTTTTAGCGCGCATTGGCGAGTTAGATGAGTTTATGTTGCAGCAATATAGTGCAGCCTTTGAGCAAAATAAAGTCTTAAGGTATGTGGCATCTTTAGATAAAGTCGATGGCAAAATGCATGCTGAAGTAGGCATTCAATGGGTCGACTCGAACCATCCCTATGCCAGTTTAACCCCTGGAGATAATGTGTTTGTCATCCGCAGCACTTTTTATCAGGGCAATCCGTTAATTATTCGCGGCCCAGGTGCTGGCCGAGAAGTTACCGCAGCAGCTGTGCAGTCTGACTTAGTACAAATCTGTAAGGATTTACTGCAGGAGTGATCCTTAAGCGCGAGTTAAACGACGATTAACTTGGTTGAAAGATTAACTTTAAAGGCCTATTCCCTAACGGAATAGGCCTTTTTTATTGTCATAAAATAGCGCTAAAAGCATAAGCTCAGAGTTAACTTCACTCCCAGTCGATTTGCTGATGATTAATCGACAACGACCTTTTCATTATCAGTCTTTAGCCTGCAAATGTTCGCTGTCTGTTCTTTGGTAAGCGTATTTGGGTTACTTTTTCTTTGGTGGAGAGTATTCAATTAAGTCACATAAAGTGGATCTGATGGGCTACATTTATTATTCCAGTAGCTAAACATCATCCAAGGAGAGGGCGGTATATGAAATTCCTTTTACAAGTCATCACGATAATAGCAATAGGGGCAAGTCGTAACTTGGCTATTGCCGATATTCCTGCTCAATCTCCCAAAGAGTTATTGCAAACCGTACCCACACAGGCGCAAGTTTGTTTAACTTGCCATGGTGTTAATGGTGAGGGTTTAGGTGTTATAGGGCCTAGGTTGGCGGGTTTATCCAGTGAGTATATCGCCTCGCAGCTGGTTAATTTTCAAATGGGTAATCGACAAAGTCCCACAATGTCGGCGATGGCTGCGACAGTACAAGGTGATGCTATCCAAGTCGTTGCTGATTTCTTTGCCGCTAAAACAGTAGCTGAGATCCCATTGCAATACCGCGGTGACAAGGTTGTGATAACTGATACGGCGGAAAAATTGGCTTATCAGGGAGATTGGGGCCGCGATATACCTGCCTGTACTAGCTGTCATGGACCTTCAGGCATTGGCGCAGCCAACTTCCCTCGACTTGCAGGCCAAGAACCTAGCTATTTAAAAAACCAACTATTGGCTTGGCAAAATGGTACTAGAAAAGGTGATGTCGATAATATGATGGCTAATATTGCCGCTAAGCTGACTGCTGATGAAATTGACGCATTGTCAGCGTACTTTTCAGCTTTAAAACCTCTGGTTCAAAATGCTGCTGCTCAACAGCCTTTGGCACAAAAATAAGGACATACCATGAAACTGTTTAATTATTTAGTCGCAGGTGTGTTTATCAGTTCAGTTAGCGCTGCAGAATTACCCGATAGGCAAGCTCAGATTCCCGCTATAGCAAAAGATCCCGCAGCGCAGTATCTGCAACCTAGCGATTTATCAGCTATTCCAGAGGGTGAGTTTGGCGACAAAGTACGTTTGGGCTATCAGATATTTGTTAATACTCAGCAATTAAGAGATAAATATGTCGGCAATGAGCTTAATTGCGTTAATTGTCATATGAACGCAGGTAATAAAGCCAATGCTTCACCGCTATGGGCAGCCTATATGGCTTATCCCGCTTATCGAAAGAAAAATGACAAAGTGAATAGCTACCAGGAACGGATTCAAGGTTGCTTTACTTATTCAATGAATGGTACAGCCCCCGCATCAGGCAGTAAGGAACTTGTGGCTATCTCAGCTTATTCTTATTGGCTAGCCATGAGCGGTTTACTGAATCAATTAAATCTCGATAGCAAAGTAGCAGAGTTGAGTGATGTAGAACTGGTAAAAGGTGGCAATAGAGAAGAGTTCCCAATTCCAGCTGCAGTGAAAGCTAAATGGGATCAAAAAGCCTTAACTTCACTTGCTGGCCGAGGTTTTCCCAAGTTAGAAGCGCCAGAACAAGCTTATTCAACTGAGCGAGGCGAAATAGTTTATCAAACCCATTGTCAGGCTTGTCATGGCGTTGATGGTCAAGGCATTAAAATGGCTAATGTGAGCGCTTTACCGCCATTATGGGGGCCGCAAAGCTACAACTGGGGCGCAGGGATGCATAGAGTGAACACTGCAGCTAATTTTATCTATGAGAATATGCCGCTGGGTAAAAGTATTCAGCTAACAGTGCAGCAGGCTTGGGATGTGGCAGCTTTTGTTAATGCCCATGAAAGGCCGCAAGATCCGCGTTTTAAAGGAGACCTGCCACAAACCCAAAAAAGTTATCATCAACATGATGGCTTTTATGGCAAGCAGCAGCTTGGTAATGTTTTAGGCGCCGAAGCTTATCCAAATTTTCCTGTTAATAAGTAGGACTTTAACCAGTTTCAAGCTTATGCTTTTAAGCTACAATCGTTAAGGCATAGCCTTATCTCATAAAGCATTTTATGGAAATTAAACCAGTTAACGAAACAAAGTGAACCAGATGAAAGATGTAGAAATATACTCACCAAACCAAGCAAATGAACCATTAGTATCTGAGGCACAAGACGCGATTTTTGAGCCATTAGCGTGCCCCGTTTGCCAGCAGGTTAATCAATGCGCGGTTAGTGCGGGTAAACCGATTGAAGACTGCTGGTGTTTAAGCGCTTCAGCTAAAGCTGTGATCAGTGACAAGCTGCGCACAGAGTTAAAGGGCAAAGCCTGCGTCTGTCAAAGCTGCTATCAAAAACTGTCCCAGTGAAGGCCTTAATGACTGCTTATTCAGGGTGTTTAGGCTAGGTTGTAATGGTTCAATAAGATTTAAGCGCTAATTTAGTTAGCGCTTTTTTTATAATTAAATTAATTTAATTGGCTGATAAAAAACTGTTATTTGCTGATTTGTTCGGTTTGAATCGTACCGATGTTTCCAATTTAGTGTCAATGAAGGTAATCTGAAATTCACGCACTGATGTATTAGTAGTGTGAACGCAGTAACCGTAAAAATAACGTTTAGTGATAACGATTAATAATAACTATAAATATTTAACTCATTATGAGGTTTTCAATGGAAGGATTAACGGCATTTATTAATGCAGTAAACAGCATCGTTTGGGGCGTACCCATGTTGGTGATGATTTTAGGAGTGGGATTATTTTTATCTATCGGATTAAAATTAATGCCAATCCTAAAATTAGGCACTGGTT
This sequence comes from Shewanella sp. 5_MG-2023, assembly GCF_030547465.1. Classification (NCBI taxonomy): domain Bacteria; kingdom Pseudomonadati; phylum Pseudomonadota; class Gammaproteobacteria; order Alteromonadales; family Shewanellaceae; genus Shewanella; species Shewanella sp. 5_MG-2023. The sequence continues at coordinate 17,242 of NZ_JAUORC010000002.1, forward strand.
TTAAACTGCTGTGGTCGGGTCGAGCAACCGACAGTGATAGCACTGATAAAGGTGAAATTAGTCCTTTTAATGCGCTAATGACATCGCTCTCAGCCACCATAGGAACAGGTAATATTGCTGGTGTGGCTACCGCTATTTTTATTGGTGGGCCAGGGGCATTATTTTGGATGTGGTGCACCGCATTAGTGGGTATGGCGACCAAATTTGCCGAAGCGGTATTGGCAGTTAAGTATCGTGAAAAAGACAGTAATGGCAATCACGTCGGTGGACCGATGTATTACATTAAAAATGGCTTAGGCAGCAAATGGGCCTGGTTAGGGACAGCGTTTGCGATACTGGGCTCTATTGCCGGTTTTGGGATCGGTAATACCGTGCAAACTAACTCAGTGGCAGATGCCATGAGTGCTAACTTTGGCGTGCCGAGCTGGGTTACTGGTTTAGTCTTAATGGTACTCGTCGGTGCAGTACTCATGGGCGGTATTAAACGTATTGCAGAAGTTGCTGGTAAACTCGTGCCGTTAATGACCCTGTTTTATATTGCCGCGGGTTTAGCTGTTTTAGTGGTATATGCAGACCAAATTTCTGCAGCATTTGAATTAATTATTCACAGTGCGTTTAACCCAGTTGCTGCTCAAGGCGGTTTTGCTGGCGCAGCTGTTTGGGCTGCGATTCGTTTTGGTGTCGCCCGTGGTGTGTTCTCCAATGAAGCGGGCTTAGGTAGTGCGCCCATTGCTCACGCTGCAGCGCAAACCAATGATCCGGTAAAGCAAGGCTTAGTGGCCATGCTAGGTACATTCATTGATACCATCATTGTGTGCTCTATTACTGGTTTAGCGATTATTGTTTCCGGTGCTTGGACATCAGGTGAGAACGGCGCAGCACTAACTTCATATGCATTTTCACATGCACTGCCCATGGGTAATTATATTGTGGCGGTAGCACTTGCTGTGTTTGCCTTCACGACTATTCTAGGGTGGAGTTTTTATAGTGAGAAGTGTGTTCAATACTTGCTTGGCGATAAAGCGGTAAAACCATTTCGTTTAATATGGACCCTTGTGGTACCCATAGGCGCCGTGAGTTCATTAGAGTTTATTTGGCTGTTGGCTGACACGCTTAATGCAATGATGGCCATTCCTAACTTAATTGCGCTAGTCCTATTAAGTCCTGTGGTCTTTGGTTTAACCCGAGAGTATTTTGCCAAGCAAAAAGCTAAGGCATTAGAGAGCTAATAACGCTGTTGATGAATGATGAAGGCATACACGGGGAGTGTATGCCTTTACTGAGAAGGAATATTATCGATGAAACTTTCAAACCAGATACTTCCATTGAGTTTTTTGCTTATGGCTTCATTAATCGTCGGTGGCTGTAATGGCATCTCTATAAGAACCAATGCTGATGAATATATTACTTACCAAGCTAAAGCTTCAACGGTTGAAATCTATCAGCCCAGTGAATTGTATAACCATGACAATGAACCGCTAGGTGAGGTGGTGACGACGTATTGCGCTAACAAACCTGAAGTAATAGAGGTTGGTGTCCCCAGTATCAGCATGCTGAAAAAAGAATTAAAAGTGCAAACCCAACAAAGGGGCGGTAATGCACTCATTATCACAGACTGCGGCAAAATGATTTACCCAGCCTGTTCAATTTATTTAGAGTGCAATGGTCTTGCATACTTATTAAAGTCTTAATCTTAAAGTGAAGCTTTAAGCTTATAAAAACTATTGGCCTGATGAGCCCGGACAAGGAACTGGGTTAAAAGAAGTCATCTTCCCCTAAGCTTTTTCGCAATTCAGCTTGTTCTAGATAATCATCTAAGCGCCGCTTAACCTGCCTTTTACGTTCAATAATTTCAGCGGAGCGTTGATTTTTTGGTGAAACCATTGCCTCGATTTCAGTATCATTTGGGATAGTCTCAGTAATATTAGCCATCACTTTATCCTCACATGGGTGGTACTCGTAAAGCATAATTAATGGCTTTACATAAACGGTAATCACAGCCTGAACGGCTTGAAACCGTGAGCACAATATTGCTACTTTATTGCTGAGCAATAATTTGCTAGGCAGCAGAAAAATAACCTCATAATTTGAATGTAGCAGCTAATAAAAAAAATGCGCACTTCTGTGGTGAGGATTTTGAGGCTCAGAGCAATAAAAAACGCCACCCTAAGGTGACGTTTTTTGATTTTTTAATAATTTAGATTAAATAGCTAACATCATTTAATACTTTTGATGGTTATAGATCGAAGCTATATGAGTAACCAAGAACAATTTTAGCATCATCATCTTCTAAATCAGTATCTGTTGCCATGAACGAGATAGTACCGAAATCAGTATCAGTGCTTAGTGATACGTTGTACTCAGAATAGCTATCAGTGCCGTACCAGCTGGTGATTACATCACCGTTTGAGTAACCATAATGGAAACCCAGTGACACTTTTTCAGTTAATGGAAAAGTCAGGTTAGCTTGAGCATACATCATATCTTTTGAATCTAATGGGCTTTCAGCAATATCATCACCGCCATTGACTGTGTAAGAGTATGCGACATCTAACCATTTCCACGCGAGACCAACTGTTACTTCACCAAAATCAACACTGCCCGGTGAATCTGGGTAAGCGTAATAAAGGTAGTTAATGTCGTAGCTTAAGTCTTCTGTAATGTCACCACCGAAACCGGCATACACATCAAGCTCATAAGAGGTGCCGTCACCAAAATCTACATTTGATGCCCAACCACCGACATAGAAACCTGACTCATGGCCATAATCAATGCCCCCCTGAACCGCAGCACCACTAGTTTGTGACACACCACGCCAAATATAGTCTGACGTCGCGCCAATATTACCCGTGACTTCAGCTAAAGCTGTAGTGCTTAAAAGTAAACCTGTTGATAGCGCAATAGCTTGATACAGAGATTTTTTCATTTTCATTCCCTCAAAGTTTTATTATTCAATTAGCATCTTGCATAAAGTCGGGTCGACGCTAAATGTTGTTTTATCTGAGGTACGTGTTGCTAATGATGTGCCATGTTTATAAAGTTAAATTAATCAATAGCTTAAAAATTACTGCACATTTATGTTGCATTTATGTTGCTACTTAATGATGCGTAGTTGCACTTTAATTGTGCAGTTTAAGTGTTGTTTTTACTTATTTATGCAAAAAAAAGACATAAAAAAACCTCCAAAAAAGGAGGTTTTATCGTTTTAGCGGTTTTTAGTTAACACTATTTTTTAGCGTTTTACCTGCTTTAAACTTAGGTACTGTTGCTTCAGCAATTTGGATCTCTTGGCCGGTTTGTGGGTTACGACCTGTACGTGCAGCACGAACTGATGTTTCGAAAGAACCAAAACCTACGATAGAAATCTTGTCGCCGTTTTTCATGGCTTCAGTTACCGCTTCTTCAAAAGACTTTAGTGCACGACCCGCTTCAGCTTTTGTTAACTCAGCATTTTCTGCAATTTTTGCAATTAATTCACTTTTGTTCATGTTGTATTCTCTGCTTTCCATAGATGTATTTATTTAGAACTAGATTAACATGCCATAAGCCATAAGGCTTTGAAAGCATTTTATCTGATAAATGTGCTGCTATATTGCAAATAAGTAACTTTTTAGTGATCTAGTTAGCTTAAACTCGGCTGAGTGAATTAACTGCTTCTGCCGTTTTTATCAAGTTTATTGATTTGTTGCTGCTCATTTTGAACTTTGGCCTACAAAAATTTGTTAGCTATCAATCTTCTAACAGTTGATACAGGAGTTGCTTCACTAACTTAGGTTCAAAGGGTTTATCACATAGCGCATTAACACCTGCGCTTGATACGTTGCTTAGGTGGGTATCGTTAGCTTCTGATGACACCATCAAAATCGGCACATGAGACTGCTGGCTTTGGTGGCGTATATATTGGGTCAATGCCAGTCCATCAACACTTGGCATATTGTAATCGGTGATTACTAAATCAAACATTTGCTGTTGCATTAATTCGATAGCTTCAGCGCCATCAGTTGCCTCGCTTATCATCCGAATACCTAAATTAGTAATAGTTCGTTTGATAATGTTTCGCGCCATGCGGCTATCATCAACCACTAAAGTGCGAATATCCTGAACATCAAAATGGCTTAGGTCCAGTTCGTCATTACTGATTAAATCAATAGTGGAATTCAGTGCTGTGGCCAAATGATCGGCATCGAAAGGCTTAGGTAAAATCGCGACGGCTCCAGATTGCCTAAATATTTCCAGTTGCTCACGGCGACATTCACTGGATACCAACATAAATTGAATATCTTGATAGTCAGAGTTTTGTTTAATAAAACTGAGTAGTTCAGTCGCTTCACCGTCAGTAAAGTGTAAAGCGCTGACAATGAGATCTGGCGTGTGTCGAACAATAATCTCTTTAGCTTGAGCAAGATTAGCGGCGGTTTGTATGCTATGTACGCCTTCTTGTTGCAGGCGTGAAATAATTATTTTTCTCTGAACATCAGATGGTTCAACTAGCAAAATGGATAATTCACTGGGCGATAAATGGCTCATTATATAGCTTCTTATTATTCGATCTGAGTTTTATGGGCGCATGTTAACTTATGCTAAGGGATGAATATAGTCAGCAGGGCGCCTTTGTTAACTTTTGGGCTTCAAATAAATCGCTGTTTCTTTACAAAATGCCACCCAGTATTGAAACACCAGCAGTGAAAATAGTACCGCAGCAATGGCAGGAATAGGGATATTAAAGCCATTGAACACCACTTTTACATCTTCAGGAGTGATTTGATAGGCGATAATAGCAGTGGTAGACAGTGCTAATATCGCTAAGGTTTGAATGGCTAAATATACCTTTAAGGCAATGCTGGCCCAGTGTGTTCGCATTAATAAGCCAACCAACACAGGGATAACGCCGATACTGAATAAATCTATACTTTGAATGCTATAAGAGCGCCAAAGGGCCACAATAGACAGTAACACGTACAATGCAATTAATAGGGTTAATCTTAACGGTGGTTTATTCATAGTATTATTATCATTATTGGAACTATGTGAGTGGTCATGTGGTGTAGAATAGCGTGAGTAGAGATAGTTTGTGAAAACGTTTTTTAAGAAATTAGGATAAGTAATGACTGAGGCGGAATTTTGGTCTTTGGTGACCCGTAGCCATCCTGAGCAATCAGAGCAAGCGTGCCATGATCAATTAGTGGAAAAATTGTCGGCGCTCGATGATGCTGACTTAGCGGCTTTTGATAAGATATTTGGCCAACAAATGCGCCGCAGTTACCGCTGGGATATTTGGGGCGCAGCTTACATTGTTACTGGCTGTGATTCAGATTATGGCTTTGTGGAGTTTCGAGGGTTTATTTTATCCTTAGGTGAGACCTGGTATAACAAGATTATTGCTAACCCCGACTGTTTGGGCGAGCTTGAGTTATGGCCAACAAAAGATGACTATGCTTATCCCTTTATTGAAGATTATGATTTGATTGCCGGAAAAATCTATGAAGACCGCTGCGGTGAAGAGCTGCCTTTTGTACCCTCTGGTCAGCATACTCCTCAAGGTAAAAAGTTCAGTACCAAGAAAAAAGATCTCCGTAAAAACTATCCTTTATTAAGCCAGCGTTTTCCATTTTAAATATCGCTGAAAGTTAATTAAGCATCCACAAAAAATGCAGCTTTATAGCTGCATTTTTAGTGTAATTGAGATGTAAGCCTGTCAATCGGCAGACTTAGCTACTGCAAGTTTCTGATTGAGTATCAAACTCTAAACCGTATTTAGCGCAGGCTTGAGTCATAAACTTGTGTGCAGCGGTTTGTAACTGCTGATCAAGGTTTTTCTCTAATTCAGCATTAAACTCTTGCTCAGCGACTTGTATATGCTGGTTCATTAATTGCTGGTGTTGTTTTATCGCTTCGGCGCCTTTTGAATCGATATCAAATTGATGGGCAAAGCTTGAAGATGACACCAGCATGGCGATAAAAACTGTCGCTGCGAGAGCGATAGGCTTAATCATCTTATTGCTGGTAGTTGTGCCGATTGCTGTATTGGTTTCGATGTTATTCATATTAACTCCAGTATTGATACGTTAATTGCTATTAGCGCTGAATCCTTGAGCGATATATATGTCCAAATTTTATTCGTTGGTCAGTCTTTCGCGATATTCACCTTGATATTGTTAAGGGAAATAAGGCGCTAGTACTTGTTGAGAGACACATTAACCTATTTTTACTGAATGATTACTGAACAGTTAGTTTGTTATTTGAGCAGATTTTGGGTTGGTCGGTATTAATCTCTATCAAATGTTGTTTCAGCAAGTATTGCTAGAGTAGGTTAAGCTTATATTCAGGTAACTGCTTGTATAATCCGACAAGTATAGAATTGTTGATTTTTTAAACACTAGGTTCATAGCTAGGGGAAAATGATGAAAATGAAATATTTACTATTAGCAGGTGCATTGGTATGTAATGTTGCTGCAGCTAAGGACGAAGTCGTGGTCAACCCAGTGACTGAAGACGGTGTGGTTAAAATTCAATGGCAAGAACCTAAAAAGTACCGAGATTTAAAAACGGCCAATGAAGTGAAATCTCGTTTTCAGCAGCGCTTTTTCGACACTATGACTAAAAATATCAACAAAGAAGCTGAAAAGATTTTAAAACCAGAGCAGAAACTTGAGATGGTGGTTTCTGATGTGGATTTAGCCGGTGATCTGCGGCCAACATTTGGCGCGACCTCCGCTAGTGAACTGCGGATTGTAAAAGACTTATACCCACCACGTATGACCTTTAGCTACAGCATCACTGAAGGTGAGCAAGTGATTATGGCCGGTGATGAAAAGTTAGTTGATATGAACTTTATGTATGGCACCCATTCAACCCGTAATCAAAAGCCGTTTGAGTATGAGACTAAAATGCTTGAAGATTGGTTAAAGAAAACCGTAGCACCTAAGTTATAAATATCTATGATTCAGTAGTTTATGTTATATTTAAAATCTAAAGCGGCTTATTGATAAGCCGCTTTTTTGTGCCTAAACATCACTAAGTGCTGGTGTCAGCTATTTGGTGTTCTGTTTGAATAAGTGCAAGGTTTGCAGCAAAGCACCGAGCTTTTTCACATAAGCCTCTAAGGTTTCAGGCGGAATATGTCTGAGTTCTTGGATCTCATCTAACTCGTCAGCTAATTCTTGTACATAAGGCAAGAAGCGGTTACTACTTTGGCTAAAGCCTTGTTCTTCGGTAAAAATTGCTACAAACTTACCGTGGCCGACTTGGTGTAATTCATCGAGTCTTTTATCGGCATCAATGGCTTGACGGTATCCTGTTTGCAGGCTTTCTTTTATTTGCTGGATAACTTTGGTATACGGCATGATAGCCTCATTCAACATCTTCAAATTAAGCTAAATTATAAGGGTCTGCTATGGGACTAACAAGTCTAATGGATTTTAAATTAACGTTTGCTGCAACAAAGCGTTGCTCTGCTTATTTGAGTTTGTTAATCGTCGCTATTTTAAGCTGTGGTTTAGCGACTGCAGCTGAAACCGACACGCCGCCTTTTTATAAAGTCACTTATCAAGGTAAACAGGCATTCATATTAGGCTCAATTCATGTGGGCAAAGCTGATTTTTACCCGATGGCACCGGTTATTGAGCAGGCTTTTTCTCAGGCTGATGCATTGGTAATTGAAGCGGATGTGACTAAAGCCGATACTCAACAACTATTAGGTCAATATGGCCTAGCAACTCCAGCAAGCAGCGTCGATTTAGGGCAGGCTTATCCAGCTTTTTGTAAACTCAATTTAGCGGTTTGTCAGGGATTATCGCCTTTAGCGCCATGGCTTCAGGCTGCGCAAGTAGCATTAGTGCGTTTCAGTCAGTTAGGGTTTAGCGCTGAAGAAGGGGTGGATGTGACTTTTGTAGCTAAAAATCAAGGGCGCACTTTGTTAGAGCTTGAAAGTGTGGCCTACCAGTTTGAGTTGATTTCATCTTTTAGTCAGCAAACGCAACGGCAAATGTTAGATGAAGCGGTTGAGACAAGTGATGAAGAAATGCTGGAAATGGTGGCCGCTTGGCGCGGTGGAGATAAACAAAAACTTGCCGATATCATGGAGCATCAAAGCGATGATGTAGCCAAAGAATTAGTTGAAAAACTGCTGTGGCAGCGGAATCAGCAAATGAGTCAGCGCACCATAGCGCTATTAAACGAAGGCAATTATCAGCAGCTGTTTATCATTGTCGGTGCAGGCCACTTGGTGGGCCGCCAATCGATGCCGATGATATTAAAGCAAACAGGGGCTGAGGTAACAGATTGTTGGCATGCCCAGTGTTTATAAACGCCAGTGAGTAAACTTTGGGGCTGTGCGGTATTTTTACACTGTAGTATAATGCGCGCATTAAAGCATTTGTGAGTAGTGTGAAACGGAGAAATACCGTTATTTTGCACAGTAATTTCACCGTATAAAAAGGTAAGCCACTTGAGTAACGATTACTCTATAGCATTAACGTCAATGCCGTCGTTGTTGTCTTTATACCGCAAAATATTATTATCGCGTAAGCCTGGTTGGGATCAGCAACCTTTACCAAAGATCCATGTACAGACGGATGGCATTAGATTATCAGATAAGAAAATTCGTCAATATGCTGAGGTATGTCAGTTTGATTATGATGGCAAAGTGTTACCGCCAACATTTTTGTACGTGCTTGCATTTAGATTACATGCCACCATTTTTACCCATAAAGCGATTACCTTTCCTTTATTGGGGATGATCCATCTTAAAAATAGCATTAGCTTGTATCGGCCTATTAACGCTGATGAGGTTTTTAAGGTTGAGTGCAACCTTATTACTAGCCAAACCACGGATGCAGGACTTGAATTTGAACTAGAATCTAAAGTCTATGTTGGTGATGAACTCGTGTGGCAAGCCTTATCAACTTACCTATACCGTATTGAGTCTAAAGGCCGCAGAGCAAGACCACCGCGAGCTTCTGATATGGTGTGGGAAGACGTCAATACCTGGTCATTAGCTGAAAATTTAGGCCGTCAGTATGCCAAAGCCTCAGGTGATTATAACCTGATCCACCTGCACCCAATGGTGTCTAAGCGTTTTGGTTTTGATCGTGTTTTAGCCCATGGAATGTGGTCTAAAGCCCGTTCACTTGCTGGGTTGATGCAATTTATTGGTGATAGACCATTTAAGGTGGACGTAGAGTTTAAGTTGCCAGTATTTATGCCTTCGGATGTCACCTTTGCTTTTGAAAGCATAGAAAATGGTAAGCGTTTTGAAATGCGTGATATTAAAGGCCGCAGACCACATCTAATGGGTACCATGTCGTACTTAGATTGATACCCTAGCGTTATCGGTAAATGCATAACAAAAAAGCCCGCAGCAAGAAATTGCAGCGGGCTTTTTAGTATTTTAAGGCTATTAGATTAACTTGTCACAGCTTAGTCTGCCGCCTTTTCATGATAAATATGCACATCTCGTTGTGGGAATGGAATACTGACGCCTTGGGCATCAAACTGCATTTTCACTTCACGAGTAATATCCCAATAGACTTCCCAGTAATCCACTGGATTTGCCCAAGGGCGAACCACAAAGTCTACTGACGATTCACCGAGTGTATGTAACTTAATCGTCGGCTCTGGAAACTTTTTCACTTTTGGGTGAGCCATAACAATATCGGTTAAGATTTTTTCCGCTTTAGGAATATCATCGCCATAGCCAATGCCAAAGGTCATATCCACACGACGTTCTTGCTCGGCGGTGATGTTATTGATGGTATCGCCCCAAATCTTATTATTAGGAATAATCAAGCGTTGGTTATCTAAGGTTTTCACTGTGGTAGAGACTAAGCTCATATGGCTAACACGCCCCGTAACACCTGCAGCATTGATTAAGTCACCGACATCGTAAGGGCGGTAGATTAAAATCATCATTCCTGAGGCAAAGTTAGATAAGGTATCTTGCAAGGCAAAACCGATAATCACACCAGCGATACCAAAACCTGCCAGCAGTGGTGCTAATTCAAAGCCAAGTTGTGATAGTGCGATAAGCAAACCTAACGCGAAGATGACGTTACCAGAAATAGAGGTGAAGAAATCTTGCAATAGCATGCTGAAATTAAGCTGGGAAGAATTAACTGCTTTGCGAACCACTTTTTTAACTAATTTAGACACTAAGCTGGTTAAAAATAAAATGATGATGAAGATAACCACTTTAAAGGTAAGCCCTGTGCCATTTTCCAGCGCTTGATTTTTAGCTATATCCATCCAGTCATTCAGTAAACTTGACGCTACATCAAAGTTTAAAACATCTTGAGTAATATCCCCTGAAACACTAAATAGCGTTTGCTTAATTTGCGCAGTGTCTTGGCCTAAGTCATCAAGCATATCGGCGGCAATACTTAAACTGCTGCTGTGCTGTGATAATCGCTCTTTGAGTTCAATAACTTTGGATTTTTGCTCGGCAGTGATATCAGCGCCAGCAGTTGATGCGTCACTAATCGCTTGTTTAAGTTGGTTTTGGGTATAGTTGACGATACTTTCAAGATAGTCAGCCCGCAGGGTTAGCTCATTGGTTAATGCTGTTTTGGCACTGTCGACATTAATATTTAAGGTGTTGGCCCAATTGATTGTTTGTAGTTCAGCCTGTAAGTAAAGATCCCTGTCGGCTTCACGATCAATAACCGCTTTCATTGTTTGAGTCTGATTTTCGTCATCTAATGCCAGTTTCAGGGCTGTGATGTCATCATCTAAATATTTACCGACATTATCTAAAAAGCCCAATTGTTGCTGTATTTGCGGGGTGAGATAGGCTAAATCCGGGTTTTCTTGATTAACTAATGAATCTAATTTTTCTCGTAGTTGATTGTTTTTATTCAGAATGCGGAATTCACTGATTGCTTTTAATTCACCTTTTGCGGTTTTAAGGTAGCTTACATCGGCATCAATGCGTTGTTGTAGTTGGGCTATTTTATTAATGGTTGCAGGGTCAGCTGGCGCTGCAACACTGCTTTGTGAAAAGCTCATTAAGCTGACGAAACAACATAAGATAAGCAAGATTCTAGGCATGATAAACGTCCTGTATATTGATAATGACTTTATCATAAGTTATTGAAGGAAGTTTGACGATAATTTGCTAGACTAACGCACTTTTTATTTTCAGCTACAGGTTGCTCATCATGGCACTGCAATGCGCACATTGTCACAAGCCTATGTCGATTAGTAAGATCAGTGGAACTCGAGGTAAGGGGTTCTCATCGCATATTCAGTGCTATCACTGCCAGGCTTGGCTTGGTCGCCATCGTTATCTTACGATGTTAAAAATACTTGGCTTTTATACTGCGGTAGGTGCGGGGCTGACAGGCTATTTTGTGGCAGGATTAGCCAATATCATTACCCCCGTAATCATGCTGTCGCTGATCCTTACAGGGGTAACGCATTTAATGGATCATTTATTGGTTATTGAAGCGCCTGAAGAGGGCTCTCAAACAAATTAATCTACTACTTGAACTTGATTTTCTAGTGATGTTTCAACGTAGTAAATACCGCCAAGAACTACAACACCGATGATCACCATTGTTAAAATAATGCCCACATTGTCTTTTAATAAATTCATCATAGATAATTCCTCTGTCATTGGCAGATTAAATTGGTATTTATAGTAAATATATTAGCCTTTTCAGCTTAAGCTAATCTTAAAATAGCATAATGTTGAGAGGGTTAAAGCGCCCTTGTTGATCACAAATTTTCAGTAGAAGTGATTTGTAACAAACTTGTAGTTGATTTTTTAGTTTTAATTTATAAGAATAGCAGCCATTGTTACTGGGTATTCGCTGATATGATTTAATGGATGAGACTAGTTAAGTGAGATTTGCTTTGCACATAAGACGAAATATTGCGATGTGGCTTTGCGCCATGCTCGTATTATTGTCTTTTGCCGCATCCGCTCACGGATCTGTTCATAAACATGAAAGCATTAACACTCACTGCAGCTTATGTTTTCATAAGCATCAGGTTCACAAAACCCTTCCAAGTATTGAATTTAGCATTCCGGTTGTACGTCAAGAGTATGAACTCACACCGTTAGCCAATTCAGAATCTCTTAGTTCACATCAGGCTTATTACCATAGCCGCGCACCGCCAATCTTCATTTAATTCAACAGTTTAATTAATAATTATAAATTATATTTCCCGACTATTAAGTAAAATAGCCGGGTGTTTGTTGTATTTTGGAGATTTTATGTTTAGTTCAAATAAACGACTGTCAGCAGTCGCAATCGCGTGTGCCTTTTCTTCAAGCTCTGTTTTTGCAGAAGATTCAAGCTTAACCAATCCTAATATCAGTGCGGTGTTAGATGGTTTTTATCAATCAGGTGATCGTGGTTTAGGTGGCAGAAGTGAAGGCTTTGGTTTGGGTGAAACTGAATTTGCTATCAGCGCTAATATCGATGATATGTTCTACGGTAAAGTTACTGCGATATTAGAAGTGCATGACGGCGAAACTGAACTTGAGCTTGAAGAAGCCTTTATTCAAACCATGGGTATGCCTGGCGGTTTTGGTATTCGCGCTGGTCGTTTCTTGTCTGATGTGGGTTATTTAAATAATCAGCACATTCATACCGACGCTTTTGCTGATCGTCCTGGGGTTTATCGCGCCTTTATGGGCGGGCATTACTTTGATGATGGTGTCAGATTAACTTATGTAGCGCCGACAGATTTGTATTGGACTATGGGTGTTGAAGCCTTTAGTGGTAAAAAAATGCGCGCTGAAGATGAGCATGACGAACGTGACTTTAGTTCAGTAGGGGTGTATTCGGCATTCACCAAGTTTGGCGGTGATATTGGTATCTCGAGTTCTTGGCAAGTGGGTTTAAGTTACTTACGTAATGAAAACGGTAAAACTTATCTAGAAGATGAGCATGAGCCACATGTTGATGACGATCACGACCATGAAGGTCATAGCCATAGCGCAGCCTATACTGGTGAAAATACCTATATTGCAGACTTTGTCTACAAGTGGGCACCAAATGGTAATTACAAATACCAACACTTAACTGTTAGCGGCGAGTACTTCCGGGTAACTGATATTTTCTCATTTGAAGAAGATCATGAAGATGAACATGAGATACTCAGTGCTGAAGGCCATGACGATTTCCATCAAGGTTGGTACTTAAGTGGCGTGTATCAGTTCTCGCCAAATTGGTCTGCTGGTTTACGTTATGGTGAAGTGGATAGCTTTGAAGCCCACGGCGATCACTTAGACCCACAAAAGCTAAAAGAAACCGAATTAAGTTTGGCGTGGCATCAGAGCCATTTCTCCACCGTACGTCTACAATATACTAACCAGAAAGGCACCAATTTTGATGGTTTTGAAGACGATAATATCATTACTCTACAATATGTTATGTCATTAGGAGCTCATGGTGCGCATCAATTCTAAAAAACTAATATTAGCAGCTGGCATATTTGCCAGCTTGTTAACGAGTTCTGCAAATGCAGCGCTTAATGTATTTGCTTGTGAGCCTGAGTATGGCGCATTAGCAAAGGCATTAGCTCCTGATGCTAAAGTCTATTCAGCCACGAGTGCGCAGCAAGATCCACATCAAGTGCAAGCGCGTCCAAGCTTAATTGCTAAAATGCGTCAAGCTGACTTAGTGGTGTGTGCTGGCGCCGATCTCGAAATTGGTTGGTTGCCAATGTTGCAGATGAAAGCCTCAAACAACAAGGTGCTTTCAACTGATACTGGGCTTTTTTATGCCGCGGATCATATCGAGACCTTAGATCAACTTGAGCAAGTGGATCGCTCTATGGGTGATGTCCATGCCAAAGGTAATCCGCATTTACATTTTGACCCTAGAAAGTTCCTTAAAGTGGCGCAGGCGTTATCAGCGAAAATGATTGAGTTAGATCCTAACTCAAGTGCTGAGTATCAAGTTGCATTAACTGAGTTTACTGAGCAGTGGCAGCAAGCTATTCCGCGCTGGGAAGCGCAAGCGCAATCGCTGAAGGGCAAAAAGGTCATTGCTTACCACTCAAGCTTTCGATATTTGTTTAACTGGCTCGGCATGGAGCAAGTGGCAGATCTTGAGCCGAAGCCGGGCATCCCACCCAGTAGTAGCCATTTAGCTAAACTTGTAAGTCGCAGCCAACAAGGTGATGTGATGGCGGTGATAGTGGCCTCATATCAGGATGAGCGTGGCGCACATTGGTTAGGTGAGCGCACTGATTTGCCTGTGGTGATTTTGCCAATGTCAGTAGGTGGCAACAGTCAAAGTCAGGATTTGATTAGCTTATATGACAGCGTACTGACGTTATTAACTGAGGCGCAATAAGCCTATGCTAGATATCGAGCTGCTATTGATTTTGTTTCCGGCATTTATTGCCGGAATCATCATTTTGTCTACCCATGTGGTGTTAGGTCGACAAGTACTTAAACGCGGTATTATTTTCATCGACTTAGCGATTGCCCAAGTGGCTGCGCTGGGGGCTATTGTGGCTCATATGGATCATAGAATTGAAGATATTCCTTATTCTCATGTGTGGATGCCTGCCATATTTGCCTTGGGCGGCGCTGGGCTTATTGCTTGGTTATCCAAGCGTTTTGCCGATGAATTAGAAGCCTTTATTGGTTGTTTTTATGTGCTTAGCGCGGTTGGGGCAATGTTGTTATTGTCTAATGATCCCCATGGCGCAGAGCTGTTAAAGCAGCTAATGTCGGGGCAGATATTGTGGGTAAATTGGTCGCAGCTTGTGCTGCCGGCTATGGTGTCAGTAGCGATCCTCGCTTTAATTGCATTGAAGCCTCAGATCCTCGAAGGCGCAGGTTTTTACTTTCTATTTGCCATAGTGATTACACTATCGGTTGAATTAGTGGGTGTTTATCTTGTTTTCAGCACCTTAATTTTACCAGCGTTAGCGTTAAATCAGTATGTGGGTAAATATACCTTGCTGCTGGCTTATGTGGTGGGATTTGTTGGTTACCTAGCAGGGCTTATACTTTCGGCTAGTTATGACTTACCTAGTGGCGCAGCCATTGTTGCGGCATTAGCGGTCAGTGCTGTGTTAATGCGTTTACTGCTCAGTAATCGTTCTAATAAGGCTGAAATGTAACGCTGCAGAATTAATGATGCGTTAATGTTTAAGGCATCATTAATTCACTTTTAGCAGTGTATAATGCCAAGCATATTAATTATCTGAGCTATTCAGAGCATTAATCCGCTTGGTATAACTACTTTAAGCTTACATTTGTACACCGAAATTAACTTAAGCTATTGAGTCCAGCAGATGTGCTGGCTATACTGTCGCCACTTTATTTGTAGGAGTCTGCTGTGCTGTTAATTGCTCGTTCAATTATTCTAGCAGTGTTACTAACACTGGCGTTTTTTTTCGCAATCATCCTTTGTATTGTTAGACCTATGCATCGTGATAATGTCCATGTGATTGCTAAACTATTTTCATCTGTTGCTCCTATTTTAGGGATTAAAGTGATTACCCGTAACGCGGTGATTAACCCTCAAGTAGACACTGGCGCTGAGGCTAACGCTGGTACTGACACTGAAACCGAAGCAAGCCTTAAGCAACCTAAGATCTATTTAGCGAATCATCAAAATAATTTTGATTTATTTACCCATACCTCTGCAGTGCCGGAAGCCACGGTGAGTTTAGGTAAAAAAAGCTTAGCTTGGATGCCATTATTTGGGCAGATTTATTGGCTATCAGGCAATATTCTGATTGACCGTAAAAACCGTCATAGTGCCTTTGATACTATGGCCAAGACTGTTAAGAGAATGAGAGAAAAACTGTTATCTGTATGGATTTTCCCTGAGGGGACACGCTCTAGAGGGCGCGGTCTACTGCCGTTTAAAGTCGGGGCATTCCATACTGCTATCGCCGCCAAAGCGTCAATTGTGCCAGTATTAGCATCTTGCCAAAATCATATTAAACTTAACAAGTGGAATAATGGTGTGGTCATTGTCGAAATGATGGCACCTATGTCGACCGCAAACGTGGATAAAGCCGATGCGAAAAAGCTTTGTGCTAAGGTGCATCAAGTGATGTCACAGCGTTTAGCTGAATTAAATCAAGAAGCATCGCTATTAATGGCTAAACCTCAGTAGCTTTATCACGTATAATTAGCCCTATAGCGTATTTAAATTTGTTAACGGAGAGAATCCATGTCTATTGAAGCTCAACTTAAAGAGCAATTTGCCGAGAACCGTGAAATTATTCAGGCGCTGCTTGATGATGGTTCACAAGCTGATGCTGAATATACTATCGAGCATCATTTCTCTTCGACTAACTTTGATCGTTTAGAAAAAGCCGCAGTTGATGCTTTCAAATTAGGTTTTGAAGTTAACGACGCTGAAGAGATGGAGCTTGAAGATGGCTCAACCATTATTTGCTTTGATGCTATCGCCAATCATGCTCTTGAAGCATCGTTACTTGATAAAGCATGCGAGCAGTTAATGCTGCTTGCTGCCAAGCAAAAAGTTGATTATGACGGCTGGGGCACCTTCTTTATTGGTGACGAAGAAGAGCTTGATGAAGATGAAGACCAAGATGACGACGGTTTCTAAATCATTAACGACTATCGCTTAACTAGCGTCACTCGTTTAATAAATAAGCCCACTTAATTGTGGGCTTTTTAATGGCTTATCGCGGTGGGGATAAAATGAACCTCTGCAGGTTATTTTTCAAATACCGTGGTTTGATTACGGCCATTTTCTTTCGATTGATATAAAGCTTTATCGGCGCCAGATAACCAACTTACACTGCTAGTGGTGGCAGAGGATAAATCATTAACGCCAATACTGATGGTCATTTTAATGATTTGATTGTTATAAACCACTTGCGAGGCTTCGACTTTTTTACGCAGCCGCTCAGTGAAGTATTTTGATTCAGCAGCGGTGGTATAAGTCAATACTACCGCAAACTCCTCACCGCCATAGCGGCCGGCAAAATCAGTTTCACGTAATGATTGCTTTAATATGTTGGCGAGGCTTTGAATGACTTTGTCACCTGCAGGGTGGCCGTATTTATCATTGATGGCTTTAAAATGATCGATATCAATCATTATCATACTGGCTTTTTCACCATAACGGGCAAAGCGCTCGTATTCTTTTTCAAAGCAAACTTGCCAATGACGGCGATTATACAACTGGGTTAAGCTGTCGGTTTGGCTGAGTGTTTCTAGTTGCTCATTGACTGATTTTAGCTGTAATTTATTGATGGCGATATCAGTCACATCATAAACGATAATACTAATATGGGTGATTTCACCCGTTAGCGACGCCAGTGGCAGCAAAGTAATGTTTTGGTACATGTAATCAGCGCGGCCAGTGATCGGGCGATAATTTTTAAACTGGAAGACATAAGGGCGCTGCTCCCAGCTGATGAAAGATCGGTTTTTGAGTAGAAATACCGACTCCATTTTTTGCTTAAGCCATTCAGAGGGTAAATCGTTAAACGCTTCAAAAAGATTGCGACCTTTAATACTGTTAGGTGACACACCGCTATGGTTTTCCATGAAACCATTCCAAAGCTGGATATTGTAGTCACGATCTAACACCACCAAGCCAACTTCAATGGTTTGTACCATATCAATAAGCCAGTGTAGCTCGTTCATTGCGCTTTGATCAGTAGCCATGCTCTAACATCCGTATTGTATTATTCTTTTTATATGCAATGTTAAGTCATTGCAATTAACTAACTGTTTATATGATTATTATCTTAATCTATTCAAATATATAGTGAAGCTTTGCATTCAATGTAGGGATTGAGTCTTCCGTAAATAACAGTAATAAGTCACACTGAATATTGTGGTCTTCAATCTGATAATTGATTTCCATGGCAAGGGTGCGTTGCCATTTTTCTGAGTTGTCATGGATAAGCTCATTTACCGTGCAGTGGCGACCAAGTACAACGGGGTGACCTTGACTAAATTTCATATCAAGCTGCTCTGAAATGCCATTCAAGAATGCCCCAATAAGCACATTACCAGTATCAATGAGCACTTCAATTTCATTGTTAGCATCTTCAGGATCACTGTGGCCCATGAGTTTAGCCATGTCAGCAAAGCTTGAGTCATGGAACAGTAATAACGCCTCACCAGCAACCCCAGCGCCAATAAAACCTTGGCATAATGCAGAAATCTTCGAGCTTTCTTCGGTGGCTTTAAGTGCCATGGTCAGTTCGCTGACTTCTAAAACATTGACGTTGGGGATTGGCAGTTTTACAAAAACATCGAGTAGTTTCGCTAATAAGTCGGCAGCGCGGCCCATGGCGACATTGGCAATTTCTTGGCAAGCGTCACGTAAATCAACTTTAAACATCGGCGTGTCATTGGTTGATTGTTTAAGGGCTAAAGTTAAAATGCCGTATTCTTCTAAGATATTGCTGATGGACTCAGCACTAACCGGCTTTTGAATAAAATCTAATGCGCCAAGGGCTTTTACTCGCTCATGGGCTTTTAATTGAATATCACCAGAGACCACAATGACTAAGGCGGGCAAGTCTTCTCGCTGAATGGCTTCTAGTACTTCATAGCCATCCATGAGGGGCATATTAAGGTCGAGAAAGACAATTTCCCCTTTTCCTTGACGGATCACCTCCAAGCCTTCTTCACCATTGGTGGCGTAACTGATTTCAACATCCCAATGTTTGGGAAGTGTTCGCGCCATTTGTTTTCTGGCTAATCCTGAGTCATCACAGATTAAAATAGGAATAGTCATGGCTACAGCAGATCCTTTTACAGGGTATTATTATTTTGAATGCATTAGCTATTACTCGATCGAGCACTTAAACGAACTCCGATTAAACAAGAAAAATGAGTCGATGAGTAATGTTACTTTTTATGGGCAAACATACTACAACTTATTGCTGACTTTTCGCACCAAAAATCGACAATTTTTTGGCGTTTAACGAAAAAATGCTCTTAAATTCAGTAAATCTGAATTTTGACGGCACTTTTGTTCCTGCGGGAACATATATATTGTTGTAGTTTTAGCAGCTTATGAAGAATATCAAATTAGCTTAACTATTCGCCAGTAAGCCAATTTATGCTAACGTAACTTCTGGACTGACCAGTTATTATTTATATTAAGGATGAACAATGAATAAGAAGTTAGTGGCGTTAAAAAAACAAAACGGTATTGCTTTTGTGACGCTAAACCGACCAGATAAATATAACGCGCTCAATTATGAAATGTTTAAAGCCATTGATAAAACCATTAAAAATATTAGAAAAGATAGCGAAATTAATGCGGTCATATTATCCGGCGCCGATGGTAATTTCTCTTCGGGCTTAGATGTTAAAGCGATTGCTAAATCCCCCTCCATGATTGCCAAATTGCTGTTCAAATGGCTACCAGGTAATGCCAACTTAGCCCAGCGGGTGTCTATTGGCTGGCAGCGTTTACCCATCCCTGTGATTGCAGTATTAGATGGCTGCTGTTTTGGTGGCGGTATGCAAATTGCGCTAGGGGCAGATATTCGTATTGCAAGTGATGATGCCAAGCTGTCTATTATGGAATCAAAATGGGGCTTAGTGCCTGATATGGCAGGACTGGCAGCGCTTAGACAGGTGATGCCCAAAGATAAGGCCTTAAAAATTACCTATAGCGCAGAAGTGCTATCAGCCGCACAGGCGCTAGATTTTGGTTTAGTGACCGAGAAAAGTTCACAGCCATTGCAGCGTGCTATTGAGCTTGCCGAGCAGTTTATGACCCGCTCTCCTGATGTGAATGCGGCCATTAAAATGAGCATTAATCATAGTTGGTCAGCCTCAACAAGGCGGTTATTAAGTCGTGAGTCTTTAAGCCAAGTTCGCCTGTTAGCGGGTAAAAACCGTATCATTGCCGCTAATCGTGAAATAAAGCAAACCGAGCAAGCTTATCAGTCTCGTCAGCCTTGGTGGTGATAATGAGCGAGTCAGTTGTGAGTTAATCAGCTTTTAGACTAGTGCGGCCAATACTGCATTACACAAATTTAGTGAATAGCTGAAAGGCCATTGGAGATTGATTATTATGCGATGTTATTGAAAAAATTGAAAATACGCTTTATTACTCAGTCTTAAAATAAGCAAATAGCCATTAAGGGGCAGCAATATGCTGGCCCTTTTTATCGTGCGGTAATGACTTTACTAAAGCCTGCAATATGATGCAGTACTTGCTCCCAACCACTTTGATTATCGAGATTAAGCGCTAATTGATATTGGCGGTAATACTGGCTCGATTTAGCTTTATTGAGTGCTTTTCTGCTAGCACTTTCAGTCATAGATATTTGATGAGCATCGGCTGATTGCAGATCCAGTATTGGGATATAGATTTCTCTGAGCTGTTGGGCAATGGATAAACCGCGATGTTGCGGCGCAATAACCTGCTCATATTCACGATAGGGGTTGATCACCACTAATAAGTCGGGCTTGGCTAGCTTAGCTTCAAAAAGTAAGTTAATGACCATGCCCGCACTATCATCGGTGACGATTAATAGTCTTTTTCCTGGGAACTGCGCCTCAATAGCTTGCAATTGGTCGAGACTGTCCACCATAAGTTCTTGCTGAAAGTTACGCAGTTCAAGTAGTTGGTTTGAGCTAAATTTGGGGGCTTGCTGGTGACGACTCAGGGTTAACTGCGCTTCACCGGCTTTGGGAATTTCTTCGGCGTCAGTTGCAAAATTTGGTCGGTATAAACCTTCAGTGGGTTTTATGCTCAAGCTTGCCCAGCCAAATGCGGGGATCTCATCACGTAAATAGCGAATTAGGCCACTGCCACTGGCGGGGGAATCGGTTGGACCGACGATAATAGCTGCGCCGCGCTGGTGCGGGCCTTGCCAAGGTTTGACCCAAACTGGCTGTTGTTGATCTTGGACGCTGATAAATTGTTTTCCAGCATTAGCAGTAGGCAACTCACTGGCTGCCATAGCATTGTGACAGAAAAGGCTGAGGCTAAAAAGACTGGTAACAGATAAAACAAACAGAGGCTTTAGCAGCAATGTGGCTTCCTTAACGAATCTTGCGATGTCATCACTATAGACTTGTGCGCTTATGTGTATGAGCTTATGTTTACGCTAAACACTTAAAACAATGACAAAAAATAGATACAAAAAAGCCCTGAAGTTCAGGGCTTTTTGCTTCGAGTTAGCAGTGTATTATACGTGGCTAACTAATACCATTCTAATAGCGTCAAGTTGGAATTGACTATCATCAATATAGCCATTCAATTCAGCCATTTGATTGCGAATAAAGTCCACTTCAGAATCTCGAATATTCGGATTCACGGCCTTTAGCGCTTCAAGTCGGGTCAACTCACTAGTTAGCTGGGTGGTCATTTTTTCACGGGCTTGCTCAACCAGTTTGGCTAATTCAATTTCAGCCTGTTGCTGACCTTTTGCCAGTAACGGGTGCAAAATAGGTTGTGATGCATTCACAAGCTTACTGGCAATATGACGGTTAACCGCACTTAACTGTTTATCAAAGCTCTTATAATCGACTTTGTCAGCTAAGTTTTGGCCACTTTTATCCAATAACACTCGGATAGGGGTTGGTGGCATATAGCGATAAAGCTGTGATGACTTAGGTGCCGAAACATCAGCCATGTAAATTAACTCAAGGAACAAGGTTCCAGCAGGTAAGGCTTTGTTTTTAAGCACTGCAACACTGGTGGTTCCGGTTTCTGAGTCAGTGATTAAGTCTAACGCCGTTTGCACTAATGGATGCTCTTGGGAGATAAAGGCAATATCATCACGTGATAGGGCAGTTTCACGATCAAATGTCACAGAAATACCATCTTCAGGCAGACCTGGGTACGATGGGAATAGCATGTGCTCACTTGGGCGTAATACGATTGAGTTCTCGCCGCGATCTTCTTGATCCACACCGATAATGTCCCACAAGCGGATCACCGAACCAATTAAGTGGGTATCTGAGTCTCGCTCCGCTAAGCGTTCAACTAACTTTTTAGATTGCTCGCCGCCATGGGAGTTAATCTCTAACAGCTTATCGCGGCCTTGCTCCATCGCTTGCTTAAGTGCTTGGTAACGGCTTTGGGTACCGTTAAGCAGCGCTGTCATTAGCTCTGGGTTGTCATCGTTGAGTACGTTCATTAGCTCATCAGCAAATTCATTGAACAATACATGGCCACTTGGGCAGGTAAGTTCAAATGAGTTTAAGCCTTGATGATACCAATGCATCAGTCTTTCTTGGGCGGTGTCTTCAAGGTATGGCAAATGAATTTGAATATCATTTTGCTGACCAATACGATCTAATCGACCAATACGTTGCTCAAGTAAGTCAGGGTTGAGCGGTAAATCAAATAGCACTAATTGACTCGCAAATTGGAAGTTACGCCCTTCAGAGCCAATTTCAGAACAAATTAACGCCTGAGCGCCGCCTTCTTCTTGAGCAAAGTACGCGCCGGCTTTGTCACGTTCAATAATCGACATCCCTTCATGGAAAACGGTTGCCTGAATACCTTCACGGGTGCGCAGTGCTTCTTCAAGGCTTAATGCCGTTTCTGCTTGGCTAGCAATAATCAGCACTTTTTTACTGCGATTATCTTTTAAGAATTCAATTAACCAATCGACTCGCGGATCAAACTTCCACCAACTGGCACTATCGGTTTCAAAGGCTTGATACAGTTTTTCAGGGCTTAGAGATTGCTTAGCTTGATCTTGAGCTGATTTTTTCGATCCCATCATGGCATTAACGCGCTCAGCCGTGACGTATTCTTGCGGCATAGCCAGTGGATGCGGATTAAAAATACGGGTCGGGAAGCCACTGACAGAGGCGCGGCTGTTACGGTATAAAATGCGGCCAGTACCGTGACGGTCGAGTAAATCTTGTAATAACTCAGCGCGGGCAGCTTGCTGGGCGTCAGCATCGACATCATCTGCTTGGATAAGCTTAATGCTTGCGCTGATGTCTTTCTCGCTGAGTAATTCGGTTAAGCTGACAACAGCACTGTCAGCTAACTTGTCGTTGGCAGCTAATGCTTCGGCGGCCTCGGCAACGCTTTGATAGCTTTTTTCTTCTTCAAGAAACGCGTTGTAGTCGTAGAAGCGATCTGGATCCAGTAATCGTAAACGAGCAAAGTGACTTTCATGGCCTAATTGATCTGGCGTTGCCGTGAGCAATAACACTCCAGGCACTTCTTCACTTAAGGCTTCTACGATTTGATAAGCGCGACTTGGGGCGGTTTCGCTCCACTCAAGGTGATGGGCTTCATCCACTACCATTAAGTCCCAATCGGCATCGACAGCTTGTTCTAAACGGCGCTTTTTACGTAATAGTTCTAATGAACAAATGACTAATTGTTCAGTGTAAAAAGGGTTGTCGTTATCGGCATAGGCTTCAACGCAGCGATCTTCATCGAAAATAGAAAAACGTAAGTTAAAGCGGCGCAGCATTTCAACTAACCACTGATGGCGCAAAGTGTCAGGCACAATCACTAAGATACGTTCAGCACGGCCAGTCAATAATTGTTGATGGATAATAAGGCCAGCTTCAATGGTTTTACCCAAACCTACTTCATCGGCTAAAAGTACTCTAGGGGCATAGCGACGACCGACTTCATGGGCAATCCACTGTTGATGTGGAATTAAACCAACACGTGGGCCTTGTTGCCCAAGCAAATCTGAGGTGGCAAGTTTATGGCGTAGCATTTGGCTTTGGTAACGAATACCAAAGCGCTCTAGACGATCAATTTGACCGGCAAATAATCTGTCTTGTGGTTTATTAAAACGAATGTTGTGGTTTAGTAAGGTTTCACGCAGACGTACCGTCTCGTTGGTCTCACTGTGGATACCAACATAGGTGACTAAACCATCTTTTTCTTCGACTTCACTGATGGTTAGGCTCCAGCCTTCATGGCTTTCTACGGAGTCACCGGGATTAAAAATTACACGAGTTAATGGCGCTTCACTGCGGGAGAACAAACGGTTCTCATCGGCGGCAGGAAACAATACTGTCACCATACGGCCTTCAACAGCAACCACAGTTCCTAAACCAAGTTCTGACTCGGTATCACTAATCCAGCGTTGACCTAAAGAAAACGGCATTTTTTACTCTCATTCGGGACGGATAAACACAAAGGGCGCGTATGTTATACCAAACGCTACTCAATTTAAATTCTAGCAGTGATTTAAATATTCATCTGAAGGAATTTCACTTTTACGCCAGCGAATTTTTGACATCTTAGTGTCATCTTGGTGTCATCTTGGTGTCATCTCAGTGCCAACTTTAACAACTTAAACTCGAACCTTTAATCAATAAAATGATATTGAGACTTGATATAATTACTGGCATAGTAAATTTAAGTTTGGTTGAAAATCAATCATGATGATTCGATTAATCCAGCTTATGAACAGGAGTTTATATTGCTTTAATCCCATAGTTACATTTTGTATTGAGCACTCTGGAGGCGCCATGGAACGAGACGACAGAAAGTTGTTTGTACTGGATACCAATGTGTTACTACATGAACCTTTAGCGATATATTCGTTTAAAGAACATGACGTAATAATTCCCATGACTGTGTTAGAAGAATTAGACAATATAAAGGATAGAAAGCACGATATTAGCCGTGATGCCCGGGTCGCGATTAGGGCATTGGAAGACATACTTGGCGGTAAGACCTCGCCGGAACAAATTCTAAACGGCGTTGCACTCCCAAGCCGCGAAGGACATTTAGACGTATCAGGTAGTTTATCTATTTTCCCCGACCATCAAATCGACTTTATCATTGGCGCTCTGCCAGGCGATAATAACGATAATCGTATTATTAACACCGCACTTCATCTACAAAATCTGCATCAGCCTCGTCAGGTCGTATTAGTCACCAAAGACATTAATATGCGCCTTAAAGCTAAAGGGGCGGGTATTGAGCGAGTTGAAGACTATCGCACCGATCAGTTAATTGATGATATTCGCTTTTTGGCGAAAGGCTTTTATCAGTTTGACGGTGATTTTTGGGACAAGGTGGATAAAGTCTCTACTGATAGAGAAGCTGGCAAAGTCGTCCATCAGGTGGATATCGATGCCGTAGGTAACGAGCCCTTCTACAGTAATCAATACCTTATCGATGAAACCTCTGATTTTTGCGGCAAGGTTGCCAGCAAAACCGCAACACATCTTAATATCATCGATTATGGCCGCGAAAGGCTTAATCATTTGCAAGCTTGGGGTGTTAAACCTAAGAATATTTATCAGGGGATGGCGTTAAATGCTTTGCTAGATCCAGATATTGACTTAGTGATCCTCACCGGCCCCGCCGGTTGTGGTAAAACCTTAATTGCCATGGCGGCTGCGCTTGAGCTGGTGGTTGAGCAAAACCAGTACGAAAAAGTCATTGTAACCCGTAACACCCCTGAAATTGCCGAGTCCATCGGTTTTTTACCTGGCACCGAAGAGGAAAAAATGGCGCCCTGGCTTGCGGCAATTACTGATACCCTTGAGGTGCTGCATAAAAATGATGTTAACCCCACCGGCAGCATGAACTACATCATGGAGAAGGCGAACGTGCAGTTTAAATCGATTAACTTTATGCGTGGCCGCTCGATTCAAAATTCAGTGGTCATTTTAGATGAATGCCAAAACCTGACCGCATCACAAATCAAAACCATGATCACCCGCATGGGCGAGGGCACCAAACTAGTGTGTTGTGGTAACTTGGCGCAAATAGACTCAACCTATTTGACGGCGGTGACATCAGGTTTAACCTATATTGTGGAGCGTTTTAAAGACTTTGACGGCAGTGCCAATATTTACCTTAATGGTGTGGTGCGATCTCGCTTAGCAGAGTTTGCTGAAGAGAACTTATAAGCACTTCTGCTTTAAAGTACCGTTTATGGCTACCTGTTAGGTGGCCATTTTTTATTTTTAAGCAATCTGTTTCAACGAGCTCTTTTAACGCGCCTTTTATGTAAGCGGCCAGTTTACGGGTTATTGCCAAGAATAATGGTCAGATTTTTGCTATGTTTTTAGTGGAATGGAGTGAAAAATAAATTAGTCATGTTTTGTGAACATTTATTCGTGTGCTTGCGAATATGTTCCTGATAATATGCATAAATAGACATTATTAGCGTACCTCCTTTTTTACCTTATTAAATATCTACGCTGCTAAGAAAAGCCAAAGGGTTTTCAATGAAATCGACCGAGCCAGAATTACAATTAAAATCGCTTATTCAAAGAAAGTATAACCGAGCCGTTTTTTATACTTATATTGGTGTAATTGTTATGGCACTTTTATCGGCATGGGTATTGTTTGAGCGTGAAAAAACCCAGCTAATTAAAGAGCGTGAAGAGCAAGTATTGCGTCATGTCTTGCAAATTGATTTACTGCTGGAGTCGAGTATCCGTGCAGTAAAAAGCTTACGTAACGTCGCCGTAGATAACTTACGTTTAGGCGAGTTAGTCCGTAAAGATCGCTTACCTCAATACGAAAAATTCAATGAAGATGGTCAATTTTTTACCTTAGAGCCAAGTTATGCCACTAGTGGTGAGCCCTTTACCAATATGGGGCGCATTACCGGTATGGGTACCCTTGATGGCCGCAGCGACAGGTTTTATCAAGAATTAGAAATGCTATTTGAGCTGTCGTTGTCTTTCCCTGTTGCGAAAGAGGCCGCCCCTAAAGCTTCTTCGATTTATTACATATCCAAACAAAGGATCATGTCGTCATTTCCGTGGACCAATGACGAGTACCGTTTTCGAGAAGAGCTGCTTAATAAAAAACAATTCCAACTTGCTACTCCTGCCATGAATCCGCAGCGCAGTGTTTTTTGGCGTGAAGCTTATGTAGATTTAGCCGATCAAGGTTTGTTAACCACCCTAGGTCTGCCAGTATATCTTGAAGATGAGTTTATTGGTTCAATCAATTTAGACATGACTTTGGCATCGTTAGCTAAGCAAATGCGGATGTATTTTAAAATGCCGGGTACAGTGATTTTGCTGGATCAAT
Source organism: Shewanella sp. 5_MG-2023 (assembly GCF_030547465.1). Lineage (NCBI taxonomy): Bacteria > Pseudomonadati > Pseudomonadota > Gammaproteobacteria > Alteromonadales > Shewanellaceae > Shewanella > Shewanella sp. 5_MG-2023. The sequence goes on from NZ_JAUORC010000002.1 coordinate 44,169, forward strand.
ATAACAATATATTGTCCCACAGTGATTTTGAAGCCAGCGATATGAACCGGGTTTATCATATCAGTCAGCGCATTCCGTCAGAGCTGCATTCTTTGCCTGAATCTGAAATGTTCGATGCCCATGATGGCATACTGCGCAACGGCTACTATATTCACTCAGTCGCGCTGCAAAACCCGCCATGGCGCTTGCTATATCTGCAAGATGAAGACCTGTTATTCCAAGACGCTTGGGATAAGTTAAAAGTGAGTTTCTTACTGGTGGTTTTCGCCTTGTCAGTGCTGGTGACCATTGTTCACTGGCAAACTCGCCGCTCATTCGTTAACCCTGCCTCACGTTTATTGACCCATTTGGAAGAGTGTTCTCGCGAGCCTAAATCGCCACCTGAAAAAATCACTGAAGGTTGGGAGCCGTGGTTCTTGCTGGTGAGTCGTATTTTTGAAGAGAACAAACAATATACCGGTCATCTAGCCGAGCAAAATAAACGTCTGGATAACTTAGTCGCAAGGCGCACCCAACGTTTGCGCGATACTACTGAGCGCCGAGAACGTGAGTTTGCACTATTACGCTCATTGATTGACTCAATCCCAGAGGCGATTGTTTACAAAGATAAAGAAGGTAAGTATTTAGGCTGTAATAAATCGGCTGAGTACATGCTGGGCTGCAAAGAAAGTGACATGATCGGGCAATTGTCCCTTGATACCAGTTACGATCAAGGCGTGCGTAGCCGCGAAGAAGATCAAAAAGTATTAACCGAACGCTCACTGATGCGTTATCAAGAAAAAGCCGATATTGGTGGTAAAACGGTACTGCTCGATACCTTAAAACTGCCATTTTATAACCGCCGCGGCGAGTTATTAGGGCTTATTTCAGTATGGCGTGATGTCACCCGTGAATATGAATCGGCTGAGCAATTACGATTATCTGAAGAGCGTTACCATTTAGCCATGGATGCAGTAGAAGATGGCTTGTGGGATTGGTATTTAGATTCAGAGCAGCTGATTTGTAACCCCGCATTTTATTCAATGCTAGGTTATAAGCCGAACGAATTTCCAGCGCTTATTTCAGCAACGGATGCACTTATTCACCCAGACGATCGCATGCGAGTCGAAGAGTATCGAAGTGCATATGCGCTAAAGCCCAAAGGAACCTATGAGATTGAATACCGTATGCGCTCTAAATCTGGAAAGTATCATTGGGTGCTGTCTCGGGGCCGAGCAGTGGAGTTTGCTGCCGATGGTCAGTCTAAGCGAATGCTGGGTACGCATAAAGATATTACCCGCCAAAAGAGTAACGAAGTGGCCTTGCTTGAAGCTAAGCAAGATGCTGAGTTAGCCAACATGTATAAGAGTGAATTCTTGGCCAATATGAGCCATGAAATTCGTACACCGATGAATGCCATTATCGGTATGTTGCAATTGGCGCTGCGAACTCAGTTAACCGCTCAGCAAAAAGATTATTTAAATAAAGCGGGATTCTCTGCTCAGTCATTACTGCGCATTATTAATGATATTTTGGATTTCTCTAAAATTGAAGCGGGTAAATTAGAGCTTGAAAGGGTGTCATTCCCACTGGATAAAGTGCTTGATCATGTCATTGATATGAATGCGCAAAAGGCTCAAGAAAAAGGCGTTGAGTTACTACTATATGCCCCGGTTACCGCTGGGCTAATTCTCAGTGGTGACCCTCTGCGTTTAGGGCAAATTTTAGTTAACTTATTATCTAACGCGGTTAAATTTACTCAAAATGGTGAGATTGAACTGGGCTGTGAAGATGTAGGCGAGCGAGATCACCGTATTACCCTTAAGTTTTGGGTACGCGATACCGGTATTGGTATTAGCCAAGAGCAACAAGCGAACTTGTTTGATGCCTTCTCCCAAGCTGATGGTTCTACCACTCGAAAATATGGTGGTACCGGATTAGGCCTGTCTATTAGTAAGCATTTAGTCTCGCTGATGGGCGGCACCATGGCCGTTGAATCAGAGCCCAATCAAGGGAGTACTTTCAGCTTTACCATTAGTTTTGAAATTGCTGAAGAAAATGTGGTTGAGCCATTGGTGGTGCCAAAGCAGTTAAATAACTTAACTACCTTAGTGGTGGATGATAACCCAAGTGCTTTGCAGATATATTCCACCTTGATGCGCGACTTTAGCTTTGGGGTGAAAACCGCGCAAAGTGGTGCACAGGCACTAGATGTTTTAGCCCACAGCCCAATAGATTTATTATTACTTGATTGGATGATGCCTGAAATGGGCGGCGGCGATGTGATTAATATCATTGATGAAATGGTTGCTGATGGGCGGATTAAAAAGCGTCCGGTGATTATTTTAATGACCGCTTATAGTGCTGAGCCGTTAGAGGCCGAGTTTGATGTCAGTCGTGTGTTTGCTGTTTTGCAAAAGCCTTTTAAAGCATCAGCCTTGTTTGATGAGATTATTGGCGCCTTTGCCGCTGAGCCTCAATTGAATGTAGCGCCTGTGGTTGAAGAGGATTCCGAAGCTGCCAAACAAACCGGATTAGTCTTGCTGGTTGAAGATAACTTTATTAATCAGCAGGTAGCCACCGAGCTACTTAAAAGCGCCGGTTATGAAGTTGAAGTGGCTGATAATGGTCAAATAGCACTAGATATGATCGATACTCGTCCGTTTGATGCCGTATTGATGGATATTCAAATGCCGGTCATGGATGGCTTGACTACTGCCAGAGAATTACGTAAGCGTTACACTACAGAGCAAATGCCGATTATTGCCATGACGGCCCACGCCATGTCTGGTGACAGAGAGAAAAGTATTCAAGCGGGCATGAATGCCCATATCACCAAGCCGATAGTATTAAATGAATTGTTTGATACCTTAGAGCATTGGATTGACTATAAAAATCAGCAGCAAAAATAACAACAATAATGGCGTCAGTTAAGTCGCCAATAATAACAATTAACCTGAGCACAACAACAAGGGAGAGTGTTGAATGGATCGTAAAAGTATGGCGCTTGCTTCAGTCATGGCATTAACGCCAGTACTCATGGCAACCCCAATTATGACTTACGCTGCGACCTCAGCGGCGCAGAAAGTGATAAAGCAAAGTGACAAAGCCCAAGGGTTTATCAACTTTTATTTCCAAAATAGCTCTGGGGAATTGTTTTTAGAAGCAAACCGACTCAATGAGCCCTTTTTACTGATCAGCAGTTTACCCCATGGCGTTGGTTCTAATGATATAGGCCTAGACCGAGGCCAGCTCGGGCAAACACGCATGGTGCAATTTGAGCGCCACGGTCCTTATATTCTGCTTAAACAGTTAAATACCTTTTATCGGGCATCAAGCGATAACCCAGCGGAACAGCTAGCGGTCAAAGAGGCGTTTGCTGAATCGGTATTATGGCGCGGTAAAGTGGTCGAAGGTAAAACGCCGCTAGTTGCGGTTAATGATCTAATGATTAATGATTTACATGGGGTTTCTCAGCGTTTAGCTGACACTAAGCAAGGCAGTTATACCTTGGATAAATCCCGCTCAGTTATCTTACCCCAAGGAGTTAAGTCATTTGAGCAAAATGCCGATGTCGATGTTTTACTGACTTTCAATAGCGCTAAAGCTGGCGAATTTGTTAAGCAGGTGACTCCAGATGGCAAGTTTGTTTCAGTGCGAATGCGCTACTCTTTTGTGGCCTTGCCAGAAGCGGGTTATCAGCCCCGCGCTTATCAGCCGATGAGTGGTTATTTATCAGATGAGTATTTTGATTACTCTGCGCCTATCGACTCGCCAGTAAGCAAACAATATCTTTTACGTCATCGACTTGAAAAAGTCACCCCAGGAATTGCTCCTAGTGAAGTGGTTAAACCGATTACTTATTATCTTGATCCTGGCGTGCCAGAGCCTATTCGCTCAGCATTACTCGATGGTGGCCGCTGGTGGGAAGAAGCCTTTAATGAAGCAGGCTTTATTAATGGTTTTAAGCTGGAGATATTACCAGAAGATGCCGACCCACAAGATATTCGTTATAACATGATCCAATGGGTGCATCGTGCGACTCGCGGCTGGTCTTATGGCGCGTCAATTAAAGATCCGCGCACCGGTGAGATCATTAAAGGCCATGTCACCCTTGGGAGTTTGCGGGTTAAACAAGACCATCTTATTGCTCGCGGTTTAACCGCAGGTTGGCAAGACCGAGATGCCGCTGCTGAGGCATCAATGGCCTTAGCATTGGCGCGTATACGCCAATTGTCAGCTCACGAGATTGGCCATACCTTGGGGCTAGATCATAACTTTGCCGCCTCAACCAATGACAATGCTTCGGTGATGGATTATCCCCATCCCAACATTACCCTTAAAGGGGATCAAGTTGATATTTCAGCGCCATACGTTGAAGGCATTGGTGAGTGGGACAAGTTTACTATTGCTTACGGCTATGGCGATAAAGCTAATGCTGACGAGCTAGTGAAACAAGCCAGAACAGCAGGATTGCGTTACATTGGTGAAGCAGATTCCCGCTCAGCATCAGCAAGCCATGCCTATGCAAGTTTATGGGATAACGGTAACTCTGCAGCAGCGGAACTAACACGATTAGAGCAAGTGCGCCGCAAGGCAATTGAGCAGTTTAATGCCAATGCCTTACTGCAAGAGCAGCCACTAGGTGAACTTGCCGATGTGTTTGTGCCAATTTACTTACTGACCCGTTTTCAAGTGGATGCCGCAGCGAAGTGGATTGGTGGCAGTGATTATAGCTATCAGCAGCATGGCTCAGCTGAGCGCTGGCATTATTTATCGCCCAAGTTACAAACTGAAGCCTTAAGCTCTTTATTAGCGCTACTATCGGCTGAAAGCTTAGCAGTACCGACTGAAGTCACTGAGTTATTAGTGCCTAAAGCAGGTAATTACCGCAAAACCCGAGAAAGCTTTGATTCTGGCATTGGGGTGTTAACCGACCCCATAGGAATGGCAGAGGTGATGAGCCGCCATGTGGTAAGCCGAATATTAGTTCCAGAAAGATTAAACCGTGTCAATCAAGGCTTTATGGATGATTCAGAGCAGTTATCTGTGGTGAGTCTCATCGATAAGTTATTGGCGAAAACGCTTTTTCAAGATTTACAGCGTGGGCAGTTGTTAGCTGTGCAGATGCGTGTCAATACCGTGGTATTAGATGAGTTACTATCTAGCTACCATAACGACAACACCTCAGCTGAAGTAAAAGCGCAATTGTTAGCGCGCTTAACGTATGCCGAGAAGCAATTAAAGCGCCGTAGCAATCGCGCCAGTAATTATCAAGCTGCCCATTTTGAATGGTTATTGCAAGGTTTAGCCAAAGGGCTTGAGTCAGCGGAGTATCGCTTTATTGCCAAACCTCTAATGATGCCACCGGGTTCGCCAATTTAGTTTTTTGCTATGAACTGCTCGTTATAAGTGCGTGGCTAAAAATGCCCTGTTAAGCCGGTATGCTCGGACTAACAGGGCTTTTTATTGGCAGTAATTTAGCCGATGAGATGACATCTGCAGATAATCACTCTGCTATTTGCTTTGGATTTTTAGGGTAAAAATGATCCGCTTTATGATCAATATGGGAAAACTGACGGGTATTTTTATAAGGCAGTTTCATAAAACCTGAGACCCCATGGCCTTGAATCTTACTGGCATGAAATAAGATTCTATCCAGAGAAGCTCTAAAAGCTGCTTGTTTTCTCGGGTTTAATAAGCGCAAATAACTGTGTATTTTTAGATGGTTAGGTAAGGCTTCAAAAATAATACAGCCGGTATGATGAATTTGGTTTATCCAACCCAGTTCTGTCATGATCTCGGTGGGCAGCTCAAGGTTCTCTTCAGGATCTTTACCATCTTCAAAGTAAGAATGTAGCCGCGAACGGCCTTCTGATGCGGGCACATCACCCACTTCAAAACTTAATTGCGCATCGTTGACCATTTTATATGGCTCAGATGGATTGTTTCGCTCTAAATGTAAGGTGTCTTTAGCGTTAAAAAAGCAGGCTTTAAATACCCCGATACGTCGAATGCCGCGGGCTAAGGTCACCATATTATTGACCGCTTGGATTAACACTTCCTTAGTGTCGGGGTCATAAATAGCAAGGTTAGAGTCGATATAGACGCCGCTTTTACGCCAATGAATGGCAAGGCCTCCCACAATCGGGTATTGGGCTAATTTACCCACTGCGGCAATAAAGCCTTTTTCAGTGTCACCCATGCCCGCAAGAAAATTACGGTAATATTTTTCTAATTGAATATCATCCATCTTCGTAATGGGGTCTTGGGTGTTATGTTCCTTTAAAAATGATTTTCTGGAACTGTAACTCACGGTTTCGACTTGTTTTTGCTTTGGTAAAACCCACAGTGGTATATCTTCAATTAACGGCTGAGCCCCAAGGTGTGGCAAGTGCATACGGTGATTGTGGCGCATGCTCTTTAAAAAATAATCACCGGCTAAATTACGTCTGCTGGGGTCATCGCTAAGCATGCCATCTAAAGTGCGGGCCAGCTCAATGGGTAAACCTAAACTACTGGCGGTGATCACTTTACTGCCAAAGCGGCTAATTTGCCCTGATGCCAGTGCGTATAAGGTGGCTGCCACCCCTTGCTCATCAAATCTTGGACTGGATAACGCCCCATTAAGCTGATCTTCACCGATAAAGTACACATCGCCCATTCTGGCGTTGGTGTGTTGTTGATCGCTCGACATCAAGGACATCACATTGTCTTCAACCGAGTTATTATGCTCATCACGTTGGGCAAACACCGCCGAGCCCCAATCAATGAGTGATAAATGGTCGTTTTCAATGTTATACACTAAATTTGATGGCTTAATATCGCCATGGACTAAGCATTTACCTGTGCGCAGGTAGTACAATAAATTGGCCAATTGCCGTGCAATGCTGATGATCATGGCTATGGGTAACGTCCCCATTCGGTGACAGATTTTATCGAGATCTTCACCTTTGGCTCGCTCCATGACCATAATGCCTTGCTTGCCGACCCGCTCAAATTTGATGGCGTTAGGGACATTAGGGTGCACTAATTGACTGAGCATGAAGGCTTCTTCTTCAAGTCTATCTTGCACGCTTCGTGGCAGGGTAATGCGGGAAAACTTAAACACATGGGATTGGCTAATATCATTGATACCCGCAAACACAAAGCCATAGGCACCTTTGCCGATAAACTCGATATCATGATAACCAAGCTTGCTTAGTTGCTGTTTACATAAACGGATCCAGGCTCGATGCTTACGGGCATCTTCAGCCTTGAGCAGGTAAACTGATTGCTCTTCATTGATATAAAAATGCTGTAACTGCGGTGTTTGCAAAATTAACTTCCTATGTACCAAGGTGCCTGTTGAGTGTATTGGTATTGGCTTATCTCATAAACTCATATTTACACATTGCTGGCAAGCTATTGGATTGATTGAGCCGATTTTTTTTCTGTTTTAGCCTTTATAAAGCAAATTAACCTCACCTAGATCTCAAACCGACCTATCGTAAAAATTAGCTGTTGTAAACTTTGACGTGAGTCAAATTGTTTTGTGCGTTAGGTAGGTAGTATTTAAGTAAGTAAAAATATTCGGTTTAATCAAGGAGTGCTTATGCCTACCATTAACAAAGCGGATTTAATTTCACTATTTCCTTTTCCACGGCAACGTATTTTACAGTCGATGGAAGTTACTCACTGTCCACATGCGGTGTTTTATAATGCCAGTGATGAGCAATGTACTACTTGTCATCAGGGCGAAGAGTGCATTTGGATGAATCATAATGATGAACTGGTGGCCCTTGAGAAAAAATCAGTGGAAGATCTGAAACAACAGTTGTTGATTGCGGTGGACTTTATTGACTCGAATTTGAGCCCACATCATTTATCACGTCGTAATTGTCAATGTGATAACTGCAAGTGGCTTAAAAAAGTTCAGCATGTGCTTCAAGGTAAAGCTGAACAAGAGTAGCAGACATTGCCATTACTGTTGCTTTATAGCTTAGGTTTAGTCAATCAAAGTTGTCGTTTGTCGGGTTCAAACTGTGGTTTACGGGTTTAAGCTTTTTAGTGTTGCATCTCACTTTTAGAGTGATTAGAGTTAGACGCATTATTTACTGACTTGAGTTTATCTACATGGAAGCGAGTTTTTGGCATGAGAAGTGGCAGTTACAACAAATCGGTTTTCATCAGCCGCAAGTGAATCCATTTTTAGTAAAGTATTGGTCTACACTTGCCGTCGATAACAGCGCAGAGGTGTTTGTACCTTTATGTGGCAAGTCATTAGACATGTGTTACCTTGCAGAGCAAGGCCATGATGTTGTTGGCTGTGAGCTAAGCCAAACCGCTGTTGAGGACTTTTTTAGCGACAATAATTTGCCTGTGAGCATGACTTCGCAAGCTGAGCATCAATTTTTTTGCGCTGATCAAGTAACCCTTATTCAAGGTGATATTTTTACCCTACCATTAACGGCGACAAAGTCGATTCAGGCTTTTTACGATCGCGCCGCCTTAATTGCTTGGCCAGAGCAAATGCGCCAGCAATATGCACAACAGCTTGCCAAGTTAATTCCGGCTAAAGTTAAAGGGTTATTGATTACCTTAGATTACCCACAAGCCGAGCTTAATGGCCCGCCATTTGCGGTGAGCCCGCAGTGGATTGAACAATACCTGGCGCCATATTTCGAGATTGAATTACTCGAGTGCGCTGATGTACTAGCGGATAACCCTCGATTTTTAAATAAGAATGTCTCTTGGCTAAATGAAGCGGCTTATTTGTTAACCCGCAAGTCTTAATAAATTTTTTTTCTATTGTTTTAGTGAGCTGCAGACAATAAAAAAGCGACCATCAGGTCGCTTTTCAGTTGTAGACTAACTCGTTGTTAGAAGTCGTAACGCATACCAACACTGAAGACATTATCGTCTTCAAGATCTGTCTTAGCATTAGCCATGGTGTAATCACCTTCATACATAGCGTAATGGGCAAACACTAAGGTTGATTTAGCAACGCGATAATCAGCACCCACTGTGATATTTTGCACATTGACATCATCTGCGCCTGCTTCACCTAGATTTTTGTAGTAGTTACCAAAACCTGCTTCATCAGCACCGTACTCTACTTTCAAGTTTACGCCATTTAAGTTGTAAGCTAGATTAATAAAGTAAGTATTGCCGTCTTGATCTGAATTAGTCACACTTTCTGAGTTTTGGAATAAACCACCAATTTTAAAATCGCCGGCTTTAAATTGTGCTACTGCGCGGTATGCATCAATACCACCAATGGCTTTGTTATAAGCACCAGCAACATAGTAATTGTGTTTTTTAAGGCCTTTGTCACCAAAGGTCACGCTTAAGGCATATTGAGAGTCATCAGAGGCTTGATTATCTTCCATTAAATAAGTGGCATTAATGGTAAACATGTCAGCAATCAGCGGTGAATAGTACCAAAAACCATCGGCACTACGGGTTTGGCCGCCAACTAAACGATCCATATCGGCATTGGTGTTACCAAAAATATCCACACCACCTTCAGCAGCTTTAAATACGGTATCGTTACGGCCGACTAGCACAGAGCCGCCTTCAGTTTTTATACCTAAGAATGTATTACGCGCTTTGAAAACATCACCTTTGCCAGACGTGTTCTCTACCTGAAATTCCATTTGGTATAGCACTTCAACGCCATCAGTAATTTTTTCACTGCCCTTCACACCCAATAGCGAGAAGTTATTTTCAATGTAAGTGCCACTTTCACCTAGGGTTACACCGTTAGTGCCGCCTTGCAGGGTTGCGCCGGTTTCGGAGTTGGTGATAGATAAATCTAAGCGACCGTAAAAATCAGGACCGTCGGCTAGCGCAGCGAACGAAGTGAGGGTTAAAACCGATACAACTGATGCAGATAATAATGTCTTTTTCATCTTTCATACTCCCTTTAGAACATGATGTTCTATCCCCATTTATATGGGATTGTTTTAGTGGTATTTTTCGCAGAACACTCTGCGTAACAAACTTGTTGCAATATTTACAGGTTTATCGTTAAAAAGTTGTGGCCTAGATCAAGTTTTTTGTTTTGAGGTGAAATTGGTGTGTAAAAGATGTGATAAATGCTGTGTATTTGGGTTTTGGTTAACACTTTTATAGCGTTATACCTATTTAGAGAGGTTCACATCTAATTAAAAATGCGCTAGCCCAGTAATTTATGAGATCTACATCAGGTTTAGGGATTGCTTAAGTGGGAGCTTTGAAGTGTTGTTATTGCAGTTTTTTTAGCTATTAGGTCATTAAAATCAACCTCTAATGACTAAAACAAAAAAAACGGCCTAAATAGACCGTTTTTAATCATCATATCGGTAGATAAATTAACGCTTAAAAACGATGATTAAGCCGTTAATAAGTCGCTGTGATGAGTTAGAAATCGTAGCGTAAACCCACAGTCACGATATCGTCATTTAAGCTTTGGCTAGTTTGGTTTAGTACCATGTCGCCATCATACTTAGTGTAGTGACCATATACTAAGGTACTTGGGCTAACGCGGTAATCTGCACCAACACTGAACTGGTTGATTTCGAAATCGCTCATGTTTTCTAAGCTAGAAGTATCATTAGCAAAACGGCTAGCGTACTTACCAAGACCTGAATCATCATAACCGTAAGCGGCTTTAAGCTTTAGGTTACCCATTAGGTAAGCTAGGTTTACGTAGTAGCTATCACCTTCAAGATGAGCTAGTTCAGCTTTTTGGCTTTTACTGTTTTGGTATAAACCGCCAACAATAAAGTCACCAAATTTAGCTTGTACTACACCACGGTATGCTTCTACATCGCTGATACCATCTTGGTATGCTGCAGCTGCATAAAAGTTATGTGTTTTAAATGCTTTATCACCAACAGTTGCGCTTAATGCATACATAGAACTGCTAGTTGATTCGTGATTATCATCCATTAAATAAGTCGCATTTAATGTCACTAAATCTGCAATTTTTGGTGAGTAATAGCTAATGCCATCAGCTTCACGGTTTTGACCAACAACTAATAAATCGATATCAGAGTTACTGTTACCAAATAAATCAAATCCACCTTCTGCTGCTTTGAACACAGTGTCGTTACGACCCACTAATGCAGTACCTGCAACTGTTTTAATACCTAAAAAGCTGTTACGAGCAGCAAAAGTATTACCAGAGTTATCAAAGTTAGAAACGCCGAACTCCATTTGATATAAGATTTCTACGTCATCACTGATTTTTTCAGAACCTTTAACACCTAACCATGAAAAGTTATTTTCAAGGACAGTGCCATCTTTTTGGTTTTGAGTTGCAATACCTTCACTAGAGTTAGTGATTGCAAGATCGGCGCGGCCATAAAAATTTGGGCCATCAGCTAGAGCAGTAAAAGAGGTCATTGCAGTGCAAGATAAAATAGCTGCAGTGATCAGGTTTTTTTTCATCATCTTAATCTTCCTTTGGTAAGGGCTTGATTTTTATCAGCTATGCTTGCTGATATTGATAGAAAATAACGACTGGGTTATCAACCTTATCGTTATTCATAGTAATTCCTGTTCTGTGGAGGATATTGCCACAAAAAGCTCATACCAAAGTGTGATCTATGTCACTTTAGGTTGGATTTAATTTATACGTATCATTATGATTTACAATGACTTAAATCGTAGTTAACAGTTTTATTGGTGCGGTTAACTGGCTTTCTTTGTTTTTGCTGCATGTTGCGGGTTTAGGTAATAGGTGTTTCAGTGTGTAACTAGGGTTTAACTAGGGTTTAACTAAGGTTTAATTGAGGAATACATTCAGATCTGCGTTGATTTCGTATAAAATACCGCCCCCACATTGAGAGTTTAAAGAGCAATACATGTTGTCTGAATCATACTTAAATCGTTTTGGTGGTATAGGTCGACTATACGGTCAAGCGGCATTGGAAAACTTTGCTAATGCACATGTCGTGATCATCGGTATTGGTGGGGTAGGGACTTGGGTCGCTGAATCGCTGGCTCGAAGTGGTATAGGGCAAATAACACTGATTGATTTAGATGACATATGTGTCACTAATACCAATCGTCAATCTCACGCAATTGCATCCACCATTGGCCAGTCCAAAGTTGAAGTAATGGCGCAGCGAATTATTGAAATTAATCCTGAGTGCGTGGTGAATGAAGTCGAAGACTTTATCACTGTCGATAATTTGGCGGAGCATCTGGGTAGTAAAGCCAGTCCGTTAGCGATTGATTATGTGGTTGACTGTATTGATGCCGTCAAACAAAAAGCGGCGTTAATTGCATGGTGTAAAAGAAATAAGCTGAAAATTGTCACCGTAGGTGGCGCGGGAGGTCAAACCGATCCCACTCAAATTCAGTTAACCGATTTAGCTAAAACTTATCAAGACCCATTATTAGCGAAAGTCAGAAACATTTTGCGTAGAGAATATAACTTTTCAAAAAATGTTGCCCGCAGGTTTGCCGTTGACGCAGTGTTTTCAACGCAACAACTGGTATATCCTCAAAATGATGGTAGCGTCTGCAGTACTAAAAATAGCGCCGATGGCAGTATGAGAATGGATTGTGCGTCAGGCTTTGGCGCAGTGACTATGGTTACTGGCACTTTTGGTTTTATTGCTGCAAGTCGAGTATTAGCCAAATTGGCAGCCAAATAATGTATACAGAATGCCAATATTTTTAAGCTTAACGTTTAGCTTATCAATCTCATTTAACCTATAGCTTAGTTTCGATCTTCATGGCGCATTAAACAGCTTATTTGATGCGCCTAACTGCCGTTGTTTGCTCTTCCCTCTAAATAAGTCATTGCGTTAACTGCTTTTATTCATTTCTCATTTTATTGGCATTGAAATTGCTTTACTAAGTCTAGATTCAAAAATCTGACACTGTGGATAGCATGATGATGAAAATGAAATTAAAGGCTGTAAATTTAGTGAATATCAAACGCGTTTTAGTCAGCACTATGCTGTGGTTAGTGATCGCTTGTGCGGTATTATTAGTTGCACCTCAGCACGTGCTTGAGACGCTTTCTTTGTCGGCTCTGGTGTCAGATTATGGCCATTTTATTGGCTTAGGGCTCATTGTTGGTGCCGCTTTTTTCTTAAGCCAATTATTCACCTTTGTGGTTGACGAGTCGATTGGGATTTTAAAAGAAAAACGCGCTGTTGAAACCATAGAAGCCAAAGTTAAGTTACTCGATCCCGCTGAGCGAGCGTTACTGCGAGAGTTCTTTTTACAGGGAGCGACAATTTTGGCGCTACCGCAAAACGAATTGGCAGTTAAAGGTCTAGTGGACAGTAATATTTTAGAGTTAGTGGGTAATGAGCGTCACTATGCGATTCAAGGACCGACTGCTGAGTATAAAATTTCAATGAAAGCGCGTTTGTATTTAAATCGTGAAGTATTGAGATTACCCGCAGGCGAGCCAAGTAAGGAAGAGCTTAATCACCTTATTAAAGCGCGACCACAGTTTGTAAATGGTCTAGTGCAATCTAGAAAGCATGCCGCGTAATCTAAAAATTAGGTTTAATAAACATAAAAATGGGGGCGAAAGCCCCCTAAAGAAACAAATAACAAATAACAAATAACAAAAATTATAGAAGGAGGGTAGTAACTATTCCTTAGGAGCAGATTTCACAATAAACATCCACATCATGTAAGACATGATCCCCATGGTGCAGAAGATAACAATCATTGACAGCAATCCGATTGCGTTACCAAACATTAAATCTAACCAAAAAGCCATAATCATTATCCTTTCATTGTAAAACTAGCTTTAACATACTATTTTCATTTCTTAACATTTATGATCTTGATCAATAAAGTCAGTGCTTTTTAATGGGGAAGATTTATTAATGTCGATTAGCGCAAATTTACTCTACTTGAATGAGATTTAAGCTATTGAGATTGATTTGATCATTTTGCTTATGAAAGGGCTTGCCATTGTCATTGGCCTAGGTATAATTCCGTCACTCAATTGAGCCAAGCTTGATTGACTACAATATGATGCCAGCGTGATGAAATTGGTATACATGGGGGATTCAAAATCCCCTGTCGAAAGACGTGTCGGTTCGAGTCCGACCGCTGGTACCATCTCCTCTTTGAGGATAAAACCGACGTAAGTCGGTTTTTTTGTGCTTGAAATTTACCAAGCCAGGTTTAATTTCCTAATAGTAATTGTGTTGATTTCGTTCATTTCGTTCATTTCGTTCATTGCGTTCATTGCGTTCATTGCGTTCATTGCTTTGTTGTATGAGACACAATTACCCGCTAAAGCGCTAGCTTCGAAAGCTAAATATCATAGTGTTGTAGCCCATAGCTCCATTTTTTTAACGCGGCCTCCAACTCTTTAAGTTTATAAGGTTTGTGTACAATGTCATTCATGCCTGATTCAACGCACTCAGCGACTTCAGTGGATGTTGTGCCAGCCGTTAGTGCAATTATCGGTTTAGTATAACCCTGTTTACGTAAGTACTTTGTTGTTTGAAATCCATCTAAAATGGGCATACGGCAATCCATTAAAATGATATCAAATTCATTATTTTTTAAGACTTCAAGGGCTAGTTCTCCATTATCAGCGAACTGATAGTTAATGCTAAATTTATCTAGCATCATCCCTAAAATAACTTGATTGGTCTTGATGTCTTCTACGGCTAAAATGCGTAGATGATTGATACTGTGAGTATTCCTGTTTACCTCAATAACACTTTGGTTATTTTCTACGGCAAGTTCAAGGGGAAGCTTAACGGTAAACTCTGTCCCTTTATCAAGGGTACTGACGAAGCTGACCTCACCATTCATCAATTCAATCAACTGCTTACAAATGGATAGCCCTAAACCTGTTCCTTCAAACTTTCTTTGGCTAGAGTTATCGACTTGGGTGAAGGGCTCAAATAAGCTTGCTTGCTTATTTTGGGGGATGCCGCAGCCAGTGTCAGAGATAATAAAAATCAATGACGTGTCTTGCCATGATGTGTGTAGATGAATCGATCCTTGATTGGTAAATTTAACTGAATTGCCGATTAGGTTAATTAGGATTTGTTTAATCCTGTCTGCATCCCCAAGCAGGGTGGTAGGTATTGATTGGTCATTTTCGCAACTGAATGTCAGTCCCTTGGATTTGATTTTCTCAGTAAAAATTTGTTCTATGGTATCAATTAGGGTTTGCGGGCTGAAAGTGGCTAATTTCAACTCAAGCATACCAGCGTTCATTTTGCTGATATCAAGTAAGTCATTAATAATAACTCGAAGCATTTCTCCCGCTTGATGTACGCTCATGAGTAATTTTTTTTGGTAGCTGGTAATGGAGGTGTCCTCCATGAGCTCCGCTGCCCCAAGTAAGCCATTTAAGGGGGTTCTTAATTCATGGTTAATCATTGCCACAAAGTCACGGGTCGACTTTTCAGAGTGTTCCGCTCTTATTTTTTCCTTAATGGTTTTGTTAAGTAATAATTGGCGCTGAAAAGAGGCACTTATCATATCGGCAATTAAACAGTACTGTTTTTCAATCACGCGATGCCAGCTTTCTTGAGGGCTGGTACGGAAAATAAAATGTAATCGGCCCACTTTTTTAGGTCCAAATTGCAGATATACTACTAGCTCGGTTTTATCTTGATTCCATTGGAAGTTATTTTTCGGGGTTGGAAACTCATCAAAGGTGGTTGCTTCACCGGATTGTAAGTGTTCATTTTCTAATATATCCAAGCTGGAAGACAGCCGGATTGCTTTAATACTGGCAGTATCCATCAGATCTTCAAGTAATTGTTGGATCACCTGCTCACTGGGAGGGACTTGTAATAACTGCGAGTTATAATGTGACAGGGTGGATTCTAATTTATTGATGAAGATCAGCAGTTGTTCATCTTGTTCAGCTTGTTTTTTTGCAACAACTAAAGAGTCTTCCACAAGTAATTTTGCGAAATACAGTTCGGTACTTTTTTCTTCCAATAGCGATTCAGCTGCTTTGCGAATTTTAGTTTCTCGTTGAATCTTTTTCTTAAGCAGTTCTATTGTTTTTTCACTATCCATTTATAAAGCCTAAACTTTGGTCAATGTAAAGCGAACCTGAGAACCGTCCGCTTGAATCGGTTTCATTTGGATATCAATTTTTTCATTATAATATTCAGCGCAGCCTTCAATGAGGCCAAAACAAACATGAGAAAAACAACGGGCAGAAATATAATCTAACACCATGTCATATTCACTGCTTGAAATAAGGTCAAACTTGGGTGGCTTTGCATCGCCGTAAAGCTTTTTAACTTCAAGATGAATATATTCTTCGACTTGGGTAATAAATTGAAAAGTCGAGCTCGAGTTAATTTTAAGCTCTGGCATACTGTCTAGTAAATTAGTGAATACTGATTTACCATATACAGCCTGTAATTCTTCAATACTGATACCTGTTATTTTACTCAAAGAGATAATCAGTTTTACTAAATCCTTATGATCGTAGGTGCCAGCGGAGGTATACACTCCTTCATCTGCATTTTCATCAAGTATTTCTTGGCATACTTCTAAACCAAATGTGCTTTCAACAAGTTCTAAAAACTCAGAAAAAATAATACCCTTCATAATCATCCTTAATTAATGTCTTTGTATTGAGTATAGGCATAAAATGACATTACTCTGCAGTTAATCGCAGTTTTTTAGATAAACAGGAATGTTGTAAAACTATTCTGATACTCGGGCGAACTGATTTCGTCAGCGATGAAACTTAGCAAGGTTAGTTATTATTGGGGTATTGCTCAGACAAGCTCTGAGTCTTTAATCCTTTCAATCGTGACCTATGTGGAATGGATGCGATCGCGTAAATAAAGTTGAATAATAGTGTTCTTATTTTCAGCTAATGAAAAAGGATGCCAAGGCATCCTTATTTGTTTCATCGGCTATAGAGACTTTAAATTGGCGTTAAGCTTAGAACTTATAATCAATAGCCAAATACACTTGCTGTGTATCATTTAATGAGTAGCTGGCACTATTCGCCCCGTTAGATGCGTTTACATCATAATCTTGTTTTAAATAGCGGTAACCCACTTCAGTAGACCAGCTGTTATTAATGTTATACATCAAACCTGCTTGACCGCCCCATACAAAGGTATTTTTAGAGTCAAAGCCACTGTCTTTAATCCCGTTATGCGTCATACCTGCAGTTGCACCAACAAACCAGTTCATTTTATTACTGTCACCTAAGCTAACAAGGTAATTATATGATAATAAAAAGGTTTGTTGTCTTGCTATATCATCAGAGTTATAGCCGTAGGTGGCGTATATACGGTTGTTATCATTGAGGTAGTTACCCACTCTAAATTGGTAGCTTATATCTTCTTCTATATTTCTCTGATTACTTTCTGCACTAGATTTCATTTTATAGGTATCTTGCTGATAACCTGCTGCGCCACCCACAAACCAATCTGATGCCATAGCAGGAACTGACATTACTGATGAGATTAAACCCGCTAGAACAAGATGCTTCGTTTTCATTTTTTACTCCAAGTGTAAATAATCACTATTAATAATTTCTCACAGTGTTTTTTTGCTGTTGAGGTCACCATAGTGCGAGCTAGCTGAATCGTTACTGAATAAAATCGTTGCTATTTTCATATCGCTTAGAAGAGTTATGTATTTTTTACCAGGGTAGAACTGGTTTTATCACTGGTTTTTTGCTGGCAATGTTTTGGCTTAAATAGGCTCTGGGAAACTGCAATCGAATTAATTTTTGAATCGAGGTGCCATATCACATATGACTTAATTATTGGTAGATCACAAATATGAAAGATAGTTATGGGATTGTATGCGCTTTGTCACTTTATTGTTTTTTAGCCCACTTTTGAGGATGATTTTTCATGTATAACCTTGTATGTGGCTAAGTAAGAAAGATAACTAAAATTTAAGCTATAAATTCAGATAATTGAAACATATTTTGAAATTGTATCGATATGATTTTGTCGATAATTAACGCTGTTGTTGAGTTAGCTAATGGCTTAGTTGTCCCAAGTCAGGTTCGAAAACGATAGGGTTTTGCTAAGGAGATTGGCTAATGTTTTATGTTCACATGTTGTTATTGCTTGCAGTGATCTTTGTGGGGATCCGTCATGGCGGGGTCGCATTTGGGTTATTAGGAGGCTTAGGGGTTTCCGTATTAGCGTTTGCTTTCGGAGTCGCCCCCGGTTCACCGCCTGTCAGCGTGATGTTAATTATTTTAGCGGTTGTCGCGGCATCAGCGACGTTAGAAGCAACTGGTGGCCTGAAATTATTGGTTAAGTATGCTGAAAAACTATTAAGAAAACACCCCAATCAAATTACCTTTTTAGGACCATTATGTACTTATTCATTAACTGTGTTAGTGGGTACGGGTCATTCGGTTTATCCATTATTACCGGTTATTTATGACGTGGCCTATAAAAAAGGTATCCGCCCTGAGCGTCCTTTAGCAATGGCTACCGTGGCATCACAAATGGGCATTACAGCCAGCCCAATTGCCGCAGCCGCCGCAGTGGTTATGGCAACGGCAATGGATAATCATCTTGATATTAGCTTAATCAATGTTTTATCTGTCACTATCCCGGCGACTTTAGTGGGCGTATTAGCAGGTTGTGCTTGGAGCTTAAATCGCGGTAAAGATCTTGATAAAGATGAAGACTTTCAAGCGCGTTTAAAAGATGACGAGTTTAAAAACAACTTAATTGACCCAGAAATTGAAACGGATGATCAAGCCCATACCGATACCATAGCGAAAAGAGGCTTAATGCTGTTTTTAGGCGGTATTTTATCTGTGATCATGTTGGCAATGTTCAGCAAAGAATTACTGCCTGAAGGCGTAAAAATGTCGGTAGCCATTCAGTTTATGATGCTATCCGTTGGCGCCATTATTTTACTGGCAACAAAAGTCTCGCCGCAAAAAATCGTTAGCAGCAATGTGTTTACAGCCGGTATGACGGCGGTGGTGATTATCTTTGGTATCGCATGGTTAAGTGACACCATTATTGGCCACCATAAGAGTTACTTAGTGAGCTCATTGAGTGATTTAGTTAGTGCTTACCCTTGGTCGTTTGCCATTGCGATGTTTATGGCATCAATATTCTTAAAAAGTCAGGCAGCCGTGCTAACCATTATGTTTCCGCTGGGCTTTGCATTAGGCATTCCTGCCCCTGTGCTGATTGGGGTTATTCCAGCCTGTTATGCTTATTTCTTTTTCCCGTTTTATCCAAGTGATTTAGCGGCAATCAGTTTTGACCGCTCTGGTACCACTAATATTGGTAAGTACGTCCTAAATCACAGCTTTATTGTGCCTGGATTTATTGGGGTGAGTACCGCAACAGTATTAGGCTACTTCCTATCAACAGTGGTGATAAACCATTAGTCTATCGCCAGGTTAACTGACAAAAATGCCCAGCAATTGCTGGGCATTTTTGTATCGACAATTCAGTGCTTAAGGCTTAACACCGCGAACGATAGGATTTTGCAGGCTTATCAAGGTTTCTGTCGATTGAATTTCATCGATTGATTGAATGCGGTTAATTAACACGTGCTGTAAGCCATCGATTGATTGGCACATCACTTTGACAAAAACACTGTAATTACCCGTGGTGTAATAGGCTTCTACCACTTCTTCAAGGGCATTGAGTTTGGAGATCGCGGCAGGGTAATCGCCGGCACTTTTTAAGTTAATCCCAATAAAACAGCAAACGTCATAACCTAGAGCTTTGGGGTCTACTGTAATGCGCGCACCAGTGATAATGCCGGCTTGCTTCATTTTTTCCACTCGTACATGAATGGTGCCGGCACTTACTGCAAAACGCTTTGCCAGCTCTGCAAATGGGGTTCTGGCCTCTTGCATTAATGCTTCTAGGATTTGGTTATCTAGCTGGTCACGCTGAAATGGAGTTTCCATAGTAAAATGCCTAATTAAATTATAATTAGACATTAATTTACGGATAAATGTGATAATTGGCTATCAAAAAGTTCTCATGATTAGTTTTTTACTAAACACTTATCGTCAATTGTGACTGATATTATTGTGTATCTAAGGGCGTTATAAACGGCACTTCAGCATTAAAGGTTAATGGCGTTTGATGGTAAGGATGCTTTATGGTTAATTCAGCTGCGTGCAATAACAGCCTGTTTGATAGACTTTTGGCCCAAGGGTCGGCATAAAAACCATCACCTAAAATTGGGTGGCCAATAGCCATCATATGCACTCTGAGTTGATGGGACCGCCCTGTAATGGGGGTTAACTTAACTAGCGTCGATTTTTTAGCGTAACTCACCACTTCAACATGGGTTAAAGACGGCTTACCGACAAGGTGGTCGACTTTTTGTTTAGGCCTATTAGGCCAGTCACAAATCAATGGGTAATCAACTTGCTTAACTGTTGCACTGACATGGCCTGCTACTCTGGCATAGTATGTTTTGGCGGTTTCACGATCGCGAAATTGGCGTTTCAGTTCACGTTCGGCGTTACGCCTTAACGCCACTACAATGACCCCTGAGGTCGCCATATCAAGTCGATGGACAATGTGTGAATTAGGAAAGCGTTCAAGCACTCGGCTATAGATGCTGTCATGATATTGGGCTTGACGGCCAGGAATGGACAGCAGTCCTGATGGCTTATTCAAAACGATAATATCTTTATCTTCATGAATAATATCTAACCAAGGATCGGTTGGGGGAGTATAGATAAAGTCTGCCATATGTTGCGCCTAGCCTTAATAGAGAATGCGCGGCAAAGATACCTATCCCTTGGCGTGAGTGCAAGTCATCTGAGCCTATTTAAGAGGGTTATAGCTTTTATACAAAACTTGAACTAATGGTTTATTAAAAAGCTTTTATGAAAATGCATTGCCGTTAACGTGCATGATGGTGAATGTCCATACAACAAAGGCGAGGGGGATATGGACTAAGGCATAAAAACCTTGATCTAAGCGCGATAACCCTTGGGCGTTCCAAATTAAAAATACATGAACTAATATCACTAATGGAAACAATGCCAGTAAAGGGTAGAGTGCTAGAGGGCTTGCATCAGCGAATATACTGTGGCTGAGTAAAGCCCAAAAAACCATAAAACTTGTGGTTAAAGGCGGTGTTGCTAATCGATATTGTTCTGGGTAAGGGAACATTTGTTAACCTTAAGTTTGGCATGCTGTAACTCTAGGTTAACCTTTTATTTCCTTTTTGCCATGTATTACTTTTCTATGAACCACAGAATAATGCCTTAAACCCGCAGGGCCATGGGATACGATGACAGATAATAATATGATAAAAATAGTAATTTCAGGTTTCCAGTTAGCCATCGGGATAAATAGCAGTAATAGCAGTACTTTAAAAATAGTCAGTACCCCTTTAAGCTGAATCAACCAGCGCCAATCTCTAATGACTTCCCATGATAGTAATGCAAGGCCACTGACCATGGCTAAGATCCAGTAATTGAGCCAAAGTGGTTGCTCTAAGCCAAGAAGAATGCCACCGCCAGCGCCGACTACACCAACAATATGTAATGCTCTCAGGCTGGTTTTTCCTAGACGTTGAATCCAAAACTGAACTTCTGAAACTGCTTGCTGCTGCTTTTTTGACATGTCTATACACATATTCCTGTGAGTAATGTCTCAGCTTAACAAGAAGATCTAAAATGTTCAGCGATCTGTAGCAAAAACTCAATTATTGTTATGCTTTAACCAAACGCTCAATTGCACTGACATAGGTAAAGTCGGGCAATCCATTTTTAATGAGCCAAATAAACAACACAGGAGTTAAGGATGAAAATCGGGTTCTTTAGTGCTAAGCACTACGATATTCAGCATTTTGATGCCATGAATACAGGCTTTAACGCAGAGATTGAATATTTCGATTATCGACTTTGTATGCAAACAGTAAAACTGGCTGATGGTTTTGAAGTGGTTTGTGCTTTTGTCAATGACTCCCTATGTGAAGAGGTATTGGTTGAGCTTGCCAATGGCGGTACTAAGATTATCGCCATGCGCTGTGCAGGCTTTAATAATGTTGATTTAGATGCCGCTAAGCGCTTAGGTATCACAGTGGTTAATGTGCCTGCCTATTCGCCAGAGTCTGTGGCTGAACATACCATTGCCTTAATGTTAACCCTAAACCGTAAAATTCATAAAGCTTACCAACGTACTAGAGACGCGAATTTTGCCTTAACTGGCCTGGTGGGCTTTAATATGCAAGGTAAGACCGTTGGAGTGATTGGCACCGGTAAAATTGGTCTTGCTACCATCAAAATATTGCAAGGCTTTGGCTGTAAAGTGGTGGCTTACGATCCGTACCCTAATCCTGCAGTTGAGGCATTAGGCGTTGAGTATATTGACTTAGAAGCACTCTATCCTAAATGTGATGTAATTAGTTTACATTGTCCATTAACACCTGAAAATCATCACCTGTTATCTGCTAAGACATTTGAAAAAATGAAGCCTGGGGTGATGGTGGTTAATACCAGTCGTGGTGGCTTGCTCAATGCCATTGATGCGATGGAAGCGTTAAAAACCGGTAAAATTGGTTCATTGGCGTTAGATGTTTATGAAAATGAAAAAGAGCTGTTTTTCCAAGATAACTCTAATGAAATTATTCAAGATGATGTCTTTAGAAGGCTTTCTGCTTGCCATAATGTTATTTTTACCGGACATCAGGCGTTCTTAACCGTTGAAGCGCTTAATGCGATTGCCCAAACGACCTTGCAAAATGTCACCGACTTGCTTGATGGTCAGCGCTGCGTAAATGAACTCACCAACTAGTGCCGTTGTCGCTCGAGTTTGTAAAGGATTGAGAAAAATCGACTTAACCCAAGCTTAGGTTACTTAACAAGGAATCAGCAATATGATCATTACCAAAGAAGTCCACGATATTGAAACCCCAACAGGTGATATGCGGACTTATGTATATCGCCCAGATGCCCCTGGGCAATTTGCCAGTATCATATTCTACTCTGAGATTTTTCAACAAACTGCGCCTATTGCCAGAAGTGCAGCCATCTTAGCCGGACATGGTTTTGTGGTGTTAGTGCCAGAAGTGTTTCATGAACTGAATCCGCTAGGCACTGTGCTTGAGTATGACGATGTGGGTAAAGATAAGGGCAATGCTGATAAATTTGCTAAGCCCTTAGAGCAACATGATAGCGATACTCAGGCGATTATCGACTTTGCCCGTAGCCAAGCATATTGCAGCTGTAAAGTGGGCGCGATGGGCGTGTGCATAGGTGGCCATTTGGCTTTTCGTGCAGCGTTAAACCCCGATATCAGCGGTGCTTTTTGCTTATATCCCACAGATATCCATTCAAATACCTTGCCCTGTGAGCCAGAGAACGATTCATTAACTCGCTGTGGTGATATTAATGGTGAGCTGGTATTAGTCTTTGGCAAGCAAGATCCTCATGTATCTAAAGCAGGCCGAAAAGCCATTTATCAAAAGTTAGAGCAGCTTGATACCAACTTTAGCTGGTTAGAGGTGAATGCTCAGCATGCCTTTATGCGTGATGAAGGCGAGCGTTATGATGCGGCATTAGCACTGCAAATGTATTTGCAAGCGGTGAGCTTTTTTCAGCGCACCTTAAAGTAAAACCTTGTTAGGATCAGTAAAAAATAAGCCCTGAGTGATACTCAGGGCTTATTAATTCACGACATAATCGCAAATGAATTATGGCTTAAGCCGCTTGTTGATATTGCGCTAATTCAGCAAGGCTTACTTGAGCCACTAGCATGTCATCAAGATAAAAATCGATATGCTCTTCGCCTTTACTGCCAATCAACTCTTGCTTAGAGCCATCTTCATAAGCCAAGGTCATCACCAGAGTGCGCTCATCCTGTTGACTAATTTGTGCACTTGATAGTTTAACTGGCGCCGTTTTAAAGTCGTCGCTAACGTGCTTATTCATTTTAAAAATAGCATCAGTTGGTAAATCAACTACCGCTTCTTTATCTGTTAATGGGTTAGTCCCAGTCCAGAACTCAATGCTGTTAAATACAAAAAGATCAGCTGTAGCTGCTAAACCATAAACTGGCGACAATAATGCGAATAAACCCGCACGACCATAACGGTTGTCGACAGTATCTAAATTTAACTTAGTGACCATTTGGCTTGTGGCCATTTGTCCCATACAGCCAGATAGTTGGCTACAAGTTACGATCATTGCAGCAGTTGCTAAAAACTTCTTTTTCATTTCATCAATCTCTTATTTTTTTATCAGCTGCGGATTATAGGCATTTCTCCCTTGGAGTATGTGATGGCTGTCACGTCAGTGTGTTGGGTTATTTATGGCTAAGTATCTGAAATGTTGAACTAGTTTGTTTACTGTGTGCAGGTTGGCTAACTGTTGCTATTGCTTGGTTGTTTTTAACGATTGGTGAGCTAAATGTTGGGGTTTTAGGGGCAATAAAAACTGCTTAAAAGATCTATTTATGCGGTATAATTTCGCCGAATATCCTGCCTATAAACCATGAGAACTCCATGTCAGAGTACCAGCAGTTACACCATGTCAGTGACGATATCGGCCCCATCTATGTATTAGATGATGGCGATTTTCGCGTGTTATCTTTTGGTGACAATGACGAGCAGAGTAAAATACTGAAAGCGGCGCCCCATATCCCTCAGCATACCTATGTTCAGGCCATGCTAGCGGTACTGCTATTTAGCAAACCTAAAAGTGCCATCATATTTGGCCTTGGTGGCGGCGGGCTGGTGCATGCACTTAGACGTTTTGATGCCGGGATTAAGCTGACTGCAGTTGAGTTGCGCGCTGATGTGATTGAGATTGCTAAACGCTATTTTCAATTGCCTATTGGCAAAAAGCTTAAAATTGAACTTGATGATGGCGGCACATTTTTAGCCAGAGCTGAACACAAAAAAGTGGATATTATTTTTGCTGATATGTATATCGAGCAAGGGGTTGATGAAAAGCAATTAACCAGCGAGTTCATTGGCACTTGTCATAAAGGCCTTAAAGCGGAAGGTTTTTTAGTGCTTAACTGCTGGAAAGAGCACAGTAAAAGTGAGCTGCTAAAGCAAGTGTTATCAGCGCACTTTGCCAATGTTTATGCCACTTTAACAGGAGGGGGAAATTGGGTGGTTTACGCCAGTAAGCAGCCACATTCTTTTAGCTCAGCTTATAACAAACAGCAGTTGCAGCAATTATCGCAACAGCTTGATTACCCAGTAGGGCGTTCACTGACACGTTTCACTCAATGGGAATAGCTGTTAGCAAATGATAGTGGCACTTGCGGTGCTAGTACTAATAACTAACTAACTAACTAACTAACTAACTAACTAACTAACTAACTAACTAACTAACTAACTAACTAACAAGCAACCGATTAATGACAGCCTTTGCCTCAACAGCCTGGCTATCCAACAAGACGTTCACTGACACGTTTCACTCAATGGGAATAGCTGTTAGCAAATGATAGTGGCACTTGCGGTGCTAGTACTAATAACTAACTAACTAACTAACAAGCAACCGATTAATGACAGCCTTTGCCTCAACAGTTTGGCTATCCTGCTAATTGTTTATTTTTTGCTTTAATTAATAGCCATTGCTCACCTTTACACCAACGAATGCTCGCTTATCGAGCATTTCGATTGCCAAGGTTTATTTAGTGTTCACTTTCTAAAAAATCGATTAGGGTGATAGTTTTTACCCGTTATATTTAATTCTAACTTGTCGCTATTATCTATTCCATCAAACAGATACAGCTACACACTAAATTAGAATTTACTTTAAATATAACGGAGCACACCCATGACTCAATCAATTATTAATTCAACTATCAAGCCATTTTCTGCAACTGCTTTTCACAATGGTGACTTTGTTTCAGTAACTGAACAAGATTTACTGGGCAAATGGTCAGTAGTATTTTTCTATCCAGCTGATTTTACTTTTGTATGTCCTACTGAATTAGGCGACATGGCAGACCATTACGCTAAGTTACAAGAAATGGGTGTTGAAGTTTACTCAGTATCAACAGATACCCACTTCACTCATAAAGCATGGCACTCAAGTTCAGACACTATCGGTAAAATTAACTACCCAATGATTGGTGACCCAACTGGCGCAATTACTCGCAACTTCGGTGTGATGATTGAAGAAGACGGTTTAGCACTTCGTGGTACGTTCGTAATGAACCCGGAAGGCGAAGTCAAAGTTGCTGAAATTCATGACCTAGGTATTGGCCGTAGCGCAGCTGAATTAGTTCGTAAAATTCAAGCAGCACAATATGTTGCATCACATGACGGCGAAGTATGTCCAGCAGCATGGCAGCCAGGTGAAGACACATTAGCACCATCAATTGACCTAGTAGGTAAAATCTAAACCACTGGCTTTAATTCTCTCCAATAGCTGAGTCGCCTCATCCACGGTTCAGCTAAGTTTCATCACACTCCAATCAGCCTGGTTCTTTGTTAATGCTAAATGGGTTTAGCATTTATGAATTAGGCTTTTTTTTGGCTCAACTTCAATACTAGGAGCACACGTATGTTAGATGCGAATATTAAAAATCAACTGAAGACTTATCTGCAAAACCTTAAACGACCAGTTGAACTTGTCGTGTCAGCAGACGATAGCCCGAAAGCAAAAGAATTGAGCTCTTTAGCCAATGATATTGTTGGCTTATCAAACCTTGTAAGCCTTAAAGAGCAGCAAGGGATCCGAACCCCATCAATGAGTATCATTAACCCAGAACTTGGTAGCAACATTAGCTTTGCTGGTTTACCTATGGGCCATGAATTTACCTCGTTAGTGTTGGCACTACTGCACTCAGGTGGCCACCCAATTAAATTAACCGATGAGGTTATTGGGCAAATTAAAGATCTGCCCGGTGAGTTTAAGTTTGAAACCTACGTATCACTAAGCTGTCAGACATGTCCTGAAGTGGTACAAGCACTGAATATGATGGCAGCGATTAACCCCAATATTACTAACGTGATGATTGATGGTGCATTATTCCAAGATGAGATTAATGACCGTAATATCATGTCAGTACCGACGGTATATATGAATGGCGAGCCATTTTCTGTTGGCGCCATTAGCGTAGTAGAAATTTTAAATAAGTTAGACGTCAATGCTGTAGCACGACAAGCAGAACAACTAAATAATAAACAAAGCTTTGATGTATTAGTGGTTGGTGGTGGCCCTGCAGGCGCATCTGCTGCCATTTACGCGGCGCGTAAAGGCCTGCGCACTGGCATAGTGGCTGATAAGTTTGGCGGTCAAGTGGCAGAAACTGTCGGCATTGAAAACTTTATCTCAGTGTCAAAAACCGAAGGGCCAAAATTAGTTGCCAATCTTGAAGCTCACGTGAAAGATTACGATGTTGATGTCATGGACAACCAACGGGCGCTATCCCTTAAATCGGGTGAGCGTTTTGAAATCGAACTTGAAAGCGGCGCGATTTTATCAAGTAAGACCATATTGTTAGCAACCGGCGCGCGCTGGCGTGAAATGAACGTCCCTGGTGAGCAAGAATACCGCGGCAGCGGCGTAGCCTATTGCCCACATTGTGATGGGCCGTTATTTAAAGGTAAGCGCGTCGCTGTGATTGGCGGCGGTAATTCTGGTATTGAAGCGGCTATCGATTTAGCGAATATCGTTGAGCACGTTACTGTACTTGAGTTTGATACTAGCCTTCGCGCTGATGAAGTTTTGCAGCGCAAAGCCAACTCAATGGGTAATATCACCATCATCACTGAAGCGATGACCACAGAAGTGCTAGGTGATGGCAAACGCGTTACCGGGCTCACTTATACCGATCGCAGTACTAACGAATCGCATAATGTCGCGCTTGAAGGGATTTTCGTTCAAATTGGTTTAGTGCCAAATACTGAATGGTTAAAAGACACTGTAGAGTTAACTAATCGTGGTGAAATTATTGTTGATGGCAAAGGCCAAACTTCCATACCAGGGGTATTTGCCGCAGGTGATGTCACTAACTCAGCCTATAAACAAATCATTATTGCCATGGGTAGCGGCGCGACTGCCTCACTCGGTGCCTTTGATTATCTGATTAGACACAGTGAAGCTGACATGTCAGCGGCTGAGCAAGTTGAGCTTGAGTCTGAAAAAACTGAGACAGAAGCGGCTTAATTAGTCGCAATGACAGTGTTGTAACGAAAACGAATCACTTTGTTCGTGCTCTTAATCGAAAAGCGCTGATAGAAAAGCGTTTATAAAGTGCTTAACGCATTATTGAATTTTGACAAAAAGCCAGCTTATTTAAATAAGCTGGCTTTTTTTGTGTTTAGCGCTGTTAAAAATAACGCACTGGAATGGTTATTAAAGGGGCTCCTGAATCAGTGAAAAGGGGGGGGAGCTGCTGACTAATAGTGAAATTTTATTTGGTTATATTCATTTTTAACGCCATCGCAAAGGTGGTTTTTTTATCTCTGAATCAGCTTATCCGCCTTAGCCTCGCATAAAACCTAAGTGATATCCCACAACTTCATGCTGGTAAAAACAATATACTGGCCGTTTGCTGCTTTGTTAGGCGAGTAAAGCAGCCTTTATCGGTTATTATTTCACGCTTTGTTATCAGCTAAATTGCTTCATTCAGCGCTTTGATTTAACTTATAGCTCATTAAAATAAATTCCCTAAAATCTTGTTTTTAGCCGTTGCGGAAAGTACGGAAAAGGATGCCAATGCCAAGCTTGATCAGAATAGTGTTAATTAATACTCACCTTCCTGGTGTGGTGGAACTGCAGCTAGATGGACACACCAACATTTGTGGTACCAATGCTTCAGGTAAAACCACACTGCAGCGATTAGTCCCAGTGTTTTATGGTGAGTACCCTAGCCGAGTCGTGCCTTCAACCCGTGATAGTTTTGAGCGTTGGTATCTTCCCCATGATTCAAGTTACATCATCTATGAATATCAAAAGAGTGACGGCCAGCTTTATCAAGCGCTAATGGCATCCGCCGGTGACGGTAAAGGGGTGAATTACCGCTTTATTGCCAAAGGTTTCGAGCTTGATGATTACGTTAAAAACCGTAATGGCGATACCATCATTTGTCATACCATGGCGGAGTTAGGCCGTGAAATGAAGCGCCAGTCGGTGCCGCATACTAACTTGCTGAATACCCGAGAATACCGCGCGATTATTCAACATGATCGCAGTTTATTGTCCACCGGCGGCAATAAAAGCGAGCTACGTAATTACGCCCATCAGTTCTCATTGTGTGATAGCGAATACTCGCTACGTCATATCGAAAAACTGGCCAAAGCGGTGCATTCTAAAGAAGGCAAAATGGAAACCGTTAAGTCAATGGTAGCCGCCATTTTAGAAGAAGATGGTGTTAACCCGCCAACCTCACGCTTAAACCCACAGCGAGTAGAAAGCTGGATCCGTGAAAGTCAGTTAGTTCAAGGTTTTGAGCAAATTCGCCCTGAATTTGAAAAGCTAGAACAAGAGTTTAATCAGTTACTGAGCGCCGAGCTTCGACTAGGCAGTTTAGCTAAAGGCTATCGTAGCGATGAAACCTTTGAAGCACAGCGCCAAGAGCGCAGTGAAAATCAGTCTAAAGAGACCAGTTTACAACTGCGCCTTCTGGACGAAGAATGGAAAGAAGCCCGCGATGAGATCAGCCAAGAATTGTCATTCGCCCAAGGTGATATCCGCAAATATGAAGCTGAGCTTGATGGCATTGAAGATCAATATGAAGGCTTTTTAAATGCCAATATTGAACAAGCTAAAGCCGACTTAGACAGTTTAGATAATTGGCGCAGTGATTTAGAAAACTTATCAGAGCGTCATAAGTTACAAACTGAAAAGCACCAAGACATTGAAGCGGCTTACAGTACCCGCCGTAGTAAAATTGCTGAGCAGTTACACCGAGAGCTTGAGTCACTGCATCAAGAGCAAGATAGCATTCGTGAAACCCGTGATGCCCAGCGTGAATCTGCTAACGATGATTTAACTCAACTCGACAGCTTATGGCGTGAAAAAACCGATGCCGGTAAAGCGCAGTTTGCTGAACAAGAATTTAAACTCAAGCTCAGCCAAGGTGAGCTGAAACATCAAATCGACGGTGTCAGCTACACCGAAGAAGAGAAAATGAGCTTAGCAGTGTTTGATGAGCGCATTAGCCGCGCTGATGAAGAACAAGAAAGCTGTAATCAAAAAGTCGATCGCTTATCAATAGAAGAAAGAAAACTGCGCGCCAAACGCGATCAAGTCTCTGAGGCACTTCGAATCGCCAGTGTGAGAGTGAATGAGCGCTTAGCTGATGTTGATGATGTCAAAGGGGTGTTATTTCCACAATCACACACTCTATTAGAGTTTTTGCGTAAAGAGTCCTCAGGTTGGGAGCAAAGCTTTGGTAAGGTTATTGCCCCTGAACTATTACACCGCACCGATCTCCATCCCCATGTTGCAGACAGTAATGGCGAGGTATTATTTGGTATTGGCTTAGATCTTAAAGCCATTGATGTGCCTGATTATGCTGCCTCAGAGCAAGATTTACGCCTGCGCTTAGCTAAAGCTGAAGAAGCCTTAGCTCAAGCTGAAGAGTTAAAGTCGGAAAACGAAGATCAACTGGTAGCCATTAACGATCAATTAGACACGCTTAATAAAGAGCTGACTTTTGCTCGCACTGCTTATAAAAACAGCCGTGAAGATGTGCGGCGTTTATTTGATGAAAAGCGCAGCTCACAAGAGCAAATCAATCAAGCGTTATCCGAGCGTAAAGCCCATGCCAGCAAGCGTCTGATTCAATTAGAAAACGAGCTCAAGCAGCAGCACAATAAGCACCTAGAGTGGCTTAGTGAGCAAAAAGAGCAAGCCCTTGAAGCCCGCATGGAAAAAAATGCCTATTGGCAAGATGTGGTCGGTGCGCTAGATAATCAGCTAGGGCAAATTAAAGCCAATATCGACACTCGCCGTAGTAATGCTAAGCAAGAGCAAAAAGCCTGTGAATCATGGTACAAAAACGAGCTTAAATCTCGCGGGGTTGATGAAGCGGCTATCGTGGCATTAAAAGGGCAAATTCGGGATCTTGAAACCCAAATCAGTAATGCGGAAAAGCGTCGCAGTGATGTCTTGCGATATGAGCATTGGTATCAAAATGCCTGGCTAATTGCCAAGCCGAAATTGCAAACCGATTTATCCAAAGTTAAGCAAGCAGCCCTTGAGTTAGAACAGCAGCTTGCCAATAAAACCACTGACGTTAAGCAGCGTAAACAACACTTTGAAAGCTTGAAAAAAGCCTCGGATGCTGCGCAAGTTGAGGCTTCTGAAAATCTCACCAAGCTGCGGGCTGTGATGCGAAAACTGGCTGAGCTTAAATTGCCGCCAACTAAAGATGAAGCCGCTGGTGGCATTGGTGAGCGCTTAAGACAAGGTGAAGAATTATTACTACAGCGTGATTATTTACTGGGCTCAGTAAAACAATACGTTGAGCATTTTGATTCGGTTATTGCCAGTAAGTCAGGCTCGAGCTTAGCTGAGTTTTGGGAACGTGCCCGAGATGAATCAAGCTTTAGCAATGATAAAGGTATCCGCCTACTGGATTATCGCAAGTTGGTTCCACAACTTGAACAGTTATTGAATGTGATGGTGCCGCAATCCTTGATGGCCATTCGCGAGCAAGGGCGTATTTTTGGTATCGACTTAACCGCTTATTACGATGTATTAGCAGACATCGACAGACGTATCGCCTCCCAAAGCGCGCGTATTACTCGCGAAGTGGGTGAAGAGTTGTTTCTTGATGGGGTATCTGAATCCGCGGTTAAGATTCGTTCTCGCATTAGCGAACTTGAGTTTTGGCCTGAGCTTGAAGTGTTTGTTAAAGCCTTTAAACAGTGGAAAGCCGATGGCTTTAGTGAGCTGCCTGATGAGCATTACACCTCAAGTATGCGCCGCGCCTTAGATATTATTGGTCGCTCGGCGTTAAGTGGCGGCATTGCTAAACTGCTGGAAATTGAGCTGCGCTTAAAAGAAGGCAACAGCGACTTAATTATTCGCACCGATAGACAGCTTAATGAATCTTCAAGTCATGGTATGGCTTATCTGATTTTATGTAAGTTCTTACTGGCCTTTACTCGCCTATTACGGGGTAAAGCCGATGTCACTATTCATTGGCCTATTGATGAGTTGGGCACCTTGCACCACACCAACGTGAAGAAGATATTTGATGCCTGCGTTAA
Organism: Shewanella sp. 5_MG-2023; assembly: GCF_030547465.1. NCBI lineage: Bacteria > Pseudomonadati > Pseudomonadota > Gammaproteobacteria > Alteromonadales > Shewanellaceae > Shewanella > Shewanella sp. 5_MG-2023. The sequence continues at coordinate 76,254 of NZ_JAUORC010000002.1, forward strand.
TAACAATATCAGCGTATTAGGGGCGTTTCCTAACCCAGAATCTGAAGTGCTGAACTTGTTTGCTAATCGCTACATTATCAATAAGCAAACCCGTAAATTACAAGTGGTGAAACCTAAAGCCAACCCATTGGCTGCACGCTTAAGTCAACATGCCAATAAGGAGGCTATTTAATGTCTGAGGTTACGGCAAGTACCGAAACAACACTGGTTGGCACTGGCATGCTGATTGAGCAACTGCTTCGTGGTGAGTTTATTTGTCGCACCACCAATGAAGATGGCTGGCGCGCCCTGAAAAGCAGTGCCACCTTTGATAAAGTGGAGCAGTATTTAAATCAAATCAACCGCACGATTTCTTCTGCAGCAGAAGGTGATGTGTTCTTTTGCGGCTACCAGCAACTGGGTGAGCAAGAACGTAAAGTGATTTCTAGCCAGTTTAAAGATATTTGCTCGGCGCTTATTCCGCTGGTGGAATGGTTGGTGCTAGTACAAGAAAGTAGCGGCCAAGATGCGCCTTTAAGTGAAGGTGCGCCAATACGCTTAACTGAGCTGCAAGCGCGTATTGAAGATACGCCAGCGTTTATGGAGCAGCTCGCTAAGTTGAGCCAATATCGCTTATTTGGCTCAACCAGTAGCAATGCCGACAACCAAATTAAATTGGTGTTTAAGCGCTTAGTGGAGTTGGGTTATTTGGTAAAACCTAATAGCGAGAAACAAATTTATATTGCCACCGGCAAGCTTGATTATTTGTACGAAGTGATTCGCTTTATTGATGAAACTGAAGGGTTAAGCCTTGAAGCGCAAGCTGAAACGGCCACCCAAAAGGATTTATTATGAGCAATAATTTACATCAAGCGGGGGTTAAGCTACTAAAACAGCTGAGTCGCCATTCTGATGTGGTTATGGATGCCTATCTTGCTGGCTCAGTGAATGAGCAAACCCATGACGCAGCAGTGATTGAGAAACTCAGAAAAAGTGGCATTTTATGGCGCCCAGAGCCCGATGAAGAGCTGCGCTTAAAACGCTCGGTACGGGCGTTACTTGAAGAAGCTTTAAGTGATGAGCGTAATCGGCAAATTGATGCCAATGTCGGCTCGGCGTTTAGCACCATTAAAACACTGGCTGATCATTACAAAGAAGCAAGGCACAATATTGATTATGGCGCAGCAGAGGCGTATTTAGCTGACTTAAACGAGCACGTTTACAGCTTTACCGACAGCCTGCGCTACTCCATTCGGGTATTGTGGGGCCGTATTAATAATGAGTTTGGTTATGTTGGTAGTATTAGTGCCAAAATTCGTGAAAATGAATTAGCCCAAAGTCAGGTGTCTGAATTACTCAACGGCTTAGAAATGTTCCAGTTTAGTGAGCTTAGTGATACCGCCGGTGATATTCGCGAGCTAAGACGCTTACTGGTGACCAATCTGCAAGAAACCTTAAGTCAGTGCATTCAAGAAATTAGTGCAGTGCAAGGGCGCTTGCTAGAGCTACTGGGGCGTTTTCGTCAAATTCAGGGGCGTACTCGATTATTAAAAGGCTTTTTACTGCACACAGATTTGCATCCTGATTATCAACCTGATGATCATGTGGCGCATAAGTTTGTGCCGAAATTGTTTAACTGCGCTGAAGCCATCATTAAGCCTGCCAGTGTCGACGTTAATAACGCCAGCCATGAGCTTATCTTGCTCGATACGGTGGCGAGAATTAAAACCATTAGCCGCGACTTATTGCCGGCAAAAGTGCGTGAGCACGATGTGTCCATGACCATGACTGCGGTGGAGGATTTTGATATTCCTGATAATCCACTAAAGCTAGCGGTAGATGAATACTTCTGCGCCGTGATTGATTCAGGAGTTCGTCAATCAGCACTGGAATACTTAGAAGAGCATAAGTTGCACTGGGCATCTGAGAATTGGCTTTATCAAGTGATTGGCGGCTACGAAGGTTTGCCCGATGAGCACAAAGCTTATTTTGAACTTGAGCCCATAGGCCATCCTGATCCTGTTTATAACGGTAACTTTATGATCCATGATGTGGAGTTATGGCTGGCTTAAACTTGATAAGTGAATCATCCCAGAACTGATTTACAAAAAAGCTGTTTGGTGCCAACCAAGCAGCTTTTTTATGTCATTTCATTAGCGCTACAGCCCGAGCTTCAAAGCTGCATTAACCGATAATAGAATAAGCTGTAATGTTGTGGTAATTAAGCGTCTTGTTTGCATTAATGTTATCTTTGTTGGGCACTGGTTAATGCTGCCAGCATGGGATAAATAGAAGCAAATGTTGCGCTTTTATAAAACGCTAGTTATTAGCTTAAATTGTCGTCAGAGTTGTAGTGTTCTCAACTCATTAGTACTCTTGCGGTAGTGTATAATACTGTTAGTGTTGTGTTTTTTAGTCTTGAATCCTGCTAAAAATATTTATAATTCAACTGCTTTAGTTTAAGTTGTTTTAATTCAACAGTTTGGTGGTAGTTGTAAATGCTGCTGCTCAGTGGCCGCTCAAACTAATTGATCGATAGCATTGAATTAAATTGCTTCTTGTCCCAGTATCCTTGTCGTTAAAAATAATTAAAACAAATTTTCAGTCGAATTAACCTCAGTATTGAGCCTGTGTAAGTCGTTACAACAGCGAAATCAGCGTTAATTTGACTTTTATTAGGAACGTTCGCGATATGACCAAATCATTATCAAGCCGCATTTTTATCGGATTATTCTTTGGACTAATATTGGGCAGTATTGTCCAATTTGCCCTCAATGATGTCAGCTTCTTCTCAGGCACCTTAGTCAATGCTGCCAGCGGTATTGGTACCATGTTCGTTAATATGATCATGATGCTAGTGGTGCCACTGGTATTTGTCAGTATTGTTTGCGGCGTGTGTGAACTGCAAGATTTAAAGAGCTTTGGCCGTTTGGGCGGTAAAACCTTTAGCTTTTATATTATTAATACCTTGGTGGCTATCACAGCGGCATTTTTAGTCGCCATGTTACTGGAGCCAGGTAAAGGCGTTGATATGTCTAGCGATGGCGGCGTGAGCATTACTGCAACTGAGTTACCTAACTTAATGCAGCTGATTGTTAGCATAGTGCCTAATAACCCATTTGCCGCATTTACTTCAGGTAATATGCTGCAAGTTATTTTCATGGCCTTGCTGTTAGGCGGCGTGATTAAATCAATGGGTGAGAGCGTTAGCGGCGCAGTGCAAGGTTTTCAAACAGCCAATAAAATCATGATGCGCTTAATCACTGTGGTAATGAGCCTTGCGCCAATTGGTGTGTTTGCCTTGATGTTTAAATTAGCGGCAACCCTTGAGCCGGCTATTTTTGTCAGCGTGGTTGAATACCTGGTTATCATCTTAGCATTGCTGTTGTTATGGATTTTTGTGGTTTACCCTACAGCAGTGTCGATTTTCACCCCGGTATCAGCCTCGAGCTTTCGTGAAAAAACCAAAGAGCAGATTTTATTCTCGCTTTCTACCGCCAGTTCAAATGCGACCATCCCTGTGACCATGCGTACCTTAACCGATAAGTTAGCTGTTAGCCGCGCTGTCGCTGGATTCGGGGTGCCACTCGGGGCAACGATGAACATGGGCGGAGTGTCAATTTACATTACTATCGCGATTTTCTTTGTGGCCAATGCTTTTGGTATGCCAATTACAGCAGAGCAAATTCCAGCATTGTTATTTAGTGTGTTTTTATTGTCAGTGGGCGCTGGTGGCGTACCCGGCGGCGGCATGGTGATGATTGGTGTGCTTATCTACCAATTAGGTTTACCAGTCGAAGCCTTTGCCATTGTGGCAGCACTTGATCGTATTATTGATATGGTACTGACATCTTGTAACGTAGTGGGTGATACTGCGGTATTAACCATAGTGGATCAAACGGAAAAACCACATCAGCTTAATGCTGAGGCATAAGCTCGCTATTTAATCGTAGCTAAAGCGCTAACATTACATAGCCTGCAATTGCAGGCCATGTTGTTTTTAAAACTTAGTTATCTATTAGCTCAATCATTACTAATCACTAATAGCTAGCAAGATCAAAAAAACCGCCAGCAGGCGGTTTTTTAATAGTAGCTAAAAGCGCAATTAATCAATTGTCGGCTCTTGGCTGTAATCAACATCATGGTAGCTTAAGCAAGTATCCACTTCGTTGGCGCTACCAAGAATAACAGCAACACGTTGATGGATAGCTGTTGGTTCGATATCTAGGATATCACCATAGCCTGTAGATGCTTTACCACCGGCTTGTTCAACCAATAAAGCCATAGGGTTGGCTTCATACATTAAACGCAGCTTGTACGGCTTTTCAGGGTTCTTATTATCGGTTGGGTAAGCAAAGATACCGCCACGACATAATACGCGGTGAACATCACCCACCATTGCAGCAATCCAGCGCATATTGAATGACTTTTCACGGGGCCCAATAGTGCCTAATACTAAGTCAGCAATGTAAGTTTGCATTGGTGCTTCCCAAAAGCGCTGATTGGACATATTGATCGCAAATTCAGCGGTATCTTTACTGATACTCACTTCTGCTGTGGTGAGCAGGAACTCGTTAGTGTCAGGATCTAAGGTATAAAGTTGAGTACCTTGACCTGTGGTGAGCGCCATCATGGTTGATGGGCCGTAAAGCACATAACCTGCGGCAACTTGTTTGCGGCCACTTTGTAAAAAGCTTTGCTCGTTAAACTCGCCTTCGCCAGCAGGTAGCACTGAGAAAATCGTCCCTACCAGTGAGTTGATATCGATATTTGATGAACCGTCTAGAGGATCAAAACAAACTAAGTATTCGCCGTCTTGATTGACTTCAACAACATAATCTTCTTCTTCAGATGCAAGACCGCGAACATTGCCTTCAGCTTTAAGTGCATCTTTGAGCATGTCATTGGTAATCACGTCGAGTTTCTTTTGGGTTTCGCCTTGAACATTTTCTTGTTCAGTAGCGCCCAAAACACCAGCTAATGCACCATGTTGCACTGCTTTACTAATTGCTTTTGAGCAATCGGCAAGGCTAAGTACTAATTGTGAAAGCGAAGCTGATACTGCTTGGTTGGTCAGGGTTTGTGTCAAAGTTTGCATGCTTGTTCCTAAGACAGTAGAGGTTAAGGTCGGTAACCAGTGGTTAATGTTTTATTTTATTATCAAGGATAATACCTCAGATTTGTCCATATTACAGCGTGAAAAAGATGAGCAATATATGACTTGCAGTAGATTTGTTATAAACTCGCTGGTAAATAATGCTTTCAGTTGATTTTTGGTTAAATTAATATTGGCAGCGAAAATAATAATAACGATAAATATAAATTTATGGCTTCCCAAGGATTGATAATGACTAAAAAATGGAAATCGACCGCGGCGTTGATGCTGTCGGCAATTCCGCTAGTGTTTACTGGCGCTCTTATTTCAGATCATGCAATGGCCTCTACCATGAAAATATCCGGCAATACCACTCCACTGACCATAGAAAGAATTCATGCATCACCAGCCTTGGCCGGCGCTAGCCCTCGGGGATTAAAACTGTCTCCCGATGGTAGCCGAGTGACGTATCTTGCTAGCCGTGAATATAACCAGCATTTTTATGACTTATGGCAAATGGATATCAGCACTGCAAAGCGCAGTATGTTGCTTAATGCCGATAAGCTGGCTGGGGGCGAATTATCTGATGAAGAAAAAGCCCGCCGCGAACGTCAACGTATTTATGGTCAAGGGATCATGGAGTACTTTTGGGCTGATGATGGCCAAGCGTTATTAATTCCAGCTGCAGGCAAGCTGTATTTTTATACCTTGGCGGATCAAAAGGCGCAGGCATTAAATACCGGTGAAGGCTTTGTCACTGATGCGCGTTTGTCCCCTAAAGGCCGTTATGTGTCATTTGTGCGCGAGCAAAATATTTTTGTACTGGAGCTGGCAACAGAAAAGCTAACTCAGCTGACGTTTGATGGTAAAGGGCCGATTAAAAACGGCATGGCAGAGTTTGTCGCCCAAGAAGAAATGGGCCGAATGACAGGTTACTGGTGGTCGCCAGATGAATCAGCTATCGCCTTTACTCGTATTGATGAGTCAGGTGTTGAATTAGTCACCCGTAATGAGATTTATGCTGACGGTATAAAACTGACTGAGCAGCGTTATCCTTATGCGGGTAAAGCCAATGTTGAGATTGAACTTGGCGTGATTGAGCTGGCGAGTAAAGCAGTGCAGTGGATTGATTTAGGTAAAGAGAAGGATATGTATTTACCGCGAGTAAAATGGCTGCCAGATAGCAAGCAGTTATCATTTCAATGGCAAAGCCGCGATCAGCAGGCATTGGACTTACGCATCATTAACCTTGGTTCAAAACCTGGTTCAGACGTTAAAGCTAACACGGTTGTCAAAGAGCGCAGCCAAGCATGGGTAAACCTTAACGATGACTTACATTTCTTAAAGCAACAACAAGCGTTTATTTGGGCCTCAGAGCGTGATGGTTTTAAGCACCTTTATTTATTTGACCTGTCGGGTAAACAAATAAAGCAATTAACCACAGGGCTGTGGGCGGTTGATGATCTTGAGTTTGTGGATGAGCAGGCGGGCTGGGTGTATTTTTCAGGCCGAAAAGACACAGTTGTTGAACGCCATTTATATAGAGTGTCATTAACCAGTGACAAGATTGAAAAACTATCAACTAAAGCCGGGATGCACTCAGCAGTCTTTGCTGATAAAAAACCAATTTATTTAGATTACTTCAATAGTTTAATTCAGCCGCCACAGGTGAGTTTGCACAATGACACTGGCGAGCATTTAATGTGGGTAGAACAAAATGAAATTAACCAAACCCATCCTTTGTATGACGTTGCGGGTTTATGGCAAATACCAGATTTTGGCCAATTAAAGGCTGAAGATGGCCAAAATCTGCAGTACCGATTATTTAAACCCACTGATTTTGATGCCAGCAAAAAATACCCAGTAGTTGTTCGAGTATACGGTGGGCCACATGCGCAATTAGTGGTTAATAGCTGGAGTGAAGCGGATTACTTTACCCAATATCTATTACAACAAGGCTTTGCTGTATTTCAATTAGACAACCGCGGCTCAGCCCATCGTGGTACTAAGTTTGAATACGTTATTTACCAGAATATGGGTGATGCAGAAGTTAACGATCAAAAAGTGGGCGTAGATTACTTAAGAAGTCTGCCATTTATTGATGGCGATAATATCGCTATTTATGGTCATAGTTATGGCGGCTATATGGCGTTAATGAGCCAGTTTAAAGCCCCTGATTATTTCAAAGCGGCAATTTCAGGTGCGCCCGTGACCGATTGGCGTTTGTATGACACCCATTATACCGAGCGCTATATGGGTCACCCTGCTAAGAATAAACAAGGTTACGATGCCAGCAGCATTACCCCTTATGTGGAAAATTATCAGTCTGGTTTGCTGATGTATCACGGTATGGCTGACGATAATGTGTTGTTTGAAAATAGCACCCGCGTATATAAAGCGCTGCAAGATGAAGGCAAGTTATTTCAAATGATAGACTACCCTGGCTCAAAGCATTCTATGCGCGGTGAAAAGGTGAGGAATCATTTGTATAAATCCTTAGCTGCCTTTTTAGAACGCGAGCTTAAGTAGCGCTGTTTATAGCAAATGGGTAATAGGTAATGGGTTGGCAATAATAGCCCATTAGTTATAGATCACTTGTTATCGTCCATGAGGGATAGTTCATTTTTAATAGCCCATAAAAAAGCCAAGTCAGTGACTTGGCTTTTATTTTCATTTGCTACCCAATGAGCTTAATCAAATAAGCACATTAATTGCAGACGAAATTAATCTTCTAAGTTACCACAAAAACGGTAACCTTCACCGTGGATAGTTGCGATGATTTCTGGCGTGTCTGGTAAACTTTCGAAGTGCTTACGGATACGACGGATAGTCACGTCAACAGTACGGTCATGTGGCTTAAGCTCACGGCCAGTCATTTTCATTAACAAGTCTGCACGAGTTAAGATTTTGCCTGGGTTTTCTACAAAGTGAAGCATCGCACGGAATTCACTGCGAGGTAATTTGTAAGACTCACCTTGTGGGCTAACTAAAGAACGGCTGTTGATTTCTAAGCTCCAACCGTTGAAACGGTAAAACTCAACTGAACCTTTTTCTTCGGTTTCAGCGCCAGCGCTGTTTACACGAGTTAATAGGTTACGAGCACGGATAGTTAATTCACGTGGGTTAAATGGCTTAGTGATGTAGTCATCAGCGCCAATTTCTAAACCAAGGATCTTATCAACTTCGTTATCACGGCCAGTAAGGAAAATAAGGCCAATGTTATTAATTTCACGAAGTTCACGGGCTAATAATAAACCGTTTTTACCAGGAAGGTTGATATCCATAACAACAAGATTAATCTTATTATCCTGCATGGCTTTATGCATTTCTGCGCCATCGTTTGCTTCAGTTACTACATACCCTTCGGCTTCAAAAATACTACGTAGAGTATTACGGGTTACAGCTTCATCTTCAACAATAAGAATGTGTGGGTTTTGCATGTCATTTACCTAAATTAAAAACAATTCGATTCTAGTCATGTTGCACTAGGGCTGTGGCGTTATATAGCTAAGAAAACGCCGATAATTTATAAATTCACGATAGGTGTTTATCTATGTCTGCCCTGAACAAAACACGCTTCATGACTAACTACAATATATAAACCAGTTTAAGGCACTAATATTTATCGCACTTCTATAAAAGAGTTATACGTGACGTAAATTTTGATCATAAAAAATCAATATTCAGATCGTATGCTGAGCTTGAGTAAGCTCACAACCTGTCAAAATATCTGTAAAACCGATGATTCATATAAACTAAGAGATTAAATTGCTGATTAAAGTTCCTTCGCAACCTAATTTTGTCCTACATTTATATTCAGTCTTTTAAAATGTAGAACACATTTTAAAAGCTTGAACACTTTACCAAGATTTAATTTCAGTAAATGTAGTCGCTTGTGTCACAACTTAGCGTTATGTAGCAAAATCTAGCTAGTGTGAGATATTGTACTCGTTTTAGGCATTTGTTAACAAATGAAATGTTAACAAATTTACGGGGAAGATTTGTTACAAAAATGCTTTTTTGGGTAAGCTTATGATTTTTAGGTTAAATATAATTATTGTTCTTGTGACTTACATCACACAGGGTGTTGGTCCAAGTCTTGGTTTGCTACACTGAATTGGTCTTAATTGAGAAAAATAAATGATGAATAATTCAATAGATAACCTTTGGTTTAAGTATCAAGGGACCCAATTTCTACTTACTCAGCGCCTTTCTTACGCTGTCCCCTTCGCCATTGTCACCGCCCATAATCCCTTAGGCAGCCAATTGAATCCGTGTCAAAACCGTTTGTTAGATAGGCGACTTCAACGGAAAATTCAGCAATTTAATAGCCCCTATCGTTGCTTAATTGGCGCGGCGCCAGACTTATCTCATATGGAAAAAAGTTGGGCAGTCTTTATAGAAAAAGACCAAGCGTTAGCGTTAGGCCGAGAGTTTAAACAGCTCGCTATTTACTATGTTGATAATGGGGTGTTGTCATTACTTGCCTGTGGTGAAGCACCTGACAAGGAAGTGTTAATTGGCGAGTTTGGCCCACGAACGGTTTTAGTTAATGAATTACCTGATTTGCACGATGAATAACATGATCGGCGATTAAGTGACATTTGTATCAGTTATCGAGGATGTTTAATATCAGTAACTCCTTCTATAGGTACTTAGTTAAGTGCCTTTTTTTATTGTTATTTTTATATTTTTATTAGGGCAATGGCTATTTATATACTGTTGAAACTTGATTGTTAATATTGAAGCTTAATTGTGCAGTTTAGTTGAAGGTTTTAACTCAATAACCTCGAATTTACATTGAGGTTATTACTTTTTATTTTTTAATCACTATTGTTTTATATCACTTTTTTGTTTCAAATTATAAATAATAGCTTACATGATACTATTTTGAGCTCAGTGTCTCTATTTACGTATTGTGTTATTTGACGATTTTATGGCATATCCCAATTGACTTGAGTTGTTATTTATTGGTATTTTCATGCTCTTCCTGTGGGAAGAAACAGAAGAGGAGCGTTAGCTAGGTAGTAAGTTCGAGGAAAACCAATTCCTATGACAGCTTATGAGGGAGATTAGCGCCGAGGTACTGGTATGTTTGGTTGGCATTCGGTATCGGTCGTTTAGGTTGAATCCTAGCGATTGTCACCTATTTTTTGGTGGAGAGCTTCTGGTGAAAGATTGCTGTTTCCCTTCTTTAAGGGTGCGTTATCACTGCACCAGGCTCTTCGAACGAAGTAAGTTCGGAGTGTAATCATGTTTTTACGTATTAAATTTCAAGTTGTTCCAATACTGTGTACTCAGTTTATGTCTACTCAGTCCATGTCTACTGAAAGTATGTTTAGTCAAAGTTTGTCTGCTAAAACTTTGTCTACTAAAACTTTGTCTAGTAAAAGTTCGTCTGCGAATGTCGTGGAGGTATCAGCATGAGTTTAGTTGTTGCTAAGTTCGGTGGCACCTCAGTTGCTGATTTTGACGCCATGAACCGCTGTGCGGACATTATTTTAGCCAATGCCAATACCCGCGTCGTTGTTGTTAGTGCTTCTAGCGGTGTCACTAATTTACTGGTTGAGTTAACTCAAGCCAATGTGAACGACCAACGCCGCTTAAGTTTAGTCACTCAAATTGCTAAAATTCAATATGACATTGTTGATAAGCTGGCGCGTCCACAAGATGTAGCTGCTACGATTGATAAGCTATTAAGCAGAATGGCAGTGCTTAGTGATAAGTTAGTGCTCGATAGAAGCAAAGCCATCATTGATGAGCTGTTATCCATGGGTGAGCAATGTTCATCATTATTGTTCTCTGCGGTTATTCGCCAAAAAGGCACGCCATCAAGTTCATTTGATGTGCGCCAAGTATTAAGAACCGATAGCCATTTTGGTAAAGCAGAGCCGCAAATTGAGCAAATTGCGCTCCTAGGCGCGGAGCATTTACAGCCGTTATTGGCTCAGCAAGTGATCGTGACTCAAGGTTTTATTGGCGCTGATGAAGCAGGCAACACCACCACCTTAGGCCGTGGCGGCAGTGATTATTCAGCTGCGTTATTAGCTGAAGCCTTAAAAGCAGATGCGGTAGAGATTTGGACTGATGTGGCCGGAATTTATACCACTGACCCACGTTTAGCGCCTAATGCGAGACCTATCGCTGAAATTAGCTTTAATGAAGCGGCTGAGATGGCTACCTTTGGCGCTAAAGTATTACACCCTGCGACGATTTTACCGGCCGTGCGTCAACAAATTCAGGTGTTTGTTGGTTCCAGTAAAGCACCTGAACAAGGTGGAACTTGGATCCGTCATCAAGTAGAAGATGCCCCGGTTTATCGAGCTGTGGCTCTAAGACGCGATCAAACTTTATTAAACCTGCATAGCTTACAAATGCTCCATGCTCAGGGCTTTTTAGCGCACACCTTTGCCACGCTTGCTAAGCATAAAATTTCAGTTGATTTGATTACCACCTCAGAAGTTAATGTGTCACTAACGCTTGATAAAACCGGTTCTGACTCCAGCGGGCAGGGGTTATTAAGCGAGTCATTACTGCAAGAACTATCACAAAATTGCCGTGTAAGAGTGGAAGATAAATTAGCTTTAGTGGCGATTATTGGTAATCAAATAGCGTCAACAGCAGGTATTTGCAGCCGAGTTTTTGGGGTACTTGAACAGCATAATGTGCGCATGATTTGCCAAGGGGCTAGCCCACATAACTTATGTGTTCTCGTCGCTGAATCTGAAGCCGCAGATGTGGTTAACTCTCTGCACCAAAACTTATTTGAATAATTGCTAACGTGGCAGGTATGACATCAGTGAATTCAATTACAGAACAGGCTAACGATTATTCAGCCACCATGTCTCGGGTTGAAGTGGGAGAGCTTGCCACAGGCCAAGCGTTAACGGCGCCACTGTTTAGCTTTAAAGGCTCAGATGACGCCGCGCCCAGTGTTTATATTCAGGCCAATGTTCATGGGGCTGAAGTGCAGGGTAATGCGGTGATACATCAGCTGATGACTTTACTGCAAGACTACACTGTATTAGGCGATATTCACTGCGTGCCATTAGCCAACCCTTTAGGCATTAATCAAAAAAGTGGCGAGTTTACCTTAGGGCGATTTGATCCTATCACTGGGGTGAATTGGAACCGAGAGTATTATGATCAGTCACTTGATATTGCGAGCTGGTTCACTGAGCATCAACACTTTGCCGACAAGGACTTGTTTAGTGCTTTTAGGCAAACCTTAGTCAATAATTGCCAGCAACGTTTAGCCAACCTTTGGGGTATTAGTACCGGGCATCGCTTAGCGGTGACATTACAACATATGGCCCATGGCGCTGATATCGTGCTTGATTTACATACCGGGCCTAAATCTGCAAAGCACCTTTATTGCCCTGAGTATGATGCAGCCGCAGCCGCGTTTTTCTCGATCCCCTTATCGTTAATTATCCCCAATGAATTTGGCGGCGCCATGGATGAAGCGGTTTTTTGTCCATGGTGGCAATTAACTGAATATGCAGCGTTAAAAGGGCGCATATTCGATGTGCCTGTGGCGGCTTTTACCTTAGAGCTAGCAAGCCAAGAACGTATTGATATGGCAGATGCTAAAAATGATGCCCTAGGTATTTTGGCCTATTTGAGCCATCGGGGAGTGATCAAAGAGCATGTTGCTCCTGCCAGCATGAAACGCTGGGGCTGTTACTTAAAGGATTATAAAAAGTTTCATGCCCCTAAAGCGGGTTTAGTGGAATACTGCGCAGCGGTTGGTGAGCCGTTAGCTGCTGGCGAGCCTTTAGTGACCTTATTAAGGTTAGATCAGTACGGCAGTGATAATGCCGTCACTTCGGTGAGTTTGCCGATAGATTGCGTGCCAGTGCTGCATTTTGCTTCAGCTTCAGTCCATCAAGGCACTGAGCTGTATAAAGTCATGACTAAGGTATTTGAAATTCCATAAGCTAAATAGATAAGTTAATTTCGTTTTTTCAGCAAGTTAAGCCCGTAGCTAGTTTTTACGGGCTTAGTTTTTACGGACTTAGTTCTCTCAGGCTTAGTTCTTGCTAGCTTAGTTGATGTTAAGCACTGCTATTTATTTGACTAGCTTCTTAATATTTCTAATGGCATCGACAGCATTTCATCGCCAGATGCAGCAAAATACCAAATAATAGCAATCAGTAAGCCAACCGTAATGAAGTACCACAAGGTCGAGAAGATTTGCCCATAACGGTCAAGGGGCAATAAATGACTTTGATGACGGCTTTTCCATTCAAATACAATCTCAAGACTGCCAATTAATAATAAGAAGCCCAGTAATGCCAGTCCAAGGCTGTAGCTAATGAATACCCCAGCGGCTGCGCCTGCGATACAGGCGATTAGACCCACCATGCTATTCATCGAAAAGGTGATACTTTTTAAAATATGACCACCATCTAAAGGCAGTATCGGCAATAAATTAAAGAGGTTTAATAGGGCGTTAAAGCTGGCCAGTCCGGCAAAAAAGATATTACCCGTCAGCCAATAAGCCAGCATACAGCCGATGGACATAAACAGGCCAAAAGTCGGCCCCATAATAGAGATCACCACGTTCTGCCAACGGGTATTAATACGCTCGTCACTAACAGCAAGGCCGCCCATAAATGGGATCAAATAAATCCCTTTGGTTTTCATGCCAAAGTGTTTCATTGCTTTGATATGACCATATTCATGGATAACCAAACAGGCAATCAAGGCTAATGCAAACTCAATTGAAAATAGCCAAGAGTAGGCCGCCACACTGGCTGCAGCGAGCATGGCTTTAATCACTTTGGCGCTTTTAAGTAACTTAAAACCTAGAGAGGCTAAGCCAACAAAACTGAATTTTTGTTGTTTAACTGGGGCCACTTCAGGGGTTTGTCGTTCTATGTCCTTGCTGTTACGCTGGCCATCGGCAATGGTGTTATTGTCCACCAAAACCGTATAGTTGATGATAAATGGTTGCCACTGCACATCAGACTCTAAGCGCACTTTCATGACTTGGCGGTTGGTTTGGGTGATGACATCATCATGACTGGGTTCTGCTAGTGAACTCGGTCTAGACAACTCAAATTCGTGGATAGTAAAGCTTTGATTATCAGCAGAAGCCGACTTTTGCGAAACCAGTTGATTATCCCAATAGAGCTGTTGCCAGCCAGCCATGGAGCCCTCTAATCGTAGGCGTTTTCCTAGGCATTCTATGTTTAACAGTTCCATGCTTGATACTCGTATTACGGGATAAAATGTGGAACAGCATTTTGCCTGAGTCGTGAGGCTGACTCAAGAAAATTCAGACTCAAGAAATTCAACCGTTTCAATTCCTTGTCTAATAGTACTGAAAATAAGCTTTGCGCTGCAGCAATGACCATTTAGCTGGGCATGTTGGCGTACATAATGAATGAAAGTCATTAAGTCGATAGCCTGAGTGCTTAATGCTAATTGAGGCAATGCGGCTACGGTTATAGGTTGGCTGGTATCTGTTGCTGAGTTGATGGAAATATCGAAAGTATTGCCTTCACTGTCGAGTAACTTATCGCAGGTACCTGCAATATGAGGAGTTAAGCAGCAAAACTCTAGCCAGTCTCTATCACTAGCTAGATAAATAAGCTCGTCACAGCTTTGCTGCTTGATGACTGCGGGCCAACAAATACTTTGCATGATAAAACCTGTAGGCGGTGACACTGAGTAACCATTGATAAACTCAATGATTTAAGGCCACACTATTGCCGCTTGAAGTATGTACCCGTTACATAGTGCAACTATCGGTTGCCATAATCAAAACTAATTTCATTTTGCTTATTCATGACGAGGCAAGGGCCGTGCTCCCGTTGGGTTGTATTTTTAGACGGGCCAATATTAATTTTAACGTTGGTAAAGATATGCTTTTTGGCCTGAATAAAATGCTTATTATAGTAGCCATCGGCATCTTGCTGTAATTGCTTGAACTGCGCTTCTAACTGCGCACGATTGCTGGCGAGTTGTTTCTTTTCATCCAGCATCATTTTTACTTGCTCTATCATGCCTGCATCGGTTTGCCATTCGCTTTTAGGTGGCAGCTTGCGTAATCTAGCTTCAATATCAAGGCCTGCAATGACAAGCTGTTTGATTTTATCATGGGTAGTTTTGACTTCTGCGCGAATTTGAGCTTGATCCATGGCGCAAAATAATGCGGTTTTAGTGCCTGCTGTAGCGCCAATTGCCACCGCATGAATGCCTTTGCTAGCGCTCGCCTTGCCACCAACCAGATCGCCTCGTCTGCCGCTAGGATCACTCACTGTGATGACACCGTTTGAACATGCGTGACTATGAAGTAATTGCTTGGTCACTAAGATATCATTGTCAGCATTAAGGCTTGAGTATTGCACGAATTGTGCGCAAATTTGTCCTTGGGCATTAATTGTGGTGCTAAGTTGATGCTCTTTAATTTGGCGACCAATGATGCCTTTACTGACAATGATATCGCCTTTGGCATCCAGTGTTGCTGAGTCCACAAACCCCATGACGGTAATATCGCCGCTACTTTTCACTTGCATGCCTTCATGGACATCACCGCTAATTAACACGCTGCCTTCAAAGTTCACATGGCCAAAATTGACATCAACGTCTTTAATTTGTAGTACATCATCCACTTGCATGCCAAGGCGGGTTTCAACTGGCTGACCTGAAACTGTCGCAATTAATAAGTTAGGATCATTGACGGCCAGTTGAGTGCCATTACCTGGTTGCATAATCATGTCTTTGCCGGGGATTTGCGGCAAAACATCATCATTGACGTTATAACCTGCAACACCATCTGTAGCAGGGGTTTTAATCATTAATACATCGTTTGGTTTTACCATGATCATGGCGCCCAAATCGCGCATATCCACCGATCCATCTTCTCGCTCTTGGGGTTGCAATAAGCGCTCGCGGGCTAATGGCACTTGCCTTGCTAGGCTGGCATTGGTGCCATTTTGGGGCTGTTTACCGTGGGCGATCAGCGAGCGACATTGCTCACCTGGCGGTAAGGTGTCTAATTGTTGTAGTAGCGATAGGATGTTGGGTTTGCTTAAGCCCATTTTAACCTTATGGAATTTAAGCGCATTTAAAATGGTTGGCAGTGTTGGGTCTTGGCCGCCATAGGCAGACACCAAGCTCATTGAGGCTGACATTTTATCTTCGCTGATCTCGATGATGACTTTACCATCAAGGCGCTCAGCAATAATAAAAAATAATTCGTGTTTACCGCTATCGACACTGCAGTGACTATTTACTTCAGCGGTCGCCTTAGCAATGTTTTGCTCTAAGGGCCGCAGCATGGCAAATTCAGGCTGATTAAGTAACTGGGTTATATCATCTTCAGTGATGGGGCCGTGACGGCTAGGCGTAACGCGAAGCTCAACTTGAGTTTGATCAACATTAAAAACCGCTAAATCTGATGCTAGCATAAAATCCCTTATTTTTACGTTCTACATTTGAGCTTATTAGGCTGCCCAATGGGTAGAACGATACGCCTTAGATGACGTTTATTATTAGCTAACAAAATGTAGCGTTTTTTAGGGATAAAAACTAGTCAGTAATTGGTTGTTTTATAACTAAATCAAATAATTTGTGAACTCCATAGCCGTGGAGCCATTTTTGTTATTTATTAAATTGATATAATTTATATTTATTGTTTTCTGCTGGCACATTTACTTGGCCAAATTCAGCGGCTATGGTGTCGGCATACGGCAAGTTTCGGTTAGCGACAATTTGCCAGACGCCGCCTTTGGCAAGGCTTGATGCACTTGATTTAACAAAGTCTTTGGCAATTTGGTTGGTTGCGGCTAAGCCATCATGAAATGGTGGGTTAGCAATGATGCCATTAAATTGACCGCTAATTTGGTTAAAGCCATCAGAGGGATACACTTTTGCTTGCATGCCATTTGCGGCAAGGGTGAGTTCACAGGCTTTTAAAGCCATGGCATTAATATCAATACACTCAACGGATAAACTTGGGTTTGCTTTTAGTAAGGCCGCGCTAATAACCCCAGCACCACAGCCAAAGTCCAATACGCGTTTTTCTAATGTCGGCAAATGCGATAGCAATAATTCTGTACCTTGATCGAGACGCTTTTCGCTAAACACGCCCACAAGATTACAAATGGTGATCTCCCCTTGAGGGGTTGATAATGAGTATTGGCTGACCCAATTATTAAGGTCAAATACAGGTGCTTGGGCGATTAACTCACTGACAAATAATAAACAATGGCGGGCATTATCGCGCTTACTTGGGGTTGAGAAATACTCAGGTAGTAACTTTGCTAACGATTTAACCCCACCTTTATTTTCGCCTACGACAATTAGGTGTCCGCCCTGCTTTAAATGCTTGGCGGCGAGGTTAAATAAATAAGGCGCTAGGGGCTTAGCTTTTGGGAAATAGATAATAGCGACATCAAAGCGTTTTTCTGCATCGGTAGTTGGCAGCTGATGACCAAAGTGACTGCTTAAGCCTTTTTGTTGTTTTTGCGGCAATAATAAATAATGGTTAAAGTCTAATGCTAAGCTCGTCACTGATGCAGCGCTGTTAAGCAACTCAGCCGCCAAGGTATCAGCTTCATGATTTAGAATTAAAACATCTTGGTTTTCAATGAATTCAGCATTTCTTAAAATGACTTGAGAAGCGTTAGTAAGCACGAGATTAACCTTTGAAAAAATAATCTGTCGATTATAGCAAATACCGGCAATAAAAAGGGTGACAAAATTGTCACCCTTTAAGCTTTCTTCATCAGTAATTAATTACTGATAATAACAGTTTGGCTTTGGGGTAATAAACTCATCATCTTAGTGGCAATATCAGTGTTGTTTTGATGGCCACTGAACAGTCTTTCTCCTGGACCTGCAGCAAAAACCTGCACGTCTAATCCAGTGTGACCCAGTGTGGTCCAGCCGGTATTAGTGCGGGCATCAATGATTGTTAATATTGTGGCAGTAAGCTGCTTTTCACCCTGCATACGGGCGTTACTTAATTGAGTCAATTCTTCTTGGCTGGCGTCAAAGCCAATCAGTTGATTAAACTTAGTTTGCCAGTCATCAGTAGCAATTAACTGCTGAGCAATATTCGTTGGTGAGGCATTGATGGCGTGAATGAGTTGTGGCTGCCACTCATACTCACCATTAGTACCAATAGAAAGTCCGCCGGTGTTGTGATCGGCGGTAACCACCATCAAGGTGTCTTTACGTTGACGAACAAATTGCTCAACCACTTCAATGGCATTGGCAAATTCATCCATTTCGCCCATCACTGAGGCGATATCATTATCATGTCCAGCCCAATCTATCAGGCTGCCTTCAACCAGTAACACAAAGCCTTGGTCGTTTTGAGCTAATAGCTCTAAGGCCTTTTTCGTTAAGCTGCTAAGTTTATGGCCTTGCTTATCATCAATGACCCATGGCAGTTGCACTGGGGCAAATAAACCCAGTACTTTTGGCTCAGTGATACTATCAAGTTGCTCAAACTCGGTAATGTGTTGATAGCCTTTGTCTTTAAATTGCAGCAACAGTTCAGCTGAAAAATACTGTTGGCCGCCGCCTAAAATGACATCAGCATCGGTGTTTAAATATGATTGTGCGATGGCTTTATAGTTTTTGCGGTGCTCATTGTGCGTTAAAAACGCCGCAGGAGTAGCGTGGTTCACCTGACTTGATACCGCGACACCCGTGGATAAGCCTGCCGCTTTGGCAAGTTCCATAATGGTGGTCAGTGGGCGTTTATTTTCATCGACTGAAATCGCGCCATTATAGGTTTTAAATCCTGTGGCTAACGCGGTTGCCGAGGCGGCAGAGTCAGTCACATAACCGCTACTGCGAGCAGGGTAGGTACTTGCCATGCCCACTAACAGCCGATCGAATACGGTTTGCTCGATTTCTTGGGTATTGGGGTTGTCTTTAAAGTAGCGGTAGGCGCTGGTGTAAGCTGGGCCCATGCCATCTCCCACCATGATGACCATGTTTTTAGGTTTAGCTGCTGTAGTTGAAGCTTTGTTAGTGCTTTTTAGTGCTGTAATTGGCGCGACGATTACGGGGTCATCAATTACAACCTGTTCAATTGCTGCTTTTTCCGAAATGGCTTCGGAAGTAACAGCAGCTTCAGCTTGAGTTTGGCTAGCAGTATCAGTATTAATGGCGGCTTCAGCGATAAGTTCATTGGCAACAGTGGTATTAGAAAACCACAGGGTTAAGCTAAGCAGTAAGCCTAGCGTACGTCTTAAATGCATGTGTAGTCCCAAATGTGTTCGACAATATCAGCAGCAATGATCTCCACTGCTGCTATCCTTTTGATTTATGCTTTTTTATTGATACGCGCTTCAATTGAGTCCATCAACATCCCAGTAATATCCACATCAAATGCGGCTTCAATTTCTTTGATACAAGTTGGGCTGGTGACGTTAATTTCAGTTAGCTTGTCGCCAATCACGTCAAGACCAACAAAGATAAGCCCACGCTTTTTAAGCTCAGGTCCGATAGTGTTAGCAATATGCCAATCAGATTCCGATAACGGCTGCGCCACACCACGGCCGCCAGCGGCTAAATTGCCACGGGTTTCGCCTTTTTGTGGAATGCGTGCCAGTGAGAAGGGCACTGGCTGGCCATCGACCACTAAAATGCGCTTATCACCAGAAGTAATATCTGGAATAAAGGCTTGTGCCATGGCGTATTGCTGACCTTCATTGGTTAAGGTTTCAATAATAACGCCTAAGTTAGGATCATCTTTCTTAACGCGGAAAATTGAACTGCCACCCATACCATCAAGTGGTTTTAAAATGATATCGCCTTTGGCTTTATGGAAAGCGCGGATGCGTTGCTCATCTCTGGTGACTATGGTTTCTGGGGTGAATTCTGAGAACCACGCAGTAAACAGCTTTTCATTGGCATCACGTAAACTTTGTGGCTTATTAACGATCAGTGTACCTTGCTCTTCAGCGCGCTCAAGCATATAAGTTGCATAGATAAACTCAGTATCAAATGGTGGGTCTTTACGCATTAAGATGACATCAAGGTCAGCCAGTGGCGTATCAATACTGTCGCCTAATTCAAACCATTTTTCAGAATTTGCTGCAACAGTCAATGAACGCATGGTGGCAGTAGCCTCGCCATTAACCATAGCAAGATCATTCATTTCCATATAAAACAACTGATAACCGCGAGCTTGCGCTGCCATTAACATGGCGAAACTAGAATCTTTTTTAATGTTAATCTCACTAATTGGATCCATTACTATGCCGAGCTTAATCATACTTTTATCCTTATATTCTCAATGCATGCATCATTGATTAACCAATATCACCAAACCTAAGTTGCAAGGCGGTGATAGCCGTTAGCGAAGCGGTTTCTGTTCGTAATACTCTTGGACCGAGCAATACATCGGTAAATTGTTGGGTTTCTGTCATGGCGATCTCTTCTTCTGATAAACCGCCTTCAGGACCAATTAGCAAACGAACTTTATGGCTATCTTTACTCTCATCCAATGACAGACCATTAATACCATGTGCCGCTCTTGGGTGTAGGTTCAACTTTAGCGCATCGGTTTGCTCAGCGCACCACTGACTTAAGGTCATGGCTGGGCGCACAACAGGGACCACACTTCGCCCTGATTGCTCGCAAGCACTAATGACAATTTTTTGCCATTGAGCGATTTTTTTATCGAGCCGTTCGCCATTAAGTTTGACTCCACAGCGATCTGAAAATAGCGGGGTTATGGTGCTGACACCCAATTCAACAGATTTTTGAATAGTAAAGTCCATGCGGTCACCACGAGAAATAACCTGGCCTAAATGTAAATCTAACGGTGACTCTGAATCATTTGCCGTTTTTGTAATGATTTCCACAGTGACATTCTTTTTATTGGCGCTGATGATATTGGCTAAATAGTCATAACCATCACCGCTGAATAAACTGATTTGCTCACCTTGTGTCATACGCAGCACTCGGCCAATGTGGGCTGCACCGTCTTCATCAAGCTTTACTTGTTGGTTGAGCGCTAGCTCATTGACGGGCTGATAAATTCTTGGAACTCGCATAAATAACAATCCTTAATCAATGAGGCTGAGGGTTTGGCATTGTTTTAAGACAATTTTATTATGGTTACCCTGTTTTTCTGCAATTAAACGATCCCGCAGGCATTCTGTTTCGTTGACAGGGTAATAGCTGTTCCAAACTTCAAACAAGCGTTGTTGGCTAGATGAAATCGACAACCCATAAGTGTCTTGCATGTAAAAATAGGTTCTGGCAATAGCGCCGCGGCTTTGCTCAGGTGGTTGCACCTTTCGGCCCTTAAAGTCGACTACCATATCACATTGGCCATATAGGGTAGACTTTGCATTCCACTGACTAAAACGGTAATTGCTTCTGTCGCCGTTGACTTCACCCACGGTTGGAGTGAGGTTGTGTAAGTCGGCTTCCATTTTCTTAAATTCTGGGCTAACTCTGCCGCAATTTTTTCTGCCACCATCTTGCCAGCATTGTTCCTGATGGCCAAACTCCCAAGCAGAAACTACATGTTCCCATTCAATTCTGTTAGCTCTAGGGATTTGTTTCCTAACCTGATAACCACAGCTTTCTAAATCGGGTTTCCACTGCTTACCGACCACCTTAATGTCGCAGCCACAATAAAAACTGCTCATGGGGAGCGAGCTACTATAAATCTGCTGAGCAATTTTTTTAGCACTTCGAAAACTTTTCGGGTGTTCAGCTGCGTGTAAATTTGATGACGTTAAAATGATAGCGGTGAAAAGCACTAACAGCCACAGAGGCTGTAAAATATGTTTTAAATACTGTTGCACAAAAGACCCTGATTTTTATATACGGCACAGGCGTTATACGGGTGGTATAGCCTGATATTTGCGAAGGATGGTAAGGGATTGAAACTGGGGATGCAATCAATTGTGTTATTTCAATGCTAACAATGGCAAATATCACTATAAGTGAATGATAAATATTAGGATAAAGTAAAATTATTTACGGCTATGTTTTGGCTGTTAGTACCTGTGAACAGCGGATACAACGGTATTGAGTTTGATTGCGAGTGACTTTGTTGTGGCGGCGAATACTGAGCATGACCGGGCCGCACTGACAATGATACTGAAACTGTTTACCTGCAACGGATTTAGTGTCCAATTGATGGGTGGTGTCTGCAGGTATTTGATAAATGCCGTTCATTAACTGTTGCCACTCTTTACCGTGGGGCTTCACTTTGCCAAACAGTTGAAAGCACAATAAATGACTAACTTCATGGGGCACCACTTGGGTTACAAATGCATCGACATTCTCTTCTAGTAACACTGGGTTAAAGCGCAGTTTATTCAATTGTAGATGCGCAGTGCCAGCGCTTTTGCCTCTTAAGCTAAATAGAATGCTCGGACGGGGAAATTTTCGCTGCAGTTGCTGCTCGGCCAATTGATAGTCGGATTCTATTTTCAATAATACTTGCTGTTGGGCTTCGGTTTTCGGTAATGGAATACGAGCCTCTGAAGCAAGATGTTTAGTACAGGTATTTGCTATGGGGGTTGATGTTCGGCGTGCGAAAATAGATTTGAACATAATAAGCTAATCGTAAAGAGTTGTAAGTTGCTGTAGGCGAAATCGCCTGCTGATAAGGCTATAATAGCATTATCAGCAGGGCATAAAACTAATGCTAAAGCGAACCCGCAGCAAGTTTTATCATTTCGCGGATTTGCTGCACCATTTTCCATTCCATTTCTGCATCAAAACCTGCGACTCTGGGAGTATGAATATGGCCAACCGGTAAAGTACGGTTAAATTGTTGCTTTAATAAAATACTGCGATATGAAATCTCATTAGATAAATAACCGCCGCCAGAGCCTTCTACCGATTGCTCGTTAGCCAGTTCGTAAATGGACTTAGCATCAAATTGACCTCTGCTAATGCTGGTCACTTGATGATTGTCATTGATGCTCCAGTCACCTTGGGCTTGCTTCATGGCAGAGACAGGCAGTGAAAACTCCACAAACTCGGGACCGTTTAAGTTACCGCCATTAAAAAGTGGAGCCATTGGGGTGGTTTTATTTGCACCAGTATAAACGTTCAAATTGTCAGGTGCTGCTGCGCTGCGACCTCTTGCGGGGAAGCGCTCTAAATCAAAATTATCACGCCCCATACTGACAGTAAAAATCATATCAACACTATTATCACGATACATAGGCGTTAATAGTGATTCGATCATGCCGTTATCAAAGTCGGCAAAACGCACCGGGATCATCACAGTTTCGATTTGAGCTTGTTTGCCATTAACATTAAAAGTGACGCCATCTAAAGCCAAGGCTGTTAATCCTGATGGGTTACTTTGATCAATATGCTTATCTAAAAAGAATGGGTCAAAACCTGTGACGAGAATTTTAATTTGGCTTTCGGGTAAAAACTGAATGTCGCTTAAGCCTCTTGAAGACTTCTCAAACGCTTTAATCAAGATGTCACGCTGCCAAGGGACAATATTATAACCCGCATGGGCGGTTTTTAAGGTCTCTCGCATAGCAAGGCGACTCCAATATAGGCCGCGATCATCGTGTTTGCCTGACTGAACATCGGCTACCGCTTGCTGCCATAGTTGGGTGCCTTGGGCTGCGACCATTTGGGTAATGACTAGCTCATCAGTTGAGTTAACCAGCTTGTTACCTAAGCTGCTATTAAAGTGTTCATATTGATTAACCACGGCAGGCATTGAGCTCAGGGCTGTGGGTAAACGTAACTCTTCAACGTCTCGTTGTATGCTGAAGCCTTGGGCAACAGTAGGGGCTGAAGTTAGCAATAAGGCAGTAAAAGCTGCCAAAGCAGTACGGTTAAATAAGGGGGCAAACAAGGGCTTGAACATGACTATTCCTTTAGGATGTTTTATTTTTATGAGTTTAATTTAACACGGCTTTAGCACTAATTCATTATTGATTGTAATGACTCTTGGCTACCATATCGTTTCGCGAAAAAATCTAAAAAGGCGCTAATATTACTGGCTAATTGCCGTCTACTTGAATACACCCCGTACACTTTGAAGGGTTCCATAGGCCACTCTTGCAGTAATGGCACTAAACTGCCTGCTGCCAGTTCTTGCTTACAGCTATTATTGGATAGCATGGCGATACCAAAATCATCTTGAGCGAGGCGTTTGACCATACTGGCACTATTGACCCTAACCTTGCGTTTAAAGGTGGCCATGGTTTTGCGATTGCCTTTACCTACCGGCCAAATAGGCGCCGACATGCTGGTGCCTAATAATATGCCACTGTGCTGGGCCAGCTCTTGAGGGGTTGCTGGTGTGCCTGATTTTTTGAGATATCCAGGGCTTGCAACTAATATAGGTTGGCGTTCAAACAATAACCGCGCCACTAAGTCAGAAGATTCTAATGGGCCATATTTTATGGCAATATCATAACCTTCGCCGACTAAGCCAACATTACTGTCGGTGAATTGAACGTCGAGCTCGATGTTGGGATAAAGGCGCATGAAGCTACTGCAAAGGGTGGCAATGACGTCTTGAGAGAATGACACCGGAATGGCAATCCGCAATGAACCGGAGATATCGCTATGGGTATTTTCGATAATGGCTTTGGCGGCTTCAATTTCTTGGCGGATAGAATCACAATGTTGATAGAACAAAGCACCAATTTGAGTCAGACTTAAATTACGGGTATCACGTTGCAGCAAGCGTACACCAAGTTGCTCTTCTAGCTGAGCGACTTTACGACTTATGGTTGATTTTGGCTGGCCAATATCTCTGGCCGCTTGGGAGAAACCTTTTGCTCTAACTACTGCTGCAAACAGCATCATACCGTTTAAATCAGGCACCTTAGCCTCACTGTCTCAAAAATGGAACAAAGCGTCCCCAATAGTTTAATGGTAATTGTACAGGGAACAAAGTTATATTTACCGACTAAAAATTTTAGAGGCTATATAAGCAGAGGATCTAAGGATGACTAGCAAAAAGCAGCCCGTACACAAGACATCGGCACAATCGGCTGACCCGCTCTTTCTTAAAGCGGAGCATTTAGCTAAAGATTTTTCATTATTTCCAGCTCACAGTAAGCAAACTTTAGCTGAAGAAATCAAAGGATTGTTATCTGAAGATGCGATCCAAGCAAATTTAAAAGAACTGTCGACCTTAGATGTCGATAGTTATGTGGCTAAAGTTATTCAACCGACTTTAGATAAAAACCGCCCAAGTGCAAAACGTGTTATCGCTGATCTAAAAGGTAAGTTGATCACTGAGTTTCACTTAGGTTCTTTTTACAGTGCTGAAATTGAATTAAATTTCGGTTCACGTACTCGCCGCATTGGTTTTATCGCCCAAGAAAGAACCTCGGCAAACGGTGCGTGGATGCCTGAGCATCATTTAGCTGCATGTAAAGCGATCCGTCACTTTGCTGAGTTATCAATGCCAATCGTTTACTTAATTGATACTCCTGGCGCCGATGCGGGGGAAGTGGCTAACAGCCAAAACCAAGCCCATACCATTTCAAAAGCCATTGCAGAAAGTGCCAATGTTGACGTCCCAACTGTCGGTATCGTGATCGGCGCAGGTTACTCTGGTGGCGCGATTCCATTAGCGGCGGCAAACATCTTATTGTCATTACGTGACGGTATTTTTAACACTATTCAACCGCAAGGCTTACAAAGCATTGCCCGCAAGTACAACTTGTCATGGCAAGAATGTGCTAAGTCTGTGGGGGTATCACCAGAAGAGTTGCTTTCTGCTGGTTGTATTGACGGTATAGTTGATTTTTCTCCTTATGATAAAGACGAGCGTCAGCATAACCTGCGCCGCGCGATTATCAGTGGTATTGAAGCGGTAGAAAATGCAGCCATCACTTTTGTACGTGAATCTGACGATTTACGAGAGCATTATGATCGTAGTTTAGCGCGCTATTTAGACCCCTCTAAAAACCTTTCAGCCTTAGAAAATAACCAAGGCTTAGCTGTGGCGAACAGTCCAACCATGCACCACAATGTGTTTGGTAGTGCCTATCGTTATTTGCGTTATCTCACTGTGCGCAGTCGTATTCATTCAATTTCGGTTGAACAGTATGGCCGTTTGTCGAAAGTGAGTGTACCTGAAGGTGATTTACTGGCGCGTATTCAGCAAGAGCAAGACAGTGTATTTCAATCTTGGTTAGCGACGCCTGATAAATTAGTTTACGACGAAGAGTTGAATAAGCTTTGGGGCACTTTTGATGCCAAACGTAGCGAGATTTCAGCTGAACGTAACGTGATCACTCGTTTCATCTTAGGTGAGCCGAAAGAGAACTATAAGAAAGCCCGTAAGGCATTGCTCTTTAACATCGGCTGGTCTTTGTATCATCGCTGGAAAGGTAACTCAGCTAACAACTTCAAAGGCTTAATTAAGCACCTTGAATCATTGCCATCATCTACTACTCAAGCGCCTTGGCCTGAGCTGAATCAACTGACTGTACTTGATATTGTGGTCAATGATGAGTTGCGTGAAGACTTCATTTGGCAATGTCATAACGTATTAATCTTTAATGCACTATATGACAATGTGGTGGTTAACTTAGCGTCGATTTCCAAAGAAGCGATGATGTCTAAGAGCTTGTCACGTGAATCAGTTGATAAGTTATTGCATAACGCCATCGATACTGCGTTATCAAATAATGATGAAGCCAACGATAAGAGCAAGTTCTATAAATGGCTTAAATTCTTCATGGCGCAATCTAACCGTGCAGAACTGTTAACCCGTGTAGAGCAATGGAAGAGTGTCGGTTTCCCGCAATTAAACGACAGTTTATTTGTTATCTTAACCTACTTCTTTGAGCGTTTATTGCCAGAGTATTTCGACAGTGAAGAAGATCAATCTAAGTACACAGGTGCTATCAACCCTGTGCGTATTGGTCGTCGTAAAGATTTCTGGAACCGCCTCACCATGGGCTACCAAGATCTACTGATCCAAAAAGTCCTTCGTGATGAAAAGCGCCAAGGGAAAATGGGTTGGGAAAATATTATTGGTAAGTTCTTCACCGAATTTGAAGAGCTTAATGGCGATAAGATGTCTGCCAACTTGCTCAACTTCCCAGGTTTCCGTTTATCTATTGAAGATGCATTAGACAAAGGTATTCGCCCATGTGGTTTAATTACCGGTTTAGCTGACTTTGATAATAACGGTCAAACACTGCGTGTCGGTGTTGCGGTATCAAACATTGCCTTCCAGGCTGGTGCGTTTGATATGGCCAGTGCTGAGAAGTTCAGCGCGCTATTAATTGAATGTGCTAAGCGTAAATTGCCAGTGGTTTGTTTTATCAGTTCTGGTGGTATGCAAACCAAAGAAGGTGCAGCGGCACTATTCTCAATGGCTGTGGTTAATGACCGTATCACCCGTTTTGTACGTGATAATGAATTACCGGTATTGATGTTTGGTTTTGGTGATTGTACCGGTGGCGCACAGGCAAGTTTTGTGACCCATCCGTTAGTGCAAACTTATTACCTATCAGGCACTAATATGCCATTTGCTGGTCAAATGGTGGTGCCTGCATACTTGCCATCAACAGCAACGCTATCTAACTACTTATCTAAAGTACCGGGTGCGATGACGGGCTTAGTGCATAACCCATTCACCGATACTCTTGATAGCCAATTATCAAGTATTGATCCGTTAATGCCACTGCCAACATTGCATGCCCAAGAGATCATTGCTAAAGCGGTATCAACCTTAGTGCCTGAAGTTAAAGCCATTGAAGAGAAGATTGTTCAAGACGATCCTCGTGCGTTAATGAAGCCGATTGATAAAGTGCTTATCCATGCACGTGGTTGTACTGCGGTTAAGTTGATCCGTAAAGCCCATGACAACAAAATTAATGTTGTTTTGGTGGCATCAGATCCTGATATGACCTCAGTGCCTGCAGACATGCTTAAAGTGAACGATAAGCTGGTTTGTATTGGTGGTAACACCTCTGATGAGAGTTACTTAAATGCCTACTCTGTCCTGAAAGTGGCAGATTACGAAAACGTTGGTGCGCTTCACCCTGGTATTGGCTTCTTGTCAGAAAGCCCGCAATTTGCTGCTTTATGTGTTAACAATGGCGTAAACTTTGTTGGCCCAAGCGTGCATTCGATGACGACTATGGGTAACAAATCAAACGCGATTAAAACCTCACAAGGCCAAAACGTGCCTGTTGTGCCGGGTAGCCACGGTATTTTGACCAACGCCGAGCAAGCGGTAAACGTAGCGCTTGAAATTGGTTACCCTGTATTGCTTAAAGCGGTACAAGGTGGTGGTGGTAAAGGCATCCAAGTGGTAACTAAAGCTGAGGACATGATTGGTTTGTTCCAAAAGACTTCAACTGAAGCGGCTGCAGCATTTGGTAACGGTGACCTTTACCTTGAGAAATACGTCACCTCATTGCGTCATATCGAAGTGCAGTTACTGCGTGATAAGTTTGGTAACACCAAAGTGTTGGGTATTCGTGACTGTTCAGTGCAACGTAATAACCAAAAAGTGATTGAAGAATCGGGTTCAACCATGTTGCCTGAAGAGCTTAAGCAACGGGTACTTGAATACACTCGTGCATTAGGTGATGCCACTGATTACATGGGTGCGGGTACGGTTGAGTTTATCTACAACCTTGATGCTAACGAAGTGTACTTCATGGAAATGAATACCCGTCTGCAAGTTGAGCATCCAGTGACTGAAGCAACCTCAGGAATCGATATTGTTAGTGCCCAGTTTGATATTGCTGCGGGTCGCTCAATTGAAGATCTAGAGCCAGTTGAACAAGGTTACGCCATGGAAGTGCGTATTACTGCTGAAAAAGCAGCCCTTGATAGTGATGGTGTACTGCAGTTGTTGCCAAACCCTGGCAAGATCAGTGAGTGCTTCATGCCTGAAAGAGACGATGTTGAAATCATCTCAATTGCTGAAACGGGTAAAGAAGTATCGCCATATTACGACAGCTTAATCGCGCAAATTATTATTCGCGGTGAGTCTCGTGAAGATGTGATCACTAAGATGTCTGCTTACTTAGATGAAGCTTACATCAAAGGTATTGCCACTAACATTCCATTATTGAAGCTTATCCTTAAGGATGCGACCTTCAATCAAGGTGTTTACGATACTAACTATCTACCACGCTTGATGGCTGAGTTAGATGTACCTGCCTTGATTGCTGAAATGGAAGCGGCGGCCGAAACTGTTGGTTTAGATACCGAGTCTTTACGGGTTGCTGAAAGTAACGAGCTTAAAGTGTTAGCCCAAGGCGCTGGTATTTTCTATACCTCACCAGCACCGGGTGAGCCTGACTTTGTTAAAGAAGGTGACATAGTCACAGTAGAGCAAACATTAGCGCTAACTGAAGCGATGAAGATGTTCTCTCAAGTAAGCTTAGCCGGCTTTAACCGTCAAAATGCAGTGCTGTACCCTGAAGATAAAAAGTATCGCATTGAGCGCATTCTAAACGGTAATGGTCAGCAAGTTTCTCAAGGTGACTTACTGTTTGTGATTTTGCCCCTTGATGGCGAATAAGCTTAACGCTTGATTGCTTGATGACACAAAAATCCCTAAAGCTTTTTTAGGGATTTTTTTATGTCCGACAGCGAATTAAATACTTTTGCATCAGTCGACGAAGAACAACTTAAATTCACCTAAATGAAGGCTATTAAGTCAATATTAACCTTGTTGTAGTAACCTAAGGTCAATTTAAACAGCTTAGAAGTAAAAAAACACTATTGTTCGAAAAATAAACGATAAGTTTTATTTCTCTGTTTTATATAAGAAATGTGTATTTTTATCGAATTTATTTACGTAAAATGCGATAAAAATTGCAAGTCCTATTTGCGCTATTGCAGGTTCCAACTTACAATATGCGCCTTAAATAACCTGATGTGCGGTGTGTCTAAGTTTTTACACGCTCCGTCTACCTCTTAACTAATCATTAAAGTTGAATCATGACCGAATTATCCAAATACAGAAACATTGGTATCTTCGCTCACGTTGACGCGGGTAAAACCACGACCACCGAGCGTATCCTAAAGCTAACCGGTAAGATCCATAAGATCGGTGAAGTTCATGATGGTGAATCTACTACTGACTTCATGGAACAGGAAGCTGAGCGCGGTATTACTATTCAGTCAGCAGCAGTAAGCTGTTTCTGGAATGACCACCGTTTTAACGTTATTGACACTCCTGGTCACGTTGACTTCACTGTTGAAGTTTATCGTTCACTAAAAGTGCTTGATGGCGGTGTTGGTGTATTCTGTGGATCTGGTGGTGTTGAGCCTCAGTCAGAAACTAACTGGCGTTATGCTAACGAATCAGAAGTTGCTCGTATCATCTTCGTAAACAAATTAGACCGTATGGGTGCTGATTTCTTACGTGTTGTTAAGCAAACTAAAGATGTTCTAGCTGCTAACCCACTAGTTATGGTTCTTCCTATTGGTATCGAAGATGAGTTTAGTGGTGTTGTTGACCTACTAACTCGTAAAGCTTGGGTATGGGACGAAACTGGCGAAGCTGAGAACTACAAAATCGAAGACGTTCCAGCTGACATGGTAGACATGGTAGAAGAATACCGTGAAATGCTAATCGAAACTGCTGTAGAGCAAGACGATGACCTAATGGAAGCTTACATGGAAGGCGAAGAGCCATCTATGGAAGAAATCAAGCGTTGTATCCGTCAGGGTACCCGTGATATGTCATTCTTCCCTACATACTGTGGTTCTGCGTTCAAGAACAAAGGTATGCAGCTTCTTCTTGATGCTGTTGTTGACTACCTACCTAACCCAGTTGAAGTTGACCCACAACCTCTTACTGATGAAGAAGGTAACGAAACTGGCGAACACGCTTTAGTTTCAGTTGACGAGCCATTCAAAGCGTTAGCATTCAAAATCATGGATGACCGTTTTGGTGCACTAACCTTCGTACGTATCTACTCTGGTAAGATCAACAAAGGTGACACCATCCTTAACTCGTTTACAGGTAAAACTGAGCGTGTTGGTCGTATGGTTGAAATGCAAGCTGATGAGCGTAACGAATTAGATTCAGCGCAAGCTGGTGACATTATCGCTATCGTTGGTATGAAGAATGTTCAAACTGGTCACACTTTATGTGATGTTAAACATCCTTGTACTCTTGAAGCAATGGTATTCCCAGAGCCAGTTATCTCTATCGCTGTAGCGCCAAAAGATAAAGGCGGCAGTGAGAAAATGGGTATCGCTATCGGTAAAATGATTGCAGAAGATCCATCTTTCCGCGTAGAAACTGACGAAGACTCAGGCGAAACCATCCTTAAAGGTATGGGTGAGCTTCACTTAGACATTAAAGTAGACATCCTTAAGCGTACTTACGGTGTTGACTTAATCGTTGGTGAACCTCAAGTTGCTTACCGTGAAACTATCACTAAGGTTACAGAAGATAGCTACACGCATAAGAAACAGTCTGGTGGTTCTGGTCAGTTTGGTAAAATTGACTATGTTATCCGTCCTGGCGAGCAAAATACTGGCTTTACTTTCAAGTCTTCAGTTGTTGGTGGTAACGTTCCTAAGGAATTCTGGCCTGCAGTTGAGAAGGGCTTTGCTAGCATGATGAATACCGGTACTGTTGCTGGTTTCCCTGTGTTAGACGTTGAACTAGAACTTACAGATGGTGCTTTCCACGCAGTTGATTCGTCAGCTATCGCGTTCGAAATCGCTGCTAAAGGCGCATTCCGTCAATCTATGCCTAAAGCTGGCGCACAACTTCTTGAGCCTATCATGAACGTTGACGTATTCAGCCCAGATGACAACGTTGGTGATGTTATTGGTGACCTTAACCGTCGTCGTGGCATGATTAAAGACCAAATGGCTGGTGTTACTGGCGTTCGTATTAAAGCTGACGTACCGTTATCAGAAATGTTCGGTTACATCGGTTCACTACGTACTATGACATCAGGTCGTGGCCAATTCTCTATGGAATTCGCTCACTACAACCCATGTCCTAACAGTGTTGCTGAAAAAGTAATTGCTGACGTTAAAGAACGTGAAGCTGCTGCTAAGAAGTAATTCTAGCGTTTAAGCTTTAATAAAAACCGCTGCAAGCTAATGCTTACAGCGGTTTTTTTATGCTTTAAATTTGAGGATAAAAAATAAAAATTATTAATAAATATAAAACTAATAGCGCTAGCGCTTGGTTAAATAAGCAGCTAACTTTACTCCTAGGATAACGAATTAAGTATTTAATCGTGTTTAAAAGGAGCTTATATGAAACCGCTTTATCTGCTTGCCGCGGCTTTTTCTGTCGCGGTGTGTTTTAATAGTGTCGCCGCTACTCAATCTAAACCTGCTACTGAACATACTCAAAAAGCCAATGCCGCAGTGCTAAAGGCGCTTCCCTTTAACGACAAGCAAGATTTTGACAATGCTAAACGGGGTTTTATTGCTAAGCCTGATGTGGTGACCATTAAAGATGCCAATGGCAATGTGGTATGGGATTTAGAGCAATACAAAACTTATATTAGTGATGACAAAGCCTCCCCAGATACGGTCAACCCCAGTTTATGGCGTAATAGCCAATTGGTACTTCATCATGGTTTATTTGAAGTGACTGATAATATTTACCAAGTACGTGGATTTGACTTAAGTAACATCACTTTCATTAAAGGCGACAAGGGCTGGATTGTATTTGACCCATTAATCTCCCCTGAAACAGCTAAAGCCTCATTAGACTTAATTAATAAGCATATTGGAGAGCGTCCAGTGGTGGCGATTGTTTATAGTCATAGCCATATTGACCATTATGGCGGTGCAACCGGCTTAGCCACAGCTGAAGATGTCGCCAGCGGTAAAGTGCAGGTGATAGCGCCGGAGCATTTCACTGAGCATGCGGTGTCAGAAAATGTCATTGCCGGTAATGCCATGGGTCGCCGTGCGGTATTTATGTACGGCGCATTACTGCCTAGAAATGCCCAGGGCGGTGTAAATGGCGGTCTAGGTATGACAGTATCGACCGGGCTTG
The DNA here is from genome assembly GCF_030547465.1 of Shewanella sp. 5_MG-2023. Taxonomy (NCBI): domain Bacteria; kingdom Pseudomonadati; phylum Pseudomonadota; class Gammaproteobacteria; order Alteromonadales; family Shewanellaceae; genus Shewanella; species Shewanella sp. 5_MG-2023. The sequence continues at coordinate 109,280 of NZ_JAUORC010000002.1, forward strand.
CGGGTTTATTAGTGCCTAATAAGGAAATCAAACAGACGGGGACTAAATTAACTATTGATGGTGTTGAAATGGAGTTTCAGTTAACCCCCGGCACTGAAGCACCAGCTGAGATGAACACTTGGTTTCCACAATATAAAGCCTTGTGGATGGCGGAAAACACGACTAATACCATGCATAACATCTTAACCCTTCGTGGGGCGCAAGTGCGAGATGCGCTGATTTGGGCCAGTTTCCTTGACGAGACTATTAGCCTGTGGGGCCAAGAAGCAAAAGTTAAGTTCCAAAGTCATCATTGGCCTTTATGGGGCAGTGACAACATTATTCCTTATTTCAAAAAGCAGCGTGATATTTACAAATTCACCCATGACCAATCAGTAAGACTGATGAACCAAGGTTACACAGGCGAAGAGATTTCTGAAATGATCACACTGCCACCTGAATTAGAGCAGAACTGGGCTACCAGAGGCTATTACGGTACGCTGAAACATAATAGCCGCGCAGTGTACCAACGTTATATGGGCTGGTATAACGGTAATCCATCTAACCTTGATAATCTGCCGCCAGAAGTGGTTGCTAAAAAGTATATGCAGTACATGGGTGGCGAAGCTGAAGTGGTTAAAAAAGCCAAAAACTCTTTCGCTGATGGTGAATATCGCTGGGTTGCTGAGGTGATGAAACATGCTGTTTTTGCTAACCCTCAATCTACTGAGGCTAAAGAGTTATTGGCCGATGCCTTTGAGCAATTAGGTTATCAAGCTGAGTCAGGGCCTTGGCGTTCAGTATATTTACAAGGTGCTTATGAGCTGCGAAATGGTATTCCGTCGGCAGGGGGAACTCAAACCGCAACACCTGATACTATTCGCGCGATGACACCTGAATTGCTGTTTGATTATTTAGCGGTAAGATTGGATTCTGCCAAAGCGGCGGGTAAACAGTTTGATATCAATATTGATTTCACTGATCTTAAAAAGGGTTACAGCTTAACAGTTGAGAATGCGGTATTACACCACAGCTCAAATCAAGTTGAAGACCCGGATGTCGGCTTAGTTATGAGCATGGAAACCATGAATAGCATCCAGCTAAAAGAGATAACCTTTGATGAGGCCATTAAAAAAGGCGATGTAAAAATTAGTGGCGATGAAAGCTTATTCACTGCGTTTTTAGGCATGCTTGATGAATATAACTTCTGGTTTAATATTGTGACGCCGTAAAGGCTTTAGACTTTGAGCCTTAGCTAATGTTGTCATGTTAGCGACAAACTAAAATGCCACTGAGATCCAGTGGCATTTTTATTTTACATCGATATCAAGCTGGATGTAGAAGCTTAGTTTGTGTGGTAATTCTCAACTAATGCTTCTTTATTATCTGCTTGTGCAACATGGCACTGAACACAAAAATAATATTTATCGTCAAATTTTCCATCGGCTTTTACGTGTGACTTGTCGATTGGCGTGGCTTTCATGCGCGCTGCCTTTTCAGTACTGTGACACGTTAAACAACCATTCTTTTTCATAGTGATAGGATAACTATCTCTATGGGGGATCATAGGTGGTTGATGCACAAATGTTCTTTCAATCGCAGTTCCGCGGCTTGGGTAAGTCGCTTTTGCATCTGCAGGAATGGTGTCAGTAATCTGTACATCACCAGCTAGTGATTTTACATTTACTGGTGCAGCAGTTTCTGCTGCTTGTTGACCTGAGCATGCGCTAAGACTGAGCACTATCGCAGCAAGGCTAAGTAATTTCTTCATGGTTTACACTCCTTCATATCCATTATTTTTTGATTAAATGGATAGAGATAAATAGTGATTCAGTGATGCTAAATTTGTTTTCAGCATCACTGTAAGTCAAATTAGGCTTTAACAATCTTCACTGGACACTTCTTGAAATCTGTTTCTTTCGATAACGGATCAGTAGCATCAAGTAATAATTTGTTGACCAGCTGTCTAGCATCAAAGAATGGCATAAACACCACGCCGACAGGTGGCTTGTTACGGCCTTTAGTTTCAACACGCGTTTTCACTTCACCACGTGGAGAAATCACTTTCACTTCATCACCATTTTTCAGGCCACGACTACTCGCGTCTTTAGGGTGCATGAATACCTGTGCATCAGGGTAAGACTTATGCAGCTCTGGTACACGAGCTGTCATACTTGCTGTATGCCAATGCTCAAGTACGCGACCTGTAGACATCCATAGGTCAAACTCTTCATTTGGCTCTTCAGCAGCGGGCTCAAATGGCAGTGCAAAAATAACCGCGCGTCCATCAGGCTTACCGTAGAAGTTATAACCTTCACCAGCTTTAACGTATGGATCGCTTCCTTCAACGAAACGACGAACCGTTTCGGTACCATTGACTACAGGCCAGCGTTTACCGCGGTTTTCATGATAGTTGTCAAATGCATCTAAATCATGACCGTGTCCACGACCAAATTGAGCATACTCTTCAAATAACCCTTTTTGCAGGTAGAAGCCGAATGCATCGTTTTCATCGTTGTAGTCACCTTTACACTCTGATGACGGGAATTTATCAACGACACCGTTAGCAAATAAGATGTCATATAAGGTTTTTTCTGCATACTCAGGCTTTTTAGCAATTAACTCTGCAGGCCAAACTTCAGAAACTTTGAAGCGCTTAGAGAACTCAACAAGCTGCCATAAGTCAGACTTAGCGCCTTCAGGGGCTTTAACTTGTTGATGCCACATATGAGTACGGCGCTCAGCGTTACCGTAAGCACCTTCTTTTTCTACCCACATCGCAGTAGGAAGAATCAAGTCAGCAGCTGTTGCTGTCACTGTTGGGTATGGGTCTGATACCACAATGAAGTTTTCTGGGTTGCGGAAACCTGGGTAAATTTCATCGTTAATGTTTGGACCTGCTTGCATGTTATTGGTGCACATAGTCCAGTAACAGTTTAGTTTGCCATCTTTCAGCATACGGCTTTGAAGTACAGCATGGTAGCCAGGTTTTGGCGGAATCGTGCCTTCAGGTAGCTGCCATAACTTTTCAGTGATTGCGCGATGTTTAGGGTTTGCTACAACCATGTCTGCAGGCAAACGATGCGAGAAAGTACCCACTTCACGTGCTGTACCACAAGCTGAAGGTTGACCTGTTAATGAGAACGGGCTGTTACCTGGCGTGGCAATTTTACCTGTTAACAAGTGAATGTTATAAAGCATGTTGTTTGCCCACACACCACGAGTATGTTGGTTAATACCCATAGTCCATAAGCTCATGATCTTGATGTTAGGATCAGCATACGCTTTTGCCATTTCGATAAGGTTTTCAACTGGTACGCCACTCATTTCAGATGCGTATTCAGCAGTATAAGTACTGACAAATTTTGCGTATTCTTCAAAAGAGATAGGCTTAGATTTGCCGTTACCTGGGTTTTTCGCTTTCTGCTCTAGAGGATGCTCAGGGCGAAGACCGTAACCGATATCAGTCACACCTTCTGCGAAGTTAGTATGCTTGCTGACGAAGTCTTTATTAACCGCATCGTTTTGGATGATATAATTGGCAATGAAGTTCAAGATAACTAAGTCAGATTGCGGCTTAAATACCATAGGGTTGTCGGCAAGTTCGAAGCTGCGGTTTTCAAATGTCGATAACACATGGACTTTACTGCCTTCATGGCTTAAACGACGGTCAGTTAAGCGTGACCATAGAATAGGGTGCATTTCTGCCATATTGGCGCCCCAAAGCACGAAGTGATCTGCAGCTTCGAAGTCATCATAGCTACCCATTGGCTCATCAATACCAAAGGTACGCATGAATCCACCTACCGCAGATGCCATACAGTGACGGGCATTAGGATCGATGTTGTTGGTAAGGAAGCCCGCTTTGTGTAATTTAGATGCCGCGTAGCCTTCCCAGATAGTCCATTGGCCCGAGCCAAACATACCTACCGATGTAGGGCCTTTTTTGGCAATACTGGCTTTCCACTTGTCAGCCATGGTATCAAGGGCAACATCCCAGCTTACTGGGGTAAATTCACCTTCTTTGTCATACTTGCCATCTTTCATTCTTAATAATGGCGACGTAAGGCGGTCTTTGCCGTACATAATTTTAGAGAGGAAGTAGCCCTTAACACAGTTAAGACCTTTGTTGACTGGGCTTTCTGGGTCGCCCTGAGTCGCAACAACTTTGCCACCTTTGGTACCCACTAAAACACTACAACCCACACCACAGAAACGACAAGGGGCTTTGTCCCATTTTATTTCTGCAGACTGCTCTTCTGCTTGAACCATTTTTATTGGTAAAGCAAGTCCAACTGCCGAAGCGGCTGCGGTAGCTGCATTGGCTTTTAGAAACTCGCGACGGCTTATGCTCATGGTGTTTCCTCACTCTTAAATGTATGTAGACAGTATTTTTAAAACTATCTTTGTTTTTATTTACCAAGGTTTTTATTAACAAAAAACTTAACTATCATTGAGTCTAAACCGCGCATTTTTCATGGGTATACCCCAGACTGAGTATACGGGCTGTTTATTGCTGTAGATCACACTAGTAAGTGTGATCTAAAGCACATTTTTCAATTTGCTCAATTACTTAATTAGCAAATGTAAATTTAATTCTTACGGATTATTGATAGTTAATGGTAAAAGTATAGGACAGATATAGATAAATCCGTCCTATAGAAGTAGAAGCTTCTATAGGCTTTAAAAAGCGAGGAAGAGGCAAAATTAACTTTGAACATCAATGGTGCTAATAGCCCGTTAGCTCCATATATCCATTACCAGAATGACTGCCTGATACGCTGATCGGGCCTTCCCAATAAGAGATTGTCAGTGGCATATCACTGTTGGGGTTAAGTGCTTTAACGGTGACATCAATATCTTCGCTAGTAATGCTAACCTGCCAACTAATTGGATAGCGACCACTGTCAGTTTGTTGCCAGCTAAGCGGGGTAACTTTTATGTCGTTTGGGTGTGACTTACTATTAATATTTCTGCCGTTACCGTCGAAAAACATTCTGCGGGCACTAAAAAAGGCCTCACTATTACTGTTTCTTAGTTGAAAAAGCATTAGCGCAGAGCCATCATCTAGGCGAATAGAAAACCAGTCCCAGCCTTGCTGGCTTTTAGTAAGGAATTGCGAGCTCCACTCCCTATCAAGCCAAGCCTTTCCTGTGACTATTTCAGTTTTACCATCACGGTTAATAGAACCTGTTAAATCAATAAAAGGCTGGCTGTAATAGTAAGAAGCAACTTCGCCGTTAGGGCTTTTAATACTGTAGCCGTTATCGCCTTGTAGGTTCATTGGCGCGTTACTAGTTAATGATAATTGGTAGCCAAATTTTTCAGTGTTAACCGTTAAATTTGCCGGAAATAACGCATTTGTTTCACTGCGCCACTGCCAATCATCTAACGCGATGGTGAGAGGGTTAGAGCTAACATGAGCCAGTTGTGGATGGGCGCGAGACCATTTCTCTTTGGCTTGATGCTTGGATGCTGAGGTTAATGCAGCGTGTGACATAAACATTTGATTAGTAGCCCAGTTGTTTGGCGCGGCAGTATCAGCAGCAGACAGCGCAATTCTGAATTGAGTCCATTGAAGCCCTAGCTCTTCACCCGCCTCAGTGGTCATATTGGCCGTTAAATACCACCACTCTTGCCTAAATTTATCATGGCTTAAATGATCTCGCGGGAAATTGAGTTGATGATCTGGCAGTACTTTGGCGTATTGCTCAAGGCTGTCAGCGTCTTGCGTTAATAGGCTGCCCATACTGGCTTTGTTATCTGACTCTGCTGTTGAATTAGGCTGACAACCCATTTGGCTCAGACAAGCTAACAGTAACCATATTGCGATAAAAGCTGACTGTCGTAGCTTTAGCACTGGGTCAATCTGTCGCTTTATGTTGGCGCTGGCTATCGGGGCGTTATACATTATAAAGCCTCTTGCTGAAGGTTATGAATAAGTGATTTACGGGTTTGCCAGTAAAGTGGGATCGCGATGGCAACGGCGCTGGTAGACAGCGCAATTAACACCACTCGGGCATAAGCTTGCCAATCCCATAGCATGGCAATACTCCAACCAAAGGCTTGTAAAGTGACTTTGTTGATAAGTAAGTAACCCAGTACAGCACCTGTTGGCAGCGCCACTAAACAGGTGAGTAATACAATAAACTGCATTTGAATGAACATCATAAATCGCAAGCGTGCTTTGCTCACCCCAAGGGCATATAGTTTGGCTAGTGGTGCTTGTCTGGCTTGGGTTAGCATTAAGCATGCACTGAATAATCCAATGGCAGCCACCATTAAGGTGAGGCTATTGAGCACCATGGTGATAGAAAAGGTTTGCTTAAACATGGCTATGGCTTGCTGCTTAATTTTGGCTTGGTTATACATTTGCGCTGTTGAAATTAGCTTGCTATTAACGAGTGATTGTTCAAGCTCGTTTATATCGCCATCATAGCTGGCAGCGATACTTTTAGCTTGTTTAGGCAATTGTAATTGTTGCCATAGTGTATTACCAATTACGACCTGACCCTTAGGGTTACCATAATCAAAGAAGATAGCGCCAATGGTCACGGGGTGTTGATTCGTTTTTGCTGACATGATTGGCAATGTAAAGCTATCGCCAATTTGTAACTTGTATTTAATCGCAATGGGCTCACTTATCATCAACTGATTACCCTGAGTAAATTCAGCCCAGAAGTCATCTGATTGCTGTTTTAGCGAACTGACAATCTTAGTTGAATACAAATCGCGACTCACAAGTTCAACGGGCATATTTTGATAACTGCTATTTACTGTCCACTGTGAATATATACCAGTGACCTTAGGCTGCTTCTCTAAGAAAGACGCAATATCAGTGATGTTTTCGCTTGACGGGCGCATGTATAAATCTGCATGAAGGCGGCTTTCAAGCCAGGTTTTTAAGGTGACTTCAAAACTGCCCACTAGGGTATTCATCGAAATGTTCGCGGTTAGCGCCAATAGCATCGCCATCATGGCTAACGATAACGGCCCGATTAACTCTTTGGTTTCTGCCATCATGTATTGCCATAATCCTGCCGGAAAATACTTAGCCAAACTACTACTGACATAATGCAGTGTTAATGGCAGCAATAGTGGGATAGCGACAATAACAATCCCCATCAGTGCGAGGCTAAATTGATATTGCTCAGTAAACGGAAACAGTGCAGCGCAAATGGTTAATGCCACTATCGCGATGGCAAACAACCAGCGTTGTGTGACCAGCAAACTGCTTGCTTGATTATGTTTGGTGCCAGCTCGGGCTAGGGGTTGTTGCGTTAATTGTCGATACAGTGGCAGGCAGGCGAGTAAACCGGCAAACAAGGTTAACACTATGGCTTGGGCAAACCACTGCCATTGCCAGTTGCCGGGCATTAGCCGAGCGCCATAAAGCTGCTCTAGTGTCATGGCGACCATAGGTTGTAGCCAGACGCTGAGTTGCAGCCCCAGAATAAAGCCTAAGCTTGCACCAATGATCACCAGCACAATGAGCTCAGCGACCAGTGCTAGCATCACATTATGCTTATTAATCCCTAATTGCAGTAATTGTACTAATAATTTTTGCCGCTTCATCAAACTGTAGCGCACGCCGTTATAAGCGATAAATAGCCCTACCACAAAAGCCAGCATACTCATGGCGTTAAGGTTTAAGTGAAAACTACGGGTAAGCTCTTGTAGCGCCTGGCCTTGATCTTGTTCTGTAATACTCGCCTGTTGCTGTAATAGATTTTGACTATTGATTTGCTCAATCAGTGGCTCAGCAGGATCAAACAAAGCAATATAAGACAGCTTATTGGGTTGGTCTAATAGGATTTGCGCTAAAGAGATATCAGCGACAATGGCATTACCTAAGCCATAATCATCATCGACACTGATCACTTCGAGCTTGATAGTGTTAGCGGCTTTATCTTGTGGGTTTTGTAAATAAAACCACCCGTCTTTTGCTATGTTATCCGCTAGGGATTGGCTCATTAACAACACATTGCTGCCTGCTAATAGCTTATCCAGTGGAATATTAATGGGCGTTTTGCTGTTGGTATTCGTTTGAGCTTCAGATGAATGGTTTTGTAAGTTAACTGCAGCAAATAAATCGCTGCCTTGAATTTGCCAGCGCCGCCCTTTATCGTCGACTGCAAGGCCATTAATCACAGCTAAAGCATTACTGATCCCGCTTTGACGCAATCGGAAATAGACCTGCTCATTAATGAGTTGTTGCCCTGCGGCTGGGGTGATCAACAAGCTTGCCCGTTGACTTAATAGTTCGGTGGCTTCGCTGTAACTTCTTACTGCATTTTCATTGGTAGACTTGACGCCTATTAGCAAGGTGACTGCGAGGAGGATACCGAGAAGAATGGCACCAGCTTGTAATGGCGAATGGCGGTAGTGGGCAAAGAAGATTTTTAGTGACAACAGCCATTGTTTGACAGTGATGTCTTGAGCCTGATTACTCATGAATATGGCCTTTTTCTAAATGCCACCTGCGTTTCATATAGCCCGCACAGGTTTCACTGTGGGTTACCATCAACACCGTGGTATTTGCAGCCATGGTAAGCTGGCACATTAGCTCCATTACTTGCTGACCTGCAGCTTCATCTAAATTACCGGTTGGCTCGTCTGCTAGTAATAATGCCGGTTTGTGGATTAACGCTCTGGCAATGGCAACGCGTTGCTGCTGACCACCCGATAAGGTTTCAACAGGTCTTGTTAAAATGTCACTAATCCCAAGCTGCGTAATAAGCTCATCGCCCCAATCACTCCACTTTTGATTATTAAGCTGTAATACAAAACGGATATTATCGATAACATTAAGCGGGGTGAGTAAGTTGAATTGTTGGAAGACAATACCAAGTTGGGCGCGCCTAAACTGGCTCCATTGACTATCTTGCCACTGCGCTGCTTGTTGGTTCATGAGTTGTAACTGACCAGAATCAATTTTCTCAAAACCGGCAATGATATTAAGTAGGGTGCTTTTGCCCGTGCCGCTGGGGCCGGTTAGCGCAATGGTATCACCACGATGCAGGGATAAATCGACACAGTTAAGCACCTGATGGAGTCTATCGCCATCGTTAAAGCCTTTGGATACTTGCGATAGTTGGGTGATCACTGCTGTCATTAGCGTCTCTGGTATTACTTGTAATTACATCATCATACGACAAATAAAATTACTTAGATCGACTTTTCATTGAAATAACCCGTTTATATGTTGATTTTGAAATAATAAAAAAGGCTGAAGAATGAGAAGTAACCTCATCCATCAGCCTTTATTTAATGTTACGGTTAGCAGCCTTTGTTGGCTTTAACCCATATAACCGTTTAAGTTAATCTTCTAACGAATAAGGTAGCGGCTTCACCACTAGCTCACTTTGGTTGTCATTTTTTACTCTTAGTTTTGCATCATTTGGCGTATCGTTAGCCAATACTGCGGTTAATAGCACTTGGCCATTAAATTCAACCGCTTCGATAACTTTACCCGCTCGAAGAAAGCCATCTTCTGAGGCAATTTCAATTTGAGTTTCACTGCTGACAGTTTCAGAGGCACTACCGGATAGAATATACAGGGCGCGTTTATTACCACCGCGGTACTTCATTCTGGCAATGGTTTCTTGGCCCATGTAGCAGCCTTTTTCAAAACTAATACCGTTTACCGCCTGTATATTACACATTTGTGGTACAAACTCACTGCTGTGGTTGTCGTCAATATTGGCGTAACCGGCTTGAATTTCTAATGCTTGCCAAGCTTGGTGGCTAGATAGTGGTTGATTTGAAGCTGTGACTAATTGCTGCGCTTTTTCAGCTGATGTAATCACTATGAAGCGCTCAGCATCTTTTAAAATAATAGCGCCTTCAGCGTGAGTAACTTCATGTTCAATCCGTCCAAATTGCTGCTCAATAAACTCTGCAGCCTTCGTACCAGCAAAGCCTAAAATAACTTGCTTAGCAGTGACATCAGTTAATTCCGCTTTACTGAACACCGCATATTTCTGCCATGAGGCCAAACTTAGCGGTAATACTGATGCTGGCATTAAAATAAAAAGGCTTTCAGCAATTGTGTAGGTTCTAAAGCTAGCAATCATCTTACCCTTAGGATCGCAATGGGCGCCCCAGCGCCACTGAGTTTCTGTCAGCGATACGATATCGGTAGTGACTTGGCCGTGAATAAAGGTTTTACCTTGCTCACCGGTCACTTCAATTAAACCTAAGTGGCTTAAGTTTGAAACCAGTAAGTCGGGCGTTGAAGTTAAGTAACCCCAGTTTGGCTGTGTGGTTGCGAGTGTCATAAAATGATCCCTAAGGTGAGCAACAAAGATAAGCTTTGAGTGTAACGGAATTCAGTGAGGCTCAAAAGAAAAAGCTATCTTCAATTAATTGAAGATAGCTTTAATTCACAATTTAACTGCGAGATAAGCCTAAGGTTAAATCGTTCACCGACTTAGCTTGAATTAAAACAATACGCGGGTACGAATAGTACCTTCAATTGCTTTTAACTCGCCCAGCGCTTGTTCGGCTTGGTTTGAATTGACTTCCATGACCACGTAACCAATATCTGCAGTCGTTTGTAGATATTGCGCAGCAATGTTAATGCCTTTTTCTGAAAACGCTTGGTTAATTTTAATCAACACACCTGGACGGTTGTGGTGAACATGCAATAAGCGCGAGGTGCCTTTATGTTGTGGCAATGACACTTCAGGGAAGTTAACCGCAGACACAGTTGAGCCATTATCAGAATATTTAGCCAGCTTACCCGCGACTTCAATACCGATATTTTCTTGAGCTTCAGCAGTACTACCACCAATATGCGGGGTAATAATGACGTTATCTTGTCCACGTAGTGGGCTAATAAATTCGTCATCATTTGACTTAGGCTCAACTGGGAATACATCAATTGCAGCGCCTGCAATATGGCCTGACTTTAGGGCATCAGAAAGCGCATCAATATCAACCACAGTGCCCCGTGATGCATTGATAAAAAAGCTTTTTGAACGCATTTGTTCAAACTCTGTCGCACCAATCATATTTTTAGTTTGCGCAGTTTCTGGTACATGCAAGCTGATAACGTCTGCTTCATTCAATAGTGTTTCCATTGAATGGATTTGGCTGGCATTACCCAGTGGCAACTTGTCTTCAATATCGAAAAATACCACCCGCATACCGAGGGTTTCAGCCAAAATACCCAGCTGAGTACCTATATGGCCGTAACCAATGACCCCTAAGGTTTTACCGCGCACTTCATAGCTACCATTGGCACTTTTTAACCAACCGCCACGGTGGGCAAGGGCGTTACGCTGAGGAATACCGCGCATCAGCATGATGATCTCACCTAACACTAGCTCAGCAACACTGCGAGTGTTTGAGAATGGCGCATTAAAAACGGGTACGCCTAACTTCTCAGCAGCGGCAATATCAACTTGGTTAGTACCAATACAGAAACAGCCAATCGCGACTAGTTTTTCAGCATGGTTCAACACTTCAGCGGTTAATTGGGTGCGCGAGCGCAGGCCGACAAAGTGAGCATCTTTAATTGAGCGCAGCAACTGGTCTTCAGGAAGGGAAGCTTTGTGATATTCAATATTGGTATAACCTGCACGCTTAAGTACATCGACTGCAGTTTGGTGGACGCCCTCCAACAGCAGGATTTTAATCTTATCCTTGTCAAGCGAGTGTTTTGCCATGGTGTGGGTACCCTCTTATCAATAGTTATGCTTATGTTATGCTGACATTAATGCGCAACCAAAATAGCATTATTTATTGCCATTGTAGAGGGCTAGATGGCTAAAGACTGTGATCTTGGTTTAGAACAATATCATCTAAAGGGAATGTATAGTGAATAAGAAAGTTATATGGGTGGTTATTTTTGCTGTCGTGCTCGTTTGGTCGGTGAGTTCACCTAAAGATATGTTTACTTGGTGGTTAGAAGCACTGCCAGCATTAATCGCCTTACCCATCTTATTTTTTACCCGTAATAAATTCCCCCTAACACCCTTAGCTTACTTATTGATTTTGTTACATTGCTGCGTGCTCATGGTCGGAGCTAAATATACCTATGCCGAAGTACCACTGTTTGATTGGTTGGCTGATGTGATGGGTAGCGAACGTAATAATTATGACAAAATCGGCCATCTTGCTCAGGGGTTTATTCCGGTCATACTGGCAAGAGAGGTGATGCTAAGAAATCACGTCTTACAACCGGGCTATTGGTGTCAGTTTCTATCAGTTTGTTTTGTATTGGCATTTTCTGCTTTTTACGAACTTATTGAGTGGTGGGTTGCAGCTGCAACAGGTGAGAATGCGGAGGCGTTTTTAGGCACTCAAGGCTATGTGTGGGATACACAGTCAGATATGTTTATGGCACTTATAGGTGGTATTAGTGCATTAGTCTTGCTCACAAAGGTACATAATAAGCAGTTAGCATCACTTTAATCAGCTACATTTATAGATCTTGTGACTGTTAAGTTTATTTTTACTTGTTTTATTTTTGGTAACGGCTTGGTTTGCGAGCACTTAATCTATTAATGAGTACTTAAGTATTGCAGAAATACTTTATAGACTAGTTAAAATGCCTTATGGGCTAGTTAAAATGTACTATTATTGCATTATGTTGTTATTATGTTATCAATGTTTCAGGAAGAAACTCGTATAGCCGAGAGATACAGAATACTTTTCAGGGAGAAAAGTGATGAATTCGAATATTGATGAATTAGTCTTCTTACACCAGGTTGCAGCGCCTTGCAACTTGGCTATTTTAGCTGAGTCGATAGGGTTAAAAACCAGGGTAGTGAAACACCCTAGTGAACTTGAAGTAGAACATAATACTAATTGTTTCTATTTGATCGCCCAAAAGGGGGCCGCGCTGGATAGCAAAGGCATTCCGCTGTTGGTATCACGGCTAGTTAATCATGTCCCTGTCGCTTTATATCAAGTTGAACGGGGCTCGTTAGATCAGGAGTCTGCACTATTGTTAGGTGTAAGAGGCTTACTTTATGCCGACCAACGTATGGATTTAATGTTGACCGGGTTACGTAAAATGGTAGCTGATGAGCTTTGGTATGATCGACCGCTAATTAGCAAAATTTTCCGCCGACTAGTACAAAAACTTGATGCTAATACAGAAATCCCCCCAGATACTATCGCAATGCTGCAAATGCTCACTAATCGTGAAAGAACCATTATTCAGCTAGTTTCAAGCGGTGCAAGGAATAAAGAAATAGCCCACAGGCTTTGCATTAGTGAGCACACGGTAAAGGCACATATCTCTTCCATCTTTAGGAAAACCCAATCTCGCAATCGGGTCGAGTTACTGCGTTGGGCACAAACTTATCAAGCCCATTTTGAGTTCGCTTAACTTAGGTTATTTACCCGCTTTAAAATAATTTAGAGATGTTATTAAGCCAGTTGCTAGTTGTAACTGGTTTTTTTGTTTGTTTCGGCAATTATTTCATCGTGTAAAATTAATTTATGAGCTTATGTCATAAAATTGCACAGAATTAGCTTAACGTAATGAAAACAATAAGCTTTGCCAGTGGAGGAGATATTAAAGTAAATATATAGGGAGCAATGTGCTCCCTATATTCAGTAAGAAAATTTTCTATAAATTAATTCTGGTAAATTGCTGCAGAATTAAAGTTTCCGGTTTGGACTACAGTGGCAATATCATTAGTGCCAATTTGCATGCCTGTAACCGTATTATCATTACCAATTTGGGTTACATTTAATGTATTCATAGTACCATCAATTGCAAAGTAACCATCATCTCCACCAACCCAGTTACCGTCGCCTAGCTGAGAAACGGTAATTGAGTGGTCATCACCAAAGGCGACTATATCAGTTAAGTTAAAATCACCTTCTTGGCTGATATCAACAGTCTGATTTGAACCGACATTTGAAATAACGGCTTCGTTATCATTGCCTGTTTGGCTCATATCAACTGTATTGTTATCTCCAACGGTTTCTGAATATGCAAAGTTAAGTTCACCTGAAGAAGTGATAGTGACCTCATTATAGAAGCCATCAGCTACAAAAGCAGTGTAGTTATCTGCACCACTTTGATCTACAGATATAACATTCTCATCACCATAAACAATAAACTCAGTTAAATTGGCATCACCAGTTTGTACGACTTCAATATCGTTAAGCGAGCCATTTAAAATAGCAATATTAGCGCCGCCCACTTGGTTACCAAAACCATCTTGACTAATAGTAACGTCATTATCGTCTCCAAAAGAAAACTCTATTGTTGCGCCGTTATTAATGCCAGTTTGGTCGATAGTAATATCATTTAAAGAGCCTGATAAGCTTGCTACTACAGCAGTGTTATCATCGCCTGTTTGGCTAAAATCGAATGTATTATTATCACCAAATACACCTAAAGCAGCACCAAAGTTGTTATCACCAAGTTGGTTTACAAATAGTTCATTACCATCGCCAGCATTTAGGCTGCCTGAATCGGAAACGATACCTGCTTGGTTATTTACACCATCTTGCATTATGGTTGCACTATTACTATTACCTTCAACAGCGAATACCGCTAAGTTAATCGCACCGTACTGGGTTACTTCTGCAGCGTTTTCATTACCAATAACTTCGATGATACTTTCGTTTTGAGCTCCATCTTGAATAACATCAGCAGTGTTACTATTACCCGTTAGCGATACGTCACTAGTGTTATAAAAGTCAGCCTGCTGAATAGTAACTTGGTTTTGGTCACCTATGATGCCAACGTTTGAAATATGCCAATCATCAACCTGGTTAGTAATGACAGAGTTTCCATTACCTTCAGAGCTAATATAAGATTCTTGCCAGTCCCCTTGCTGGGTTACCTCGGCAAACTGTAAATCACCAATTTGTGTCACGGTTGAAATATGACGCGTGCCAGTTTGGCTTACTGTGGCATCCTGCTCCATGCCCGTTTGAGTTACTGTTGCGTTAGTATTCGAAGCGAATGCCGATTTCTCTGCAGCTGTCACCTCTGGTAATGAAAGCCCTGCTGCTGAAACGGGTAATGCTAAGCTTGCTGCAATAGCAAGTGATACTAACGATAATTTCTTTTGCGATTTCATTCTACGCTCCCTGTTTAAATATAGATTTATCTGATGATTAGAAAATAATCGTTTGATAAAGTATTTCGCTTCCTAGTTAACTCATTGTGTCGCCAAAGTGCATAATTTAGCTTTAGGTAACTGAGTACTAATATGCGATCAAGAAGTAACTTCAGCGTGAACTTTTAAAGATCTAACAGTATTTGAAGCACTATAAACCCTCAATAAACACCAATAACTTAAGAGCAGGGTTTGCTTTTAAGTTTATGATTATTAACCCTAAAACTGTTTGGTTTTAGGTTGGTAGAATTTCAAATGATTCTGCTGATGCAGCGCGTTACAAGATTAACTTACGGTGCCCATTGATTTTTCTCAATCGTATAAAAGGTTAGTTTTTTTAGGGGGTTAAGATTAAACCTTTAGTACTACAAAGGTTTAAGTTACTGAATATCATGCTTATATTTGGCTGTTTTCGCTTACCACTAATATTGACTAGTCGAATAAGCCTAGTAGTTACTTACTAATTAAAGTTTCAGTCCTTTTATTGTTATACAGCTTGTGGCAACAATTTGATGGCAACAACAAATTCCGGGTTTCACTTCGTGGAAAATCAACTCGCTTTTAAAAATAGCTAATGGAAAAGCTACAGGTGCTGCATTACCGGTTCCGGGAATTATTAATGGAAGATAGGAAGCCACATCATGATTAACAAAATGTCCCCAATTGCATTAGCAGTAACATCTCTATTTGCGTTAAACGCAAGCCCTGTTATTGCTCAAGAAAGTGTAAAGTATAAAAAAGATGAAATTCTCGTTGTTTATAAAGAAAATGTGTCAATCTTTGAACGGTTGTCAGCGCAAAATCTAGTCGCAGGAACAGTCACAGATAAAAATGCTGATGGTATAGATGATAAGTTTAAATACCTATTATCTGGACGATTGGCTAAGTTATCACTTAAAAGCGGTAGTAATGTTGAAAGTGCAATTAAGTTAATTAGTAAGCATCCAGCAGTAAAATATGCCGAACCTAATTATACTTATACGGCAATTGGTATGCCAGACGATCCAAATTTCGTGGAGTTATGGGGCTTAAATAATACCGGTCAAACTGGTGGTGTTTCTGGTGCTGATATCGATGCCGTTACCGCTTGGGACACTACTACAGGTAGTGAAAATGTGGTTATTGGCGTAATTGATACTGGTGTTGATTATAATCATCCAGATCTAGTTGCAAACCTTTGGGTTAACCCTAATGAAATACCCGGAAATGGTATTGATGATGATAACAATGGTGTCATTGATGATGTTAACGGCTTTAACGCTATTACCGGAACTGGTGATCCAATGGATGGCAATGGTCATGGTACCCATGTCTCAGGAACTATTGGCGCACAAGGTAATGATGGCGTAGGTGTTGTTGGGGTTAACTGGGATGTCACTATCATTGGTTGTAAATTTTTAAGTGATAGTGGAACAGGCTCTACAGAAGCTGCGATAGCTTGTATTGATTATTTCACTAATTTAAAAGTGAACCATGGTGTTGATGTTAAAGCGACCAATAATTCTTGGGGCGGCGGCGGATTTAGCCAAGCATTAAAAGATTCTATTGAATCGGCTGGTGATGAAGGAATTTTATTTGTTGCAGCAGCAGGTAATAGCGCTGTTGATAATGATGCAAATCCACACTATCCATCAAGTTATGACTCTGATGTTGTTTTGTCGATTGCCAGTACCGATCACAATGACGATATGTCTAGTTTTTCTCAATGGGGATTAACAAGTGTCGATATGGGCGCGCCTGGTTCTGCGATTTTATCAACCCTTCCTGGAAATAGTTATGGTACCTATTCAGGTACTTCAATGGCTACACCACATATCACCGGCGCTGCAGCACTTGTGTGGTCAATAGCACCTGATATTGACCCTGTCACTATGAAGCAGTTACTAATGGATTCTGGTGATGCTAATGCAGCATTGACTGGCCTAACAGTGGCTGGAACACGTTTAAATGTCGCAAACGCACTGGCAGATGCAGATCCAGATCCATCATTTGCGTTAAGTGTCACGCCATCTTCACAATCAGTTGAAGCTGGCAGTGCCGTTAGTTATGACTTTAGTCTGGGCAGTATTGCTGGTTGGGATGATCAAGTCGCGCTGTCATTTGATGTATCACCAGCATTAGAAGGCATTAGTCTTTCTGCTAACACTGCAGTAGTCGGTGACAGTTTTACGCTTGATGTTGCGACGCTTGAGTCTGCTATTTGGGGAGATTATGTCATTACCGTTCATGCTGATGACGGCATCACTTCGAAAAGTAAAGCTGTTAGCCTAGAAGTCTATCCTGCGGGATTGAATGATTTTGGTTATAGCAATGATACTCCTGTGGATATTTCGGATAATACTACTATCACCAGCACCATTGAAATCGGGGATGAATTACAAATCTTTGGCCTTGATGTGAATGTTGATATTACCCATACATGGATAGGAGATTTAGTCGTAACACTAACATCACCAAATGGCACAGAAGCTATGTTGCACAATCAAACTGGTGGCAGTGCTGATGATATTGTACAGACATGGGCAACTGAGCAATTCAATGGTGAAATAGCATTGGGTACTTGGACATTAACTGTTAGTGATTTAGCGGGTGGAGATAGTGGCTCATTAAATCATTGGGGCTTACTTTTATCGGCTCTGGGGGATGCGAGTCCTACAGCACCGGTGGCAGGCTTTGAATATGCTATTGATGGCTTAACGGTTGATTTTACCGACTTAAGTTCAGACGTTAATGATGACATTGTTAGCTATGAATGGAGCTTTGGTGACGGTTCTACCTCTTCAGATATGAATCCTACATACGCTTATGCGGCAGGTGGAATTTACTCTGTGACATTGGTGGTAACAGACAGTGAAGGTTTAACTGATACAACTGCTATGGATATCGAAGTATTTGATTACAGCATAGACGCTGCAGTTACACGTACTATGGTTTCACGTCGTGGTAGTGCGGCGGTGGACTTATCATGGAGCGGTGCAAACGGTGAAAGTGTTAATATTTACCGTGATGATGTAATGGTATCAACAACGTCGAATGATGGCCGTTACCGAGATCGTTTCACTAATGCACCAGCAGAGGTGACTTATAAAATCTGTGAAACAGACACAACATTATGTTCAGACCCAATCGTAGCTATTTTTTAGTAGTGTTAACCTAAAAAATTAAAACGAAGTTTAAAAAGGGATGGCAGCTGCCATCCCTTTTTTATGGAAATCCTTTAAAGTTAAATAGCTTGGCAGTAGACTGAATTAATTACGTATTACTGGAAGTTGATAAATGAGTATTTGGTTTAGAGAAGTCACCCTTGAAGATTGCGCTAAAATGGATAGTGGGCTCCATGGAAAGGGCACATTAATGAAAACCCTTGGTATTAAAATTACTGAAATTGGCGCAGATTATATGGTGGCGACTATGCCAGCTAATCCCTCAGTACATAACCCTTTAGGCATAGTTCATGGCGGCGCGAATGTGGCACTGGCCGAAACCGTTGCCAGTTATGCGGCTAACTTTGTGGTCGACTTTAAGCATTTTTATTGTGTTGGCCAAGAAATTAATGCCAATCACTTAAAAGCGTCACGAAATGGTGAGTTAATTGCGACGGCAAGAGCGGTGCATATTGGTAAACGTAGCTCGGTATGGGAAGTGCTAATCAATAATTCTGCAGGTGAGTTATGTTGTATTTCTCGGATGACTGCGGCTGTAGTAGCTAGAAAAGTCAGCGCTTAATAGGCAATTATTAACTACACTGAATAAAGTCAAACCCCTTAAAAGGAATCATAAATGGAAGCTGCAACAGTATGGGAATGGGTGGGTTATTTAGCCTCTGCCGTGGTGGCTATTTCATTGATGATGGCTAATATAAAAAAATTACGCTGGTGGAACCTTATTGGTGCAGCGCTTTTTGTCGCTTATGGTTTGGCGATAGATGCCATCCCAGTGGCATTAGTGAATTTTTTTATTGTATTGATTGATATTTATTATTTAATAAAACTGTATAAAGAACCTGAAACTAGATCAGAATAAACCCTTTAAGTTTGTCGTTTTATCTACGTATATAGTTGCCTTCTAGTTGCACAGGTAATCAGCTTGTAAACTATTGATGCAATATTTACACTTAATTTGGTGTGAGATCAGTAATGACTCAATTGTATTTAAATATCATTAAATGGTGAGGCGAATGCTTCGCCATTTTTTTTGCTAGTGAATCGTAAAAATAGATTGCAGCAATTCATCTTAATCGTTTTAACTTTATTTTCGCTGCGGTTATTATGATTTCAATGAAACGCAGCCAGGAGAAATATCGTGGCGACAGTATTTGATTTAATTGAGCAGTGGCTAGATGCCGCAAATCAGGAGTAACAAATGGATAATAACAATTACTTAACTAGCCAAAATGGTGCCCCAATAGCTGATGACCAAAATTCATTATCAGCAGGTGAGCGTGGTCCATTATTATTACAAGATTGGCACTTAATTGAAAAATTAGCCCACTTTAACCGTGAGCGTATTCCTGAGCGAGTAGTACATGCAAAAGGTACCGGTGTTTATGGTACTTTTACCTTAACTAAAGACCTAAGTGATTTCACCTTGGCTGATCACTTTAATGGTGTGGGCAAGCAAACTGAGACCTTCATTCGCTTCTCAACTGTTGGCGGCGAGATGGGTAGCGCCGATGCAGAGCGTGATCCTCGTGGTTTTGGTTTACGTTTTTATACTGCCCGCGGTAATCATGACATTGTGGGGAATAACACTCCGACATTCTTCTTACGTGACGGCATTAAATTCCCTGACTTTATTCATACCCAAAAGCGTAACCCGCAGACTAATTTGAAAGATCCGCAAGCAATGTGGGATTTCTGGTCATTAAACCCAGAAGCCATGCATCAAGTGACTATTTTAATGTCAGATCGCGGTATCCCAGCTAATTACCGTCAAATGCACGGCTATGGTTCACATACTTTCTCATTATGGAATGCCGAAGGTGAGCGTTACTGGGTCAAGTTCCACTTTAAATCACAGCAAGGTGTAGTGAACTTAACTGCAGAGCAAGCTGATATTTTAAAAGGTATTGATCCGGACTCGTCACAACGTGACATGGTGGCAGCTATCGCCGATGGTAACTTCCCTAAGTGGGCTGTAAAAGTGCAGATAATGCCTGAAGCAGACGCCAATGATTATGCAATAAACCCATTCGATTTAACCAAAGTATGGCCACATGCAGATTATCCATTAATTGAAATTGGCGAACTTGAGTTAAATCGTATGCCAGACAACTACTTTGCTGAAGTTGAGCAAGTTGCATTAGCACCAAGTAACTTGGTTCCTGGTGTCGGCGCTTCACCTGATAAAATGTTGCAAGCACGCTTGTTCTCTTATGCAGATGCTCAGCGTTATCGTATTGGAACTAATTACAACCAATTACCGGTAAATTGTCCTCATGCCGCTAAAGCTAACCATCATCAACGTGCAGGGGCTATGGCAGGGACACAATGCCCATATAACGGCAGTCAAACAGGTGCAGATTCAAGTGCCAATTACGGCCCAAGCACTGCTCCGGCAGCACTTCAAGAGCCGTCTCAATTTATTGAGCCGCCACTAAGACTTGATGGCGAGGCTGCAAGATATAGCCGTTATGACCAAGATGACTATACTCAGGCGGGTAATTTGTACCGCATCTTTAGTGAAGAAGAAAAGCAGCGTTTAGTTGAAACCATTGCTGGTACATTGAGCCAAGCAAGTGAAGATGTGCAATTGAGAATGGTTGAGCATTTCTTAAAAGCTGATAGCGATTATGGTCAACGCATCAAAACACTTTTGGAAGCATAATGGTCGCTAATTTGATTGTTAAGGTATTAGATAAGTAAATACCTGTTGTTAACTATGTAAAAGGAAGACTTAGGTCTTCCTTTTTTATTTATCTTGTTCTGGTTTACCTGCATAGTCAGTTTACTCATCATTTCATTTGTTGATGGGTAGTTTTATATGTGATTACTCAATTAATATCGCTCTTCAAATTGTTTGCTAGCCTCAAAATCCTCTTGTATGGTTGTAATGCTACACCATTGCAAAATCCTTGCGTTAAAGTAATTATCAATATGTTGCGTAATTGTTTATTAACGCGCGTGTAGGCCTTTAAATGCCTAAGTCTCTTGCTAGTGATAATCTCCTTCTGCTACTGTCGAATTCGACCATATCAATAAGACTTGGTAAAACGACCAATAAATAAAAACCATACGGGACTCATGTTTTGAACTTAAAAATACTTGGCTCAATCGCCATTGTTGCAGGAACTGCTATTGGTGGGGGGATGTTAGCTTTACCACTTGCTACCGCAGCGTTAGGTATTATGCCTGCGATTTTATTGCTGGTAGTTATCTGGGGATTATCAGCTTATACCTCTTTATTAATGTTAGAAATTAACTTACGTACTGGTGTGGGTGATAACGTCCACGCCATTACAGGCAAAACCTTAGGCAAGGTTGGTCAACTTATTCAAGGCGGATCGTTTTTAAGTTTGTTATTTGCCCTGACCATGGTGTATCTAATGGGCGGATCATCGCTACTTGAATCTCGCTTAGAGCCATTATTAGGTGTCGATTTAAATAACCAAGTGTCAGTACTGCTATTTACGTTAGTATTTGGTGGCCTAATTGCCGTTGGCGTGAAGTGGATTGATAAAGTATCTCGGGTGTTATTTACCGCGATGATCGTGTTATTGGTTCTAGTGGTGGCATTTTTGCTACCTGAAGTAAACCTTGTGGCATCATTAAGTAATTTTTCAGCCAATGTCGCCGAAGGCGATAAGCTTGACCATTTATGGTTAGCGGCTATTCCTGTGGTATTTACCTCATTTGGTTTCCATGTGTGTATTGCGACGATTGTGCGCTACCTAGAAGGTGATGCCGTTTCGTTAAGAAAAGTGCTATTGATTGGCTCTACTATCCCGTTAGTTTGCTATATCTTATGGATTTTGGTCACTTTAGGTACCTTAGGCGGTGAAACGGTAAATGGTTTTGCAGGGTCATTACCTGCGCTAGTTAATGCATTACAAGCTGTAGCTAACTCAGCGGTTGTCAGTCAGTTTATTGATTTATTTGCCAATCTTGCACTCGTGACTTCTTTCTTAGGCGTTACCATGAGCTTGTTTGACTATGTTGCCGAGTTAACCCGAGCAAAAGATGATAAAGCTGGCCGTGCTAAAACTTGGTTAGTCACTTTCGTGCCGCCACTATTATGTGCTTTATATTACCCTGATGGCTTTTTCCAAGTGCTCGGCTTTGCGGCCATACCGTTAGTGGTTATGATTATCTTCTTGCCGATAGTCATGGCATTAAAACTGCGTAAGCAACAATTAGGTGGCTATGAAGTGTGTGGTGGCAAGCTTGCCTTAGCTATCGCAGGTCTATTAGGTTTGTTGATTGTGGTTGCTCAGTTGATGGTGGCTTTAAGCTAAAAAAGCCAATAAATGAAGCTGTGTTGTCGATAAGCTTTGTAACGGCATTTTTCAAAGACTATTTCTTTGTAGAAACAATATGATAAAGTCAGGCTATCCGCCTGACTTTTTTATGCCTTAAATCTGAACATTGTTGCTTCAATATGACATTGTGACCGCATTAAAATACAGGCAATTTGGGGCTCTTTTATTAAAAATGGAATAATAATGAAAACATGGTTATTAAGCGCTGCAATTTTGGCAACATTTGCCAGCCAAGCAGACGAAGGAATGTGGCAGCCTTATCAGCTACCTGCAATGGCTGATGAGCTTAAAGCAAAAGGATTGGAGATTGATGCCAAATCGATTTCAAAATTAACCGAATTTCCAATGAATGCCGTGATTAGCCTAGGTGGCTGCACAGCATCATTTGTGTCGCCTAAAGGCTTGGTTGTTACTAATCATCATTGTGCTTATGGCGCTATTCAGTACAACTCAACCCCAGAGAACAACCTGTTACAAGATGGTTTTTTAGCTAAAACTTATGCAGAAGAATTACCTGCTACACCGGGTTCACGTATTTATGTTACTGAAGCTGTTACTGATGTCACCGCTAAAATAAAAGACGGTGAAATGAGCAAAACTGGTAATGACTTTTACAAAGGCATTGAGCAAAAAGAGAAATCATTAGTCGCAGAGTGTGAAGCGCAAGATGGTTACCGCTGTAAGGTTTATAGTTTTCATGGCGGTCTTGAGTATTACTTAGTTAAACAGATGGAAATCCGCGATGTTCGCCTAACTTATAATCCTGCAGCCAGTGTGGGTAAATATGGCGGCGATATCGATAACTGGATGTGGCCACGTCACACTGGCGATTTTTCATTCTACCGTGCTTACGTCGGTAAAGATGGTAAGCCTGCCGATTTCAGTAAAGATAATGTCCCATACGAGCCTAAAAGCTTTCTTAAAGTGTCTGCAAAAGGCGTAAGCGAAGGGGACTTTGTTATGGTGGCAGGTTACCCCGGCCGTACTAACCGTTATCGCATTGCGAATGAAGTCGAAAACCAATTTGAGTGGGCTTATCCGCAAGGTAAAGTGTTGCGTGAACGTTTAATTGAAATCATCAAAGACACAGCCCCAGAAGGCAGTGATGAGCGAATTAAATATGAAAGCTCAATTGCAGGATTAGCCAATTACGCTAAAAACTTTACTTCGATGATTGAGTTTTACGGTAAATCTACCATGTTAGATGAGCGTAAAAGTTTAGAGCAAAAATTAGCTAAGTGGATTAGCAAAGATAGCAAGCGTCAGGCGAAATATGGTGAAACATTAGCTCAGTTAGATAAGTTAATTGCCTTAGACCAACAAGGCCAAGAACGTGACTTACTGCTGAGTTACATGGGTTATTCAACCATGAAGAACACCGCTGAGCGCCTATATCGTTTAGCTCATGAAAAAGCGTTACCGGATATGCAGCGTGAGCCTGGCTATCAAGAACGCGATATGACTCAGTTTACCTCAAGTATGGAGCGTATTGACCGTCGTTATGCTGCCAGCGTTGATAAAGCCATGTTAGCAGACTTACTCAAGCGTTATGCCGCTTTGCCAACCTCTGAGCGTTTAGCTGATTTTGATAAGGCTTTCTCGATTGGTAAAAACTTCGATGAAGCCAAGCTAATGAAAACCCTTGATAGCATGTATGCCAATACCACACTGTCAGATAAAGACGTCCGCTTAGCTTGGATGAATAAGTCGGTAGCTGAGTTTAATCAGTCGAAAGATCCGTTTATTCAATATGCGGTGATGACCTTTGATGAAAAAATGCAACGCGAACAAGCGCAAAAACAACTTGCTGGAGACTTAATGAAAGTGCGTCCACAGTATATGGATGCGGTCATTGCCTATAATCGTGAGCTAGGTAAACCGGTTTACGCTGATGCTAACTCAAGCTTACGAGTCACGATTGGTAACGTAAAAGGATACTCGCCCCAAGATGGTTTAGTGGCGGCGCCGTTTACTCGTCTTGAAGGTATTGTTGCGAAAGATACTGGTGCAGCTCCATTTGATGCACCGACTAAGCAACTTGAGCTTATTAAGCAAAAGCAGTACGGCGATTTCTACATGAAATCAATCGATTCTGTACCGGTTAACTTCTTATCGACTTTAGATACCACTGGTGGTAACTCAGGTTCTCCAACTTTGAATGGCCGCGCTGAATTAGTGGGTTTACTGTTTGATGGCGTTTACGAAAGCATCATTGGTGACTGGGGTTATGATCCTCAAACTAACCGCTCAATCCAAGTGGATAGCCGTTACATGCTGTGGGTGATG
Organism: Shewanella sp. 5_MG-2023; assembly: GCF_030547465.1. Taxonomy (NCBI): domain Bacteria; kingdom Pseudomonadati; phylum Pseudomonadota; class Gammaproteobacteria; order Alteromonadales; family Shewanellaceae; genus Shewanella; species Shewanella sp. 5_MG-2023. The sequence continues at coordinate 134,117 of NZ_JAUORC010000002.1, forward strand.
AAGTATTTAGATAATGCTGACAACTTACTTGAAGAAATGGACATCGTAAAATAATTGATAAGCAGCTACAACTTAAGTAGCTGCTGCAGTGTGACTAATTCTGCGGCCTCTAGGGGCCGCATTTTTGTTTCTGGCAACTGAGCAAGCTGACAATTCATCATGCTCACTCTTAGCAAATCAACAACGTGATAGCCCAGCGCTTGGGACATTCTGCGAATTTGTCGATTAAGCCCTTGGGTTAACGTTATCTCAAATTGGCACTCGTCAATGACAGAGACCTTACAAGGTTTAGTGGTCACATCTCGATAGCTGACTCCTGCACTCATTAACGCGGCAAAATCATTTTTAAGTGGTTTATTTACCGTGACTTGATAGACTTTTTCATGGCCAAAATCAGGATGCATCAGTCGATGAGTTAGCGCGCCATCATTTGTCAGTAGTAATAATCCGCGCGAGTCCTTATCTAATCTTCCTGCAGGGTACAGCCGGGGTGAAGCGGGTAAGTGATGGATTAAACTGGAGGCTAACTCAGGTAATAAGCGGCAATCAATGCCCACGGGTTTGTGATATAGCCAATATTGTTTGCTCTCTAGTGGCGCAATAGTTTCACCGTCTAGTAAAATATTGGGGTTTACCACATTGGGGCTGACGCGATCTAACGCTGAGGCGATTTGACCATTAAAGCACACTCTACCTGCGGCAATAAGCCTTTGGGCTTGGCGCCTTGAGCAGACTCCGCAGTGAGCTAAATACTGCTCTAAGCGCACATTATTGGCCAAAATTAGTTTCCTACAAGCGATAAGTTGGCAAGGTGATGTTGCTGCTTAATACGGTTTTTCATATCAATGGCTAACACCATACACCACAAAATATTGGTTTGAGTTAGTACCCACATCACCAAGGACATCCAACAAATGTCACTGGTAGCATGGCTACATGGATCAAAATCTAATGTCGACCAGTTAAGCAAAGACATCAATATTATTGAAAATATTAACCCAATAATATTTAGAGCGAATAATGGACTGGTTAAAGCGCTACGCTTGCGAAAGTATTCCATAAAGCAAAAACAATGCAGCAAAAAGGTGCAAATGAGATAACCGGTTGAAAACAGACGGTGTTGCTCTAAAAAGTTAATTGGAAAGATACCAATGAGTACAATTAATACGCCTAAGGTAGCGCCAGTGACGGTAATACCTCGGCTGTAGCCATCTTCAAAGACAAAGTAGCGCGCTGACATAGCCAGTATTAAACACATTCCAGCAATGACTAATGACATATTGTAAACAATGGCTAACGGTGAACTCATATAGTCACCTAAGGTATCAGCTCTAATGCTCAGTGGGTTAATACCCAAACGAGACACTTCAGCAATTAACGCCGCCCCAATGCCAAGGCCACTAATTACAGCAGTCGCTAAAGACATGAAAATAATCATTAAATATAAATCGTAATGTTTATTAAACTGAATTGATTGGCTCATGGGTTGTTTGATATGCAAATGTTAACTTTAGACTAACACTTTTAAACCGCTCTTTTATATAAAATAAAACCTGAGTTCAACCATCATTAAGTCGGTTGTTCTCAGGTTTTATGCCGTTGGTTTGACAGTGAATTAAGCGCGTTTACGCAATATCACAATTGAAATAGCAACCACAGCTAAAATCATACAATACCAAGCGTGTGAAATAGCAGCTAATGGGCTAATGGCAAAGGTTGATGCTATCAATAGTGCTTGAGCGCCATGGGGAATTAACCCTTGAATGATACAAGCAAAGATATCTAAAACACTCGCCGCGCGCTTAGGTGCAACGCCATGCTTGCTGGCTAAGTCTTTGGCAATGTCACCGACAACCACAATCGATACCGTATTGTTAGCGACACACACATTGGTTGCTGCAACCATACCTGCCATACCTAGTTCAGCAGCGCGGGGTGATGCGTCACCTTTGGCTTTAGAGAAGCGGGCAATCAAAGATTCAATCTTCTGGCTTACAAAGGTTAAACCGCCTTGTTGTGTCATCAGCGCAGCTAAACCGCCAACAAGCATAGATAGAATGAAGATTTCTTGCATGTTGGTGAAACCAGCATAGATATCTTGACCAAATTGGACCGCACTATAATCCATAGTGAACAGGCCTGTAGCGCCAGCTAGCAGTATGCCTACGGTTAGTACCACAAACACATTAACCCCTGATACTGCTAAAAATAATATCGTTAGGTAAGGAATAACGTTAATGAAGTCAATTTCTTGGGCGGCAATGTCAGCTTGTCCCTGACCCGCTATAGCAAATAACACTAAGGCAATTGCTGATGCTGGCAGCGAGAAAATTAAGTTCTCACGGAACTTGTCTTTCATTTCACAGCCCTGAGTACGGGTTGAGGCAATGGTGGTATCAGAAATAATAGATAAGTTATCACCAAATAATGCACCAGATAATACTGCGCCAGCCATTAATGCATAATCAATTTGCGCTTGATCAGCAACGCCTAATGCAATCGGTGCTACCGCTGCAATGGTACCCATTGAGGTGCCCATCGCGGTAGCAATGAAGGCAGCAATAACAAAAAAGCCGGGTAATAATAAGTTCGATGGGATCATTGATAAGCCCAGCGCAACCGTAGCATCAACACCACCAGTCGCTTTAGCGACAGAGGCAAAGGCGCCTGCCAATAGATAAATCAGACACATAGCAATAATATTGCTGTGACCAATACCGGCAATGAAAGTATCAATGGATTGATTTAATTTTTGCTTAGACAGTAATAACGCCAAGATAATCGCCGGTAAAATCGCGATAACACTAGGTAACTGATAAAAAGCAAAGTCTACACCTTGGCTTTGAAAGTAAACCCCAGCGCCAATAAATAAGGCTAAAAAAGCAAATAGTGGCAGTAAAGCAACAAAGGAGGCTGGGCTGGTGGCCGATTTTTGTGTTTGTGTGGTCAAGTGAGTCTCTCTTATTATCTTATTCAATTCATTGATGGTTATTGGTGCTGCACCAATAGGCTGCGAGTTACTTTAGCAATCCATGTTATTTCAGTTTCAATGATGATAGCTTGTGCAATGATAGTCAGCATAGGAGATCTACAAATTAGTGTCAATCTAGACGTCTAGACTTCTTTGCTTCTAGGGTTGGTTTTACTTTAATGGCACATGCTAACTGTATTTGCAGCACAATAAAGTATACATCTCATTAACCTTGAGGCGGTTTGGTGGCTGTATTTTGACCTTTAACAGCCGCTGCAATATTATCGGCGTTCATTGATGCAAGAGCCCCTTGATGATGAAACCAGATAGAATGACTGCAATGCAGCAACTTATAAACCAAGTTAAAGATACCTTTCCCTTAGATGATCCTGCTTTAGCCGTATGTGGTTTTAATAGTAGCTGTATTGGCTGTCCCAAAAAACTGCTTGAAATTGTTGATAGTGAAGTGAGTTATTGGCAATCATCGCTGGACAATAATGCCACCCCGAGCTTTGGCGATTTAGAAAAATTTGCCAAGTTATGTAAAAACGTTCATCGAGGTTTAAAGCGCAACGGTTTGTTTGATAGTCAATAGTGCGAATATTGCCTGTGAGGGCTTGATGGTTATTAGGATTGTTATCAAGCTGCCTTTTACTACCTCACTTTCCTGCCTCAAACTCCCATATCCGCTGTAATTTTAGATTTCATTTTTTCCCTTAAGATGGTTAGCATTGCCTAAGCTATGTTGATAACCGATAACTGACTAGCGAAATTGATAAAGCGTACTGTTGTGGCACAAAGCAATAGGCTATCTTAGCGAGGTAGCCTCACTATAGGAATAATAATGGCACTGACACTTTCGCAAATTGAAGCTTTTTGTTTGGTCGCAGAGCTGGGCTCTGTGTCAGAAGCGGCGAGACAAACAGAACAGAATCGCACCAAAATGACCATGGCGATTAAAGCGATGGAAAAAGATCTCGATACCGCATTATTTGATCGCACCGGTAACCAAGTCACATTGTCCGAAGCAGGTAAGGCTATTTATAAAGATTGCCAAAGTATGCTGACAGCGGCGCAGCGGATCCGCCAAACCTGTCGTCAAGTTAAAGGTGAGTTTGCTGCAGAAGTATGGATTGCCCGTGACGACTCTTTACCTGACGATATTTGGTTAGAGTTGACTCATCAGCTTAATAATCACTTTCCAGCAACCTCATTTAATATTGTGCTGGCCTCCACCGGCGATCTGGCCAATTTAGTTGAAACTGAGCAAGTTAATTTTGCTTTTGGAATTGACTATGAAAGCACTGATAGTGCCATGGTGACATCACATCCTTTAGGTAAAATTCGCATGATGTCAGTGTGCCGTCATGACCACCCCTTGGCAGCAAAACGCCGAGTGTCAGATGAAGACTTGCGCAGCGCCATGCAAGCATCAATGGTATATTTAAATGAAAAGTCCAATCCTGAATTACAGCCTTTTTCCCGTAACTATATTGGTTTTTCAAGTTTTGATTACATTCTTAGCTCCATTCAAACTGAAGATGCTTGGGGTGTAATGCCTGAACCCTTGATTAAACATTTATTGAGGCAGCAATCCATTGCGGTGATTAAGCATACTTACGGTTTATTGCAGGAAGACTATTGCATGTTTGCAGCAAGTGGCCTTAATGAGCATCCCGCGACAAACTGGTTAGCCGATCAGTTAAATGACTATCTATTTGCTTTTTAATCTTGTGTTCATGATAAGCCCATCCTCGATGGGTCATTAAATCAAACTGTTCAACTGGTCCATTTCAATAACCAGCTATCACCTTTGTATTAGCTTATTCGTGTTATTTCGGATTCATGCCAAGCACTCACTGTCAATATAATTGACAGATGGTTGCTAAACTAAGTCATTGAATAGCCTTGCTATAATAATATTACTATCAAAATAACCTCACAGACGTTGAGTTTGTCATTGCTGATTTAATACAGAATGCCAAACTGTACTCAATTACCTATACGGGTAAATGATTAATTTTATGAGGAATTCATATGTGTGTGCCATCTCAAGCAATAGAGCAAAAAGTGTTGATACTGTCTTCAGTATTTGCGCTGATGTTTGCTGTAGGCGGCTTGGCGGTTGGGCTGATATTGGGTTCCTTAGTCATAGCCTTTGATGGTTTATACTCGTTAATTAGTTTGCTGTTAACTATTTTGTCACTGCTCGCCGCTAAGCTTATCCATTCCCCGAAAGATAAGCGTTTTCCCAATGGTAAGGCGATGTTTGAACCTATTGTTATTGCGATCAAAGGTGTGGTGATTATGAGTCTAGTGATTTATTCACTGTTTGGGGCAATCGATAGTTTAATACAAGGTGTCAAGCCGTTAGACATTGGTGTCGCGAGTGTTTTCGGGCTGATAAATACCCTTGGTTGTGGTTTTGCTTGGTGGAAAATAACCCAAATGAGCCGCGAGTCGCACTCAGGGTTAATTGAAGCAGAAACTAAGCAGTGGCAGATGGATACTTTGCTCAGCATGGCTATTACGCTGGGGTTTGTTATCGCATGGGGCTTAACGCAAACTTCGCTGGCTCAATATGCAGGTTATGCCGATCCACTCATGATGATATTAATTTCAGCTTACTTTTTGAAAGTTCCTTTTTCTATGGTGAGTCAAGCGGTCAAAGAGCTATTGCAAATGGCACCACAACAAGAACTGATTGCAGAAGTATCCAAAGGCATGAAAGAAGTTGATAGCCAAGAAACCCTGCATTTAGGCAGTGTCGTCAAAGTGGGAAATGAGCTTAGAATTGATATCAATGTCGTACCTAGTGAAGAGTCAATTATAAAGACCGGTGATATCAAAGTATTTCAGCAAAATCTCAAGCAAAAGTTATCAGCGCTGCCATACAAGTTAGAGCTTAAAATGAATATTGCCATTTAGCCATTTAGTCATCAAGCTATTGCTAGTCACTACAATAACCATATTCGATTATTGGTACCATTTGAGTCTTAACGAAGACTCACTTATCCGCCGCAACAACCACTAACTTGCTCATTACGCTTCATTTAGCGAGACAAACTTGATGCTAAATACGGCCTTTCAATAATGGCTTTTTTGCGCTATCTAGGTGCAGCTTGCACTACTTACAACCATTTTTAAAAAATCTAATTAGATTAGGGTGTTGATTTATAAGTATTTATCAACCTTGGTATGAAGTTGGCTTATTAGCAGTCAACTACATAACTATAGGGAATGCACTATGTCATATATCGAGCCAAAGGAGTTTGCTACCAAGATGGTAGATGCTGGGGAGCAAAAAATCTTCATGTCGACACGAGATACATTAGTTAGGGCATTTATGGCTGGCGCGATACTGGGACTTGCCGCTTTTTTTGCCATTACCGTTATCGTGAAAACAGGTAGCTTGTTAGTCGGATCATTATTATTCCCGGTTGGGTTTATTATGTTGTATCTGATGAAGTTTGATTTGCTGACAGGTGTATTTACCTTGGTGCCTTTAGCTGTCCTTAACAAGCGACCGGGATGTACCTGGGAGCAACTTTTTAGGAATTGGGGGTTAGTGTTTGTGGGGAATTTTGCCGGCGCGTTAACCGTGGCATTTTTTGCATCCTATATCCTGACTTATGGTTACAACACTGACGGTGGAGTATTAGCGGCTAAAGTGAGCTCAATTGGTGAGTCACGTACGTTAGGGTATCAAGAGCATGGCGTGGCAGGCTGGTTTACTATTTTTATTCGCGGCATGTTGTGTAACTGGATGGTGTCTATGGGAGTGGTAGGCGCTATGATCTCAACCTCAGTGAGCGGCAAAATGGCTGCAATGTGGATGCCTGTGATGCTGTTCTTCTTTATGGGTTTTGAGCATTCAATCGTTAATATGTTCCTATTTCCATTTTCAATGATCATGGGCGGTGACTTTACTGTTAGCGACTACCTATTGTGGAATGAAATCCCAACGGCATTAGGTAATTTAGTCGGCGGCTTTTTACTCGTGGGCTTACCTTTGTACTTAACCCATGTTAAGACAAGCCCTGAGCGTAAAACTGCTGCTGAAAAAGAAAGCTTAGCTTTATAAGCAGTGCTAAGGCCTATCCTTGTCTCGATTGGGCTTTGTTATGGCGATTCAAGTGATACCTGCTTACTTAATGGTAAGCCGTTGATGGTTTTATCGGTAAATACTATTAGCTTGAACACTATTAACCTAAATAAAATAGCTTGAACAAAAAATGCCCGCAGCTGCGGGCATTTTTATGGTTTCAAACCTGCTAATTATTAGTCTTCAGCATCACCAAGGGACAATAACGTCGCGTTACCGCCAATGGCAGTAATATTGTTGGTGCGGGTTTTTTCAGTAATAAAACGAGTAAGGTAGTGTGGTCCGCCTGCTTTGGGGCCAGTACCTGATAAACCTTGACCGCCAAAAGGCTGTACACCCACTACTGCGCCAATTTGGTTACGATTAATATAGACGTTACCCACATCAACCTTGTCTGCAAGATTTAACGCATGGCCTTCATTGCGGCTATGAATTCCTAAAGTAAGACCAAAGCCGGTGCTGTTTATCTCGTCAATAACCGCGGCTAAATTAGCGGCTTTATAACGAATAACGTGCAAAATTGGCCCGAAATGTTCTTTCTCAAGCACTTTAATTGAATCAATTTCTACCGCTGTTGGCGACACAAAGTGGCCATTTTCAGTGCCTGCGGGTAAGTTGATTTTCTTAATTAACTTACCAACTTGCGAGATATGATCAATATGGGCATTTAGGTTCGCTTTTGCAGTGGCATCAATCACAGGGCCAACGTCAGTTTGAACAAAGCTTGGGTTACCAATACTGAGCTCTTCCATCGCGCCTTGCATTACATCTAATACGCGATCGGCAATATCTTCTTGTAAGAACAGCACTCGCAATGCCGAGCAGCGCTGGCCTGCACTGGTAAACGACGATGAAACCACATCTGCAACCACTTGTTCTGCTTGTGAGGTCGAGTCAACTATCATCGCATTTTGACCGCCAGTTTCAGCGATGAGCGGAATGATAGCACCTTCACGATTAGCTAATGTGCGGTTAATCAATTTAGCAGTGCCGGTTGAACCAGTAAAGCACACACCGCCAATACGTTCATCAGCGGTGATCGCTGCGCCAACAGTAGCGCCAGTGCCTGGTAAGAACTGCAGTACATCGACAGGAATGCCTGCTTCATGAGCTAATTGCACTGCGCGGTAACCTACTAATGAAGTTTGCTCAGCGGGTTTGGCAATCACGGTATTACCAGCAGCTAGCGCCGCAGTAACTTGGCCCAAGAAAATCGCTAATGGGAAGTTCCAAGGGCTAATACAAACAAAGATGCCGCGGCCTTGAATGAATAGTTCATTTAATTCACCCGTCGGCCCAGGAAGCAAAGTTGGCGCCGCCATCATTTTCTTGGCTTGAATAGCATAGTAGCGACAAAAATCTACTGCTTCACGGACTTCATCAATGCCATCTTGTAAGCTTTTACCTGCTTCACGAGTACAAAGGGCAATCAGCTCTTCGCGGTTCTCTTCAAGTAAGTCAGCCAGTTTTTGCAGTGCAGATGCACGCTGCTCAACGGGGGTATGACTCCAACGATGAAAAGCGCCATGGGCAGAACTTAATGCAGCTTCAATTGCCTGATTATTGGCAAAAGCTACTTGTCCCACCGTTTTAGTGGTGTCAAATGGGCTGAGTACATTTTTGGTTTCGCCGCTTAAGGTCTCGCCATTGACTAATGGCCCAGCAGTCCATTGGGTATCGTTAAATTGGTCAACGCCGGCAAAAAATGGCGCAGACTCAGAAATGATGTTCATGTTTAATCCTTTAGAGTTTTTACGTTCTATACCAAAAATATCTTCCGGCAGAACAATTTTGTTATTAGCTAAAGTTTTATAAGCTTTTAAAGTGGTTAATGGATGCACCACTAAGCTTTCGATAGGGGTTTTCGGGTCCACTAATTTGTGAACAAACGAGGTGTTAGCGCCGTTTTCTAATAGGCGCCTTACCAGATAAGGCAGTAGATCTTTATGGGCACCAATAGGCGCGTAGATACGCACGGATTTTGCGCCACTTTCAGCCAGCATAGTGTCGTAGAGCTCTTCACCCATGCCATGTAGGCGCTGGAACTCATAGTGACGATTCGCGCCCATCGCACTGATACTGGCAACTGTTTGGGCATTATGGGTGGCAAATTGCGGGTATATGGCGCCTGTAGTGGCGTCAGAGAGTAAATAACGAGCACAGGCTAAATATGATACGTCCGTGCCGGCTTTGCGAGTGTAAAGTGGGTAGCCACCGTCGCCAGCTTGCTGAGCCCATTTTAACTCACTGTCCCAATAAGCGCCTTTTACTAGTCTCACTGGAATTTCATCGCCTTGCTCGCGGGATAACTTAGTTAACCAACATAATACCGGCAGGGCACGTTTTGAGTAGGCTTGAACCACAATCCCCAGTAAGCCCCAACCTTGAGTTTCGTTGGCGTTATATAGCTTCTGGAATAACTTGAGTGATAATTCAAGGCGATCCATTTCTTCGGCATCGATTGAAATACCGATGTTGAGCTCGCGCGCTTGCACGATGAGTTTAATGACAGTGTCATATAATTCACTGAGTACACGTGATTCATTGGCGACTTCATAGCGTGGATGCAGCGCCGATAATTTGATTGAGATTGTGGGGCGAGGAGCGCTTGATAGATCGTATTCTTGTGCGCCTAATTCAGCAATCGCATGGCTATATTCAGTGTAATACTTATGTGCATCTTTAGCGGTTAACGCGGCTTCACCGAGCATATCATAGCTGTGGGTGTAACCTTGCTGGCGCTTAGCAACACTGTTTTTAAGGGCCTCTTTAACCGTTTGTCCCAACACAAACTGTTTACCCATAATCTTCATCGCGGCATTCATTGCTTGACGAATAACAGGCTCACCAACACGATTAACTAAACGGTTTAGCAAGTTACTAGGTTTGCCGTCGATGTTTTTATCTAACTTAACGATTTTACCTGTGAGCATTAAGCCCCAAGTGGATGCGTTAACTAACACTGAATCACTTTTACTTAAGTGCGCATCCCACTTAGCGCCAGAGAGCTTATCTTCGATTAAGGCATCTGCAGTAGCGGCATCAGGGATACGCAATAATGCTTCAGCAAGACACATCAAGATAATGCCTTCTTGAGTTTCTAAGCTGTATTGCTGCAAGAAAGCATCAATGCCAATCATTAGGCCTTTCTTTTCAAATTGGCGCACTTTCAAGACCAGTTGATGGGCTTTATCAGTGATTTGCTTAATTTCAGTATCAGACGATGGCACTAATTTAATAAGCTCAGATAAATACAGTTCTTCATCAACGATGTAATTATTAGTTATGGCTGAGAATAGCTCATCTAAGCTAGCATTATTGTAATGACCGTTTAGGACTTCACTGGCATTGAACATAATTTTCATTCCGTCTTGAGCTGTTTACTAACTTTGTAAACAAGATGTTTATTATGATGTTTTTTATTTTGTATACAATGTACGAAATCGAGGCGAGTATACGATTAAAATGTGATGTTGAGCAAGATTTAGTGTCAGTTGTGATGATGAAATATAGCCTAGGTGTTTTTTATACCTCTTGCAGGCAAAATAACGACTTTTTTGAGGGGGTAAATGTTGTGCTTTTGTTGCCAGCGTAAGCTCAAAAAGCAGAAACAAAAAAGCCAATGCAATGGCATTGGCTTTTCAGGTAAGATAAGTCGCGTAATTGAGCTAGGACTACATCCAGCGGCTGTTCTTCTTACGTTGTGGTCTTGGTAGATAGACTAGGAAAATACCGATTAAGGCGCCTAATCCAGCAATTAATGCGCCTTGTTGCCACATTCTTGATTGAGCATTATCTTGAATCGCATTCAATTCTTTAATCGCATGGTCGCGCTGTTGAGATGCGCTAGCAAGCTCTGATTCTAGAGATAAAATCTGTTGGTTAGCTGCTGTTAGCTGTTGGGTTACAGACTCAGAGCTTTGATCTAGCTGCGCTAAAGTTTGCTTGGCTTTAGCGAGTTCTGCTTCAACAATTGGCAAACGGTTTCTAAGGCCGGTGCCTTTTTTAACTAACTCAGAAATCACCCAACCTTCACGGTTTTTATGATCACGAATTTTACTGTAATCGTTTTGGCTTTCGTTTAATAAGGTAACTGATTGGCCTGCTTCGATGGTGCCTAAAATACGGTATTGAGTCCCTGGACCACTATGCATGTAAATATCGACATCATCGGTAATGAAATGCGTCGCTTGTTGCGCCATTAAGCCATTTGAGAGCAGTAGTAATACTACCATTGTGAACATTCTTAACACGTTATTTTTCCATACCATTAGAACTACCCGTCATGCTATTTATTTAGCGACTTGATTGCAAGGAAGAACGCAAAAGTCTTATTCAAATAAGCGATATTACTGATTAATCTAATGGGATTATGCGTAAAACGTTATGCTTTGGCTAAATGAAGCGAATAATTAGCCCGCTGATTAACGAAAGTTTGCTATTTGAAACAAAAAAGCCGGACATTAATATGACCGGCTTTTGCGTGGTTAGCTTAATAACTGACGAGTTATTAGCTAAATACCCCTTTGATGGTGAAGAAGAACAGGATAGATAATGCCGCACCCGCAGGTAAGGTAACAACCCAAGAAACAACGATGTTACGTACTACACCGATATTAATTGCGGCAATACCACGAGCCATACCCACACCTAATACCGCACCAACTAGTGTTTGAGTTGTCGAGATAGGTAAACCGGTACCTGATGCAATAACAACTGTTGATGCTGCAGCAAGTTCAGCAGCAAAACCACGGCTTGGGGTTAAGTGAGTGATGTTTTTACCAATGGTTTGCATTACACGCTTACCAAAGATAGCTAGACCCATCACAATACCAACCGCACCTAATGGTAAAATCCACCAAGCTAAAGCCGCTTTAGAGCCAATTTCACCGCCGCTGTTAACAACTGAAACTACAGCTGCTAATGGGCCAATGGCGTTAGCAACGTCATTTGAACCGTGAGCAAATGCCATACAACAAGCGGTAACTACCATTAAGATAGCAAATACTTTTTCTACATTTGCATATTCAGTTTGGCGATTAACGTCGGTGCTCATGTTTAAGCGGCCGATCATAATCTTACCAAAGATACCAATAACAACGGCAACAATAGCGGCTAAGCCATAGGCTTCAGCAGTTGAAAAGTGCAATCCAACATGCTTCAAACCTTTAGTAATAGTCACAAGTGACATCACAAAGCCTGCAAAAGCCATGTAGAAAGGTACATAACGCTTAGCGTTGGCTAACGGATCATCAGTGTTAAAAATGAGTTTTTGAACACTTTGGAAGATCATAAAGGCGATGAAACCGGATATCGCAGGAGTCACAACCCAAGAGCCGACAATGCCAACAACCTTGCCCCATTCAACAGAATCTACGCTAACACCTACTGCAGCAAAGCCAACAATAGCGCCAATAATAGAGTGAGTCGTAGATACAGGCCAACCTAGCGCTGAGGCTAGGATCAGCCAAATACCTGCAGCAAGTAGAGAACCTATCATGCCGTAAACCAGTAATTCAGGTGAATCGACGAAATAACTCGCGTCAATAATCCCTTTACGAATTGTGCTGGTCACTTCGCCACCCGCAAGGTATGCACCTGCGAATTCGAAGATCATTGCAATGATAATAGCTTGTTTAATAGTGATAGCATTAGAACCCACAGAGGTTCCCATAGCATTAGCGACATCGTTTGCGCCAATACCCCATGCCATCAAAAATCCAAATACAGCCGCAATACCAATAAGCATTGGGCCATTGGTGACTAATACATCAACCATGTTGTTTCCTTGATAACCTTTTTAGTTATGAACTGCGAGCTAACATTAGCTCTAGGCGAGAGCCTACACGCTCGGCTAAATCTGCCAAGCCTCCAACCCATTCGATAATCTTGTACATAAACATGACATCGATAGGATTCAAATCTGCTTCCAAGCTTAGTAGTAAGCGACGTACTTGGATTTGCAAATCATCTGAATCAGCTTCAATACGATCTAATTCATTGATCATTTTGGCGACTAATTCGACTTCACGTCCTCTAAAACCTGTTTCGAGAAGGTCATCGAGTTCGTTAATTGCTTGCTTAGCAAGAGAGACAGCATCTAAACAACGTTTGAGGTAAGCTTTAAACGGTGCTTGCACTTGTTGAGGGAAAACTAATTGGCGACCAATAATACGGCCGGAGATGTCTTTTGCCTTGTTAGCGATTTTGTCTTGTTGAGTTAATAACTCAAGCAAGTCAGTACGCTCTACTGGCATAAACAACCCACTAGGAAGGGTAAGGCGGATCTCACGCTTTAGCGTATCTGCCTCATTTTCAAGTAAGCTTATTTGCTTACGGACTTTGACCGCTTCATCCCAGTCACCTGAGGTCGTTGCGTCAAAGAATGGTACAAGTAGTACTGCACATTCATGAACTTTGTCGATATGCTGTTCTAAGGGCTTAAGGGGTGATTTTGCAAACACTCCTAAAATAGAGTTTACTGGCATTGCGGTTAACCTATTTAATGATTCCAATTTTGGAAAAGCGGGCGCATGTTACCTTAAGCGTCCACATAATGAAACTGTGTTTTTAATTTAATCTACAGTTGATATTAGTCAGTATATAGAACTGAGTAACGCTATCCTAAGGGATTTTTATTACACTAATGTGACATTATGAACTAATTATGACGCATTAATGAAGATTTAATGACAAGGTGAAAAAGAAGTCAATGGACTCTGAGATAGAACTTAAGCTGTTTATACAGCCACAATACCATGATTTATTGGTAAAATTACTGAATGAATTGGACGGCGCTACCCCTCAAGAAACTTGTCAGTTATCAAACAAATACTTTGATACACCTCAATTACAATTAAGACAACATTTGATGGGGCTTAGGGTACGCCAAACTGAAAAGTATACCGAGCAAACCATTAAAACTGCGGGCAAAGTTATTGGCGGTATTCACTCTCGGCCCGAATATAATGTGGCTATTGAGCAAGATTTCCCCGAACTGGCATTATTTCCTGACACCATTTGGCCGCAAGAAATGCTGGTTAGTGAGCTGCAAGCTGAAATCAGCTGTATTTTTGAAACTAATTTTTGCCGTCAATCATGGCATGTTTATATTGGCGATAGTTTAGTTGAGATTGCATTTGATACCGGTAATGTCCTGGCTAACGGCAAAGCCGATCCCATTTGTGAAGTGGAGTTTGAACTGTTAGCTGGTGACACGTCAGCGCTATTGCAGTTGGCTATTGACGTTGCTCGTCATGTTCCGGTGAGATTAGGTAAAGCGAGTAAAGCCCAGCGCGGCTATTTACTTTCAGGTCACTCACAAGCGCAATCATTAAAGAGCATCGATTATATTCGCTTACCCAGCGATAAAAGTTTATCAAAAACCTTGGAAGTATTATTAGAGTCGGGCATCGAACGCTGGCAGATCATTGAATCAATCTTGCTTGATAGTGATGAAATTTCTCAGCAAGCACAATTATGGATGCAACTGCGGGCTTGTATTCGATTGTTGCGACTGACTCTAAGCCAATTTGGATTATTGAATTCACAAGTGCTCAGTTACTTCGACACGTTAGAGCAACAACTACAATTTATTGAGCCGCTGCAAAGCCTCAGTTTAATTATTGATGAGCGTCAAAACTTATTCGGTAAATCCATTAATAAAGCGCCGCTAAAGGCATTAGCTAAAGCCAGTGCGGCTAAGCTTGTTGCTGATAATAATCTCGAGGCTTTTTGGCTTAAACCTGAATACGGTCAATTACAGCTTGAATTAGTGGATTTATTATTAAAAACTGCCAATGGTTCCCACCGCTTAGTGGATTATCCTGAATTGGGTGTGTTTGCTAATCGTTTACAACAAGATTCATGGCAGCGGATTGTAGATGTAATGCCAATGAGCGCGGCAATGGATAGCCTTGATTATCAAAAAGTGGCCCATTGCTTAGATGAAAGTATCTTGGTGGGGTTTGCTTATGGTGAATTGTATCAAGCAGAAGACCGCGAAGCATTCAGAGCGCCTTGGCAAGATTTAGCCTTAGGTATTCAAACCTTAGGTTGTTATCAATTGTTGGCTAAACTGACTGCAGAGACCGACGTGGATATTGGCCGTTGGCTTGAAGATAAAGAGGCTAGTTTGCTGTTTGCCATGGAGCATTCTCGTAAAAGTGCCTTAAAAAACCAGCCATACTGGTAAGCTAAACATTTAAACATAAGGCCTATCAGTTGATAGGCCTTATTTTTTTATAGATGAAATACTCCGAATGTGGTGAGTGCTGGTTAATTCTTGTCTATAAGCTGCTGTTTTAAAATGGCTATTTCATCAAGCATTTGACGCTGGTTTTTTTCCATTTGTTGCTGGTTTTGCTCCATACGCTCCAATGCTTGCTCTAATGCAGATTTGATATCCTGTTTATTAGTTTCTTCACGCTCTTCACGTTCATTGCTGTCTGGCGCGACAAAAACCGATGCCATGTAACCAGAAATCACCCCAAAAAAACTCACGCCACTAATAATTACAATCGCGCCAATGATATGGCCAATTGTGCTAACTGGATAAAAATCACCATAACCCACGGTTGATATGGTCACTAATGCCCACCAAATGGCTTGCTCGGCAGTTTGAATGTTGGCGCCTTCAACCCCAGTTTCAACTAATAAAATTAGCACGGAAGCTGCGCCCAAAATAAACACCATTGCCACTAATAACCCGGCTAAGGTGGTTTGTTTGCTTTGTCTTAATAGCGGAATGATTAGTGTGCGTGTGGCACGAATTAATCTGATCACCCGTAATATTTGGAAAACACGGGCGATACGCAGTGCTTCAATTGCAGGGATGCTGGCAACAAAATCAATCCAGTGATGTTTTAAATAAAACTTCTTACTTGGGGCTTTAAAAAGTTCATAAAAAAAGCGCGACATAAACAAGAGGCAGATACTGGTATCAATAAACAATAATACCCGTCTGGTTTCAGGATCTATTTTGCTGAAAGTCAGCATAATCACAATAAAGACTGAAAAAAGCGATAACACCATCATCGCCAGTTCGAAAGGGCTGGGACCATTTAAGGTTTTTAATGACCAGCGTTTTTTATCTATCATCGATACAAATCCGTTTTGCAAAAGCAATGCAGTGATGCTACCAATCATGGGGTATGGCGTAAACCTTAATTGCAGCCATAAAAAAACACGCCTTAAACAAGGCGTGTTTTTTAAAATCCAAACATCAGCTATTCGTCTACAAATTGCACTAAATCATCTAAAACGCGCTTTTTAATTTCAAGTTGTGCATCTGAATTTAACCCGTATCGCTGGGCTAGTAAGACGTAATCATCTTGGCTTAACGATACGGTTAATCTGGGCCTTTTTGGGCGCTTAGTGACGCTTAAACCAAGTATTGAGCGAATTTGATCTGAAGGGCTGACCCCTGCATCAAGGGCGGCTTTTCGGATCTGGTACTGAAACTTTTCATCTAAATCAAACGCGACTTGGGTTGCCTTGGCCGCTTGCTGATTTTTTATCCAGGTTTCTGGTAACGATTTACCTTTACTCATGGTTGGTTTAACTCCCTAAAACCGCTTTAACTTAGCTTGCCGGCCAAAACTCGCGAATATCCGTTAATGGGCGATATAGCGTCAACATGACTTCAGTATCGCCACCTTCATAAACTTCGACATCCACAGCGTGGCTTTCATCGCTATCAACTAATGAGTAGCTTTCAAAGCCATCGCCTCGTTGTTGATTGCTATCATCTTGAGGTGGCTTTTGACCACGGTAATCTTGACGATGGAAATAACCAAAAGTGGCAAATTCAACTTGATGATAAGCATCACTTAACCAGCGTGCGTATTCACTGTCTAATTCATTTGAAAGCGGTAGTGTTTTGAGCTCAGCATTACCGGGCTCTTCAAATAACTGTGAGAATTCATCGAGATCAAAAATTTGCTCAACGATAGAGCGATTTACTTTGACAGAGAAACTTAAGTAAGCTTCATCTTCTTCAATGTAAGACATGAAAATAGCGGTGCCACTGTGACCGCGAAGTAACCACTCACATTGTTGTGAACGTTCATATTCATAAGTATGAATCGCTTCAACTTTAAGTTGCTGCCCACGTAGTTGCTCAGGTAAGGCAAAACTATCATCAAGGGAGATCATATCTCCCTTGAGTAGCTTGTTCACATGGTCAAGCTGACGTTTAGGGGCTTCTTTCTTGCCAAATAGGCCACGCAGAAATCCCATAGTCAATTAACCTTTTTTCGCTTTAAGACGCTCTAAAACAGCATTAGCACTAGACTTTTGCTCACCAATTCCTGCTTCTGCTAGCTTAGCGTGTAAAGACTTGTCGCTATTCTCTTCAGCTAAGGTTTCTGATGCTTGTAGGCGATCATCAAACTGTTGCTGGCGAGCTTTAATACGCTCTAGTGAATCTTTTGCATTCATTAACTTTGAGTTACTTGATGCAAATGAATCAGTAATAGTCGCGGTGGCTTTTTGTACGCTTTCAGTGGTTTTAACCATGCTTAGCTGACGTTGATAATCAGTTAATTGACGCTCGGTTTTCTTCACTAATTCTTTTAAGCGTAAAGCATGTGCAGAATAGCTGCTGTTCGCTGTTTCGTGTTCTGCTAGCTCTTGATCTAACTGAGCGATTTTTTCAGCAACTTCAATTGCTAACGCTTCGTTATCTTTTTCAAGTGCTTGAGTTGCATAACCTTCGTGCTCAGTGATGCTGCGTTTCAGGCGATCGATTTCACGGCTTGCTTGCATTTCTTTCGCCATAACGTCAGTTAACTCACGTTTTGCTTTAGTTAAATGCTTTTCTGCGTCACGAATTTCTTGTTCAAAAATACGAGTAGAGTTTGCATCAACAATAGTTTGGCCGACTTCATTTGCGCCGCCACGAAATGCCGTTAAAATTTTATTTAAAATGCCCATGATATGGCTCCTTACTTCAAAAATTCGACAAGTTCGTCGATGACTTCTAAACAGTTATCAGACAATACTGATAATTCCTGCTCGATCTCTTCCATGCTTGAGGTGACTGATAACGCCCCGTAAACCACATATTTATCATCAATTTTTGCAAAAGATGACAAAGGCATTGGAATGTTTAGTTCAAGCATAGTTTCAAACATTTGGGTACGAGTTTCAGTTTTTACTTCGCTCTCATCCCATAAATAACTGATACATAAGATTTGATTGTCAGTTACCGATACAAATACCGGTAATTCTTCACGGCCAGCAACGTTGACTTGTAATACTTCAACATCACCATCAATTGGAAAACAATCAAACTTCAAACCGGTATGGCTAAGGTCGCCAAGTTCTGTCAAATGGTTAGCAATCTTATGGATATTCATATTCGTCCTTATTGACATATTATGTCTTAGGTTTCAAAGATAGCACTTAGACATATTATGTCAAGACTATTTTTGAGTTGGTTAAAAAAGATTCATCCCTTGGTTGTCAGACCAAGATGCTAAGTGGTAATGGTATAGCTGTAATGAGCCAATTCTATTCACTTTGATAGTGTCAGCATCATTATAAAATGTGCCAGGAAACTCAAATGCGCCATGTATAAGCCCAGGAGTCAGCCATTGCTCATTAATGGGCAACGTCTCGTTATGGGCTAGACGTTGCTTGGCATTTTGTCCTGATAAGGTGGCGATAGACCAGCCCCATTCACCAAAGCTTGGCACGTTATGATGGTATTGCTCGACCGAAAACCCTGCCGATTCAATGGTTTTTCCTACAGAAATAAAGGCATTTTGGGCATGATAAGGCGAAGTCGATTGTACCGTCATTGCCCCATCAGCGCTCAATAGCTCGACCAGTTTTCGATAAAATAAATCAGAATAAAGCTTATTTAAATCAGGGTGACTCGGATCTGGCAAATCCACAATAATGGCATCAAATTTTTGATTGTCAGCAATCAGTTTATCAATGCCATTAAAGGCGTCATCATAAATAAGCTTAACGCGAGGATCATTTAGTGCATCGCCATTAAGGGCTAACATGGCATTGCTAACACGCTCTGGCATGTTCTCATGGGGCTCTCTAAACAAGTCGACGAGCTGTTCATCTAAATCCATTAAGGTGACCGATTTTGGATCCCATTCGAAAACTTGCTTAAGCCCTAAGCCATCTCCGCCGCCAATAATTAGCACATTATCCTGCCTTGCACTGGCTGCAAGTGTCGGGTGAACTAAAAAGCTGTGGTAGATGTGCTCATCAATACTGGAGAACTGTAATCGACCATTAATGTATAGCGAATACACTGGTGCTTGACCTTTGCCTCGCAGCCGCTCGGTAAAGGTTAACTGCTGAAAACGGGTAGCTTCTGAATACACCACTTTGTCTTTATATAGCAGGTTATTGAAATTTTGCTCCCAACTGGGGCCGTGCAGTGCCAGTAGCACTAATACTCCTGTGGCGATAAAATGTCCTGCGAGGATCAGTTTAGCCCAGCGGATTTGCTGCCAAAAGCGCCAAATAAACACAAAGCCTGCTAACAAGTTAACACTGGCGGTGAGCGCTGCTGCGAGCTGAATATCTAACGACAGCATGAACAGTACCCAAATAGCCGCGCCAGCACCCGCACCGACATAATCAGCGCCATAAATGGTGCCGGCATTGTGCAGCAAGTGCTCTTCAGATAAGGATTGACGTACGCGGGCAATCAGCGGGATCTCCATGCCGATCATCAAACCTAGAATAACCCCCCAGATATAGGGTAAATATTCACTAAGATTTTGTAATACGCCAATAAAACCGCCGTCAGGTAAATGATCTGGTGGCAGGCCTAAGGTGTTGGCAATAATTAACGGTAATTGCTGGCCAAATCCAATCACGGCGGCGGTAATTAAAATCGCTAATGATCCACAAAATGCCACAATAAGTTCAAGCATCGCAAAGCCGGTGAAGGCACAGCGAATTTTACGAGCGGCAAAGGCGCCAATGCCCATAGACACAATCATAATGCCTATCATGGTGTAAATAGCAGCTTCTAAGGCGCCGAGAATGCGGCCTGCATAGTGGGAAAGTAGGTATTCGTAAATAAGACCACAGCCTGCCAGTAAGGCCATAATGCCCAACAATAGGGCATCATCAAACCAAGCAAGGCTGCGTTTATTCGCTGGAGGCAAGGTGCCTGTTTGAGAAGGGCTATTTTGCTTGTCGCAGCCCTCCTGGCTCTGTTCAAGCAAAGTATTATTCATCTATTTATGCCATTAACGCCGCTAAAATGAGTGCAACAGCAACACTAATTGCTAGTTCAACTGCAGCCACACCGACGTTGTGTTGTTTCTCAACTTCGTCAGTTAGGTTGATTTGAGCTAAAACTAGCTTTTTAACCACAGCAAGTAATAGCGACAACACTACCAGCATGATTATCGAGAAGGTTAACCAGCCGACGATATTCATTAAGTAAGCAGTTGGATCATAGATAATAAAGTGACTGGCCGCTTTAAAGGTAAATGCCATGGCAATCATGTAACCACTGTGACGAATCGCAACGGCTATTTGGCCTTGCTCTAGTGCTTTTTGCATCGAGGCATCTTGATTACGTTTAGCGTATTGGTGCTCACGAAAGCGAGTTAATAACACTAACATTAATTGCGAGATTAAGAAGGCGGTAAAGATAGCAATGAAAGTATCTAAGGTAATATCTTCTGCCCACATTAATACCGATCGAATGATAATTGCTGTGGCAACAGCAGCGGCGGCATCAACGATGGCAACCGACATATTACCATTGATAATTTGGCTGTTTTTATCGATTTCATTTAAGGCAATTTTGTCGTGTAGTACTCGACCAAACTTGATTAAAAGTAAGCCAAATAAGCCGTAAGCTGTCATGCCAATGGCTTCAACAATATACGAATCAGCAGCTTCACCTGTAATCGCCCCTGAAAGTACAATCCCTAATGCCAGAACGGCACCCGCAGTACTAACCCCAAAAGCAAAGTTATCACGCTCTGCGAGTTCAGCGCGGCTGTTTACTCTCACGCTCCAGCCTTGTAAGTAGCGCATTAGCGCCAGTAAGATCACCGCGATGGTCAGATCAATCGCTAAAATTATCGCTAAATCTAGGGTGAGTCCGAAGTCATTTAAAAATGTCATGGTTAGTCCTTATTTGCCTCGGCGTACACCGCGTGTGGTGCGGCTAGTTGAATTACGGAAACTGCTGTCTTTGGAATAATTTGAACGGAACTTACTTGTGCTACGTGCTGTTTTGGTTCCGGCAGTACTGGCTTTAGGTGTTGCAGTACTTTGTCTTGATAAGCTGGTTGAGCCTGTACGTGATTTCGCATACGGGCTATTAAATTGCTTACCTTGAGAATTAAAGGTTTTCTTGGTGTTCTCAAATGTACGATTTTGCGCGCTCGCCTGTTTAGGAGACGTATAACGGTAGCGACCGACATCATTGTAGTAGCTGTAACCACGATTGTTTGACCAGCGGTCATAGCGTACAGGATTCATGATGTTAGAGAACATCGAATACATGCCATACCAGGCCCAAAATGACATGCCGCTTGAATTAGTTTGCCAGCTACCATAAGCGGGGTTACCCACTAGCTGGCTTCCTGCACCAAAATCTTCGCTACCGTTGGCCATTGCTTCGGCTTCACGGCTGATGGCGTTAACCCTTGCCAGCTGTCCACCTGATAAATCAGCCACCACATTAACGGGATCGGAAAGCATGTCATTAAACAAACTTGAATCAGCTGCTTGATAAATATTTTGCGCTTCTTCGAGCTGCTGATCTAAATCAACGAAGTTGGCAGAATCGGCCAGTTCACTGGTTCTGCGTTTTAGTGATTGGTACATAGGGCCACTTGAGGTCGCATCACGCGCCAGTTCATCAAGTAGCGGCACCAGATCAGGCTTACTGTTTTTAAGTAAGCTGGTATATTGTGTCAGTAAGGTGGCATTACGAAGCTCACCTGCGTTTAGCATTGAATCGAGTTGAGTCAATCGCTGCTGTGACAGCTGCTGATATTGCGTAATTTTTTCAGGTCTGTCATCACCACAACCTGATAATGTTATGCACAAGATCAGCGCTGAAAATACTGCAAGGACACGAGGAAGCATGCCAGCCATGTGTTCTCCAAATAGTATAAAATACATATATAAATATAGTATCAAGTCGCATAATTATATGCTTAAAACTGACTAAATATTTACATGGTTCGGTATTACTGTTGTAAAGGATATAGTAGTCTTAATCGAAGGTACAATATCGACTAGCTATTTATGCGATCGTTGATTTTATTGTATAACACACCTTGACATAATATGTCGAATTGAAATGTGTAAGTCTTAGTAATTTGCCAAAGGGATCGGATAAACATGCACAACCAAAGTAACAACGTCTTGTCTGCAGAGCTTAATGAAATTGCAGCACGTTACTGGTTAAGGCTTTGTGAAACATGGCCTGAAATCACTGAAAAACTAACCCAGTCCCAACAAGCTGAATTAAAGTTAGTGTTAGGTTTGAGTGATTATATTGCCGAGCAATTGTGCCGTAATCCCCAGTGGATTGAATTGCTATTCGATGGTCAGTTAACTCAGCTCGATAGACAGTCTTTTACTGGTGAATTACACACTAATATAGCCTCATCAAGCTCAGAAGAGCAGGTTAAAAAACAGCTACGTCAATTTCGAAACTTCCAAATGGTACGTATCGCTTGGCGAGACTTTTTAAATTATTGCGATGTTGAAGAATCACTACTGGATTTATCTAGCTTAGCCGAAGTGCTGGTAATTGGTGCTCGCGATTGGCTCTACACCGATATGTGTCAGCAAATCGGCACCCCAACAGATGAAGAGGGCAATCCACAGCCGTTACTTATTCTCGGTATGGGTAAGCTTGGTGGTCGAGAACTGAACTTTTCCTCTGATATCGATTTGATTTTTACCTTTCCTGAACATGGTGAAACCATCGGTGGTCGCCGCGCTCAAGCTAACCAGCAATTTTTTATCAAAATGGGTCAACGACTGATCAGTTTATTAGATCAAATCACCGTTGATGGCTTTGTGTTTCGGGTCGATATGCGCCTGCGTCCATACGGTGAAAGTGGCCCGTTAGTGGTCAGTTTCAGTGGTCTTGAAGATTACTATCAAGAGCAAGGTCGTGATTGGGAACGTTACGCCATGGTTAAGGCGCGAGTACTCGGGCCTTGGACGCAATATAGTGATGACTTACATGACTTATTAAGGCCTTTTATTTATCGTCGCTATATCGATTTTTCAGCCATTGATTCGCTACGGAAAATGAAACGACTTATTGCACAAGAAGTTAGACGCAGACAGCTCACAGACAACATAAAGCTGGGAGCTGGCGGGATCCGCGAAGTTGAATTCGTGGTGCAAAGTTTTCAGCTGATACGTGGCGGACGAGAACCTTCACTGCGACAGCAAAGTTTGTTTGGCGCAATTGATACCTTATATAACTTAGGTCAGTTAGAGTACTTGGCCGTTGATGAGCTAAAACACAGCTACATTTTACTGCGCCGAGTTGAAAACCTACTTCAAGCCCTTGATGATAAGCAAAGCCAAACATTGCCCGACAATGCCACTGATTGGCAGCGACTATGCTATGCCATGGGCGAGAGCGATGAGCACAGCTTGCGGGAAAAAATTGCCAATGCCATGGGCAACATTCATCGCCACTTTAAAGATACTGTCGGTGGCGAAGATGAACAGGACTCAAGCGAGCATTGGACTTGCCAGTTATGGCAAATTCATGATCAGGAAAATGCCTTAGCGTTACTTGAAGAGCATGATGTTGAAGATGATAGTTTATGGCCAAGCTTAGATGACTGGCGCAGCAATGTATTAAAACGCTCAATAGGCCCCAGGGGACGTGAAACTCTTGAAAAATTAATGCCTAAATTGTTGGATGAATTATTAGAGCAACCAGTCCCGAGCGTGGCATTAAAAGCGGTATCAGGGGTGTTAGATAAAATTTTAACCCGTACCACTTATCTTGAATTATTGTGTGAGAACCCCGGCGCCCGTCAGCAGCTCATTAGCCTTTGTTGTGCTAGCCCCTGGATTGCCGAAGAGTTAGCGAATTTTCCGATGTTACTGGATGAACTCATCGATCCGGCTCAGCTTTACGATACCACCCCGCTGGATGACTACCCAAGTGAGTTAAGGCAGTACCTATTGCGCGTTCCAGAAGATGACATGGAACAACAGATGGAAGCGTTGCGCCAGTTTAAGCTGTCACAACAGTTAAAAATTGCCGCCGCTGATATTACTGGCGTGCTACCTGTGATGGAGGTGAGCGATCACTTAAGCTACCTTGCAGAAGCCATCATTGAGCAAGTGGTATTACAAGCCTGGCATCAAATTTCCTCAAGGCACGGCATACCTGCAGGTACAAGCTCTGAGAAAATGGGCTTTGCTATTATTGGTTATGGAAAATTAGGTGGCATTGAGCTGGGATATGGCTCTGACTTAGATCTGGTTTTTTTACATAACCATCAAGGCGCAGGCGCTACAGATGGTAAAAGACCGATTGATAATGGCCATTTTTATTTAAAACTTGCGCAGCGCATTGTGCATTTATTTGCTACCCGAACCACCTCAGGTGAGCTCTATGAAGTGGATATGCGCTTAAGACCTTCTGGCGCTTCAGGCTTATTGGTTAGCGAGATTGAACAGTATCGCGAATACCAGCGAGATGAGGCCTGGACATGGGAGCATCAAGCTTTGGTGCGCTCACGTTTTGTTTATGGCGATCATCGCTTAGCGGCACGTTTTAGTGAAATTCGCACAGAGGTGCTATCGCATCAGCGCCAGCTTCCTGAACTTGCGAAACAAGTTCGCGATATGCGCATTAAAATGCGCCAGCATTTATTGAAAGCATCAAACGGTAAGTTCGATTTAAAACAGAGTGCGGGTGGCATTGCCGATATTGAGTTTATGGCCCAGTATTTAGTGTTAGCCTACGCTAACAAAAATAAAGAGTTGTCCATATGGTCTGATAATGTGCGCATTTTTCAGCTATTAGCCGAGCTTGAGATTTTACCTGTGATGACTGCTCAATACCTGACTCAAACCTACTGTTGGCTACGGGATGAAAGTCATCGCCTGACTCTTCAGCGCGCTAAAGGCGAAATCGATGCAGATAAAGCCAATAACAAGGTCAGCGAAATTATTAATATTTATCAGCACATTTTAGGTGAAGAGCTATAACGTCTTGTCTAAAACCGTAGATTTTTGGTTTTGTTAGGATAACGGTGCGGGAAAATAGTGACCTGCACCGTTTTATATAAATTAAAAGCGGTGCAGCGCGGCATTCACACACTGATTCAATTTGATACACCATCTTCATATAAAATTTGTCTTTCTCAGGACTAACTCACAGTCTTGTTACTGCATTATTTTACACTGATTGTTTTGAGCCACCTTAAGCGCGCATTCGTATTGATTGCTTTGTCTATTAGGTGTTTAGTGAACAGGTTTTCTTTGTAAGGATGTAGTGATGAAAAATGCCATTGATATATATGAAGCGCTAAAAGTATTTAATAAGATAACCGACATGGGGCAAAAGCTGGCCGCTGCAGATGGCGACAACTCTAGCTATGAACTATGTGGCTTAAATGCGCAAACAGGCTTTGATGGCTACACAATTATTCTTAGTGACGGCCGAACCTCTTTAACGATTTATTTCCATAATAAATATCAATTTGATTACCCAGATAATGCTGCGTTTGATAATTTTATGGCGCGTTTTGCTGAGGTGATGAAGTACTCAGTATAAACAGCACTATGTCATCAAAAAAATTTTGCGCTTTAGTTGCGCTTTAGTTGCGCTTTGCTGCACGCTAAAGCTTACCTAAGTGCAATTAATGTTATTTTCTGTAGTTAATTCTCAAAGCTGTTAACTCGCACCATTTAACAGCTAGCGTTACAAATTAGCAGTGAGCTAATTATATACATTTAAATTTTTAAACTTGTGCAAAGGCGTAAGAAAGCTGCCCACGGCTGGATATTTTGGTTTTTTTGAACATATTCTGAATATGCATTTTTACTGTATTAATCGATATGCCTAAATTGGCAGCGATTTCATCATTGGTTAAGCCTTGGCATATCAGGGTTAATACCTGCTGCTCTTTCTTGGTCGTTAATGACAGTAATTCATTCTGGCGTTGGGTATTGGGTTGTCGTTTCTTTGATTGAATATAACGTGACATGGCATCGTGGCTGAAATAAAGCTTATTAGCATTAATGCTTTTAAGGGCTTCAATAATGTCAACTTCAGTTGCGGCCAATGGGAGTGCGCCATGGAATCCATTAGAGATAAGTAAAGTTTCACACTCAGTATCTAGTTGAGGGCAAAAGACTAAATGCTTACCTGTTGTAAGAATATCAGCTGAAATTAAATAGGCGTGTTTATGAGGGGCTTCTAAATAGTGAATAAGAAATTTTGGCCTTTTATCGGCAGCTTTACAGGCAAAGTTTAGTGAGTCATAGAAGGCGGTTTCAATATTGAGTAATCCTGAGATTTTAGATACTTGCAGGGCCTGTGGTTCTGGAAGTTGTTTAAAAATCACATCTGAAAAAATCATTTCGGCTACATCCCTGTTATTTGGGCTACTATTGAAAATCCGTTCAATAGCAAATTTATATATTAAAGACAGGCTCTTTTACTAATAGCCGATACATTAAACTATTAAGTTTTACTTTTAAAGCGAAAAGCTCGGAATTGACCTGCAACTTGTGTAAAAGAAATGTTATTTGTTGTTTTAATAAAGTTGGTTTAGTATATGTCAAAATTAATAATAAAGGAAACTGATTGGTATGAATAACAAAGGAAATGGGGTTACTTTTATTGGCCCTGATACTTCATTGGATGGAGATATGACTGTACAGGGACCTGCTTTGGTTGCCGGTAAAGTTAAAGGTGTTATTCGTTCAACAGACCAAGTTAAAATTGAAGTTGGTGGCGAAATTGACGGTGAGCTTTTTTGTCAAGAATTAAGAGTTTGTGGTGAATTTAAAGGTAAATTACATTGCAACAGTTTAGTGATTGTAAGCTCTGGTGTAGTTGAAGGTGATGTATCTAGCCATAAAATGGAAATTTATGATGGTGGTCAATTTTTAGGTGCCAGAACCAAGGGCCCGGAAGAAGGCGTATTACCCCAAGCAACTGTTGAAGATAAGCCAGAAGCACAAGTCACAGAAGCCTATGCTTTCCCAAAGACTGAAGCGCCTGTTGCAGAGGCGCCGATAGCTCAAGCTGCAAATAAGGGACATTTTAACAATCTTAAGCCAGAGCCTGTAGTAAAAACTACCGTAGCGGTTCAGGTGAAAACAGATGTTAATAAAGCCGAACCTAAGAAAGTCGATGTTAAGGCTGAACCTGCACCTGCCACAACTCAGATTAAACCACAGACTCTTGCAGAAATTAATTCACAGACCAGTGGTAGTAGCGCTGCAACTG
Source organism: Shewanella sp. 5_MG-2023 (assembly GCF_030547465.1). Lineage (NCBI taxonomy): Bacteria > Pseudomonadati > Pseudomonadota > Gammaproteobacteria > Alteromonadales > Shewanellaceae > Shewanella > Shewanella sp. 5_MG-2023. Next base: position 161,651 of record NZ_JAUORC010000002.1, read on the forward strand.
CAAATTCTCGAGTAGAGCCTCAAGTAAATACAGATGCTCATAATAACCCGAAGCCAGTTGCAGAACCTAAGCCTAAGTCAAAACTTGAGATTAAGCCGCAACCGAATCCTCAAGCTCAACTTGCTGCAGCAGAAGCGGCGAGAAAGGCTCAAGAGAAATCATCAGGTTCAGGTGCTAAGCTATTTGTCGCGGCTATCGCTGTTGCTGCAATTGCTGGCGCGGTTTATAAAAAAGATGAATTGATTCAATTGATTGAATCAAAGTCTGTTACAGCTTCAGTGGTGAAACCGGCAACGACGGTTATTGATATTGAACCACAGCAAATACAGCCAGCAGAAAACCAAATTGAACTTGCTAAGGCAGATGAAGTACTTGAGCCTTCAGTTAGTGTTGCGCTTACCACTGATATTGACGAGTCTGAAATTGTGACTACTGCAAATGATGCGCCTGACTCGGCAATTGAAATGCAAGCAACTGCATCAGCTGAAACAGAAGCAGAACTTGAAGTGACAGAAACTGCTTTAGCTGATGAAACTGAAGACTTGCTTGTCAGTGTGAATGAGGCTGTTGTAGCAGTTGAAGATGAAGTGGTCAGTCAGCCTCAAGTTGATAGCTTAATGGCAGATCTACTCGCTGAAGAGACGACTGATGAGGTTGCAAGTTCAGCAGAAGCAACTGACACGGTTGGCAGCTTATAAATTTTTAAAAGCTAATCTGCAAATAAAAAGGCCTTCATTAGAAGGTCTTTTTATTTATGCTTTCTTTAATGTGTTTATTTTTATATCAGTAACATCCCCCCCTTCCGCACAGCTTTTCTTTGTTCATTTTGACACTTTTTTAACTGCGTAATTCTTATTATCAAGTATTCAAATAGTTATAAACGCTTCGCTCTAATGTTGTGCGCGCCAAATTAAAGTTGCACCTTATTAGTGCATGAAAAGACTTTTTTATTTAACTTATATTTTAAAATGCTATACGAATCATGGTTTTACATGATTGGCCTGATGATTGAATTGTATTTGCAAACAAATTTATAACAATCACACTTTTGGAGGTCGAGATGAAACTCGTCAGCGCTATCATCAAGCCATTTAAATTGGATGATGTCCGTGAAGCTATTGCAAGCATGGGCATTGAAGGAATGACTGTTACCGAAGTAAAAGGTTTCGGTCGTCAAAAAGGTCACACTGAGCTATATCGTGGCGCAGAATACCAAGTCGACTTTCTTCCTAAAGTGAAGTTGGAAATTGCTACTAAAGCAGAAAACTTAGATATGTTAATTGAAGCCATTACTACAGCGGCTCATACCGGCAAGATTGGCGATGGCAAAATTTTTGTTACTGATCTTGAGCAAGCTATCCGTATCCGTACGGGTGAGCTAGATAACGAAGCACTATAAGGGGAATGTAATGGAAGAGTTAGCAACGTTAGGCACAACCGTCACCGAATTACGTTTCGCATTAGATACGTTTTATTTTCTAATATCAGGTGCGTTTGTCATGTGGATGGCAGCAGGTTTTGCAATGCTTGAGGCGGGCTTAGTTCGTTCAAAAAATACCACAGAAATTTTAACTAAAAATGTATGTTTATATTCAATCGCCTGTGTGATGTTCCTGTTAGTGGGTTACAACATCATGTATGTCGATAACACTGAAGGTGGCTGGTTACCATCATTTGGTTCATTAATTGGCTCACAAGCCGCTGATGCAGATCATGCGCTGGAGTCTGACTTCTTCTTCCAAGTTGTATTTGTTGCAACGGCAATGTCAATTGTGTCTGGTGCAGTTGCAGAGCGAATGAAGCTTTGGTCTTTCTTAATCTTTGCAGTGGTATTAACCGCGGTTATCTACCCAATTGAAGGTTACTGGACTTGGGGCGGTGGCTTCCTTTCTGCTGCTGGTTTCGTTGACTTCGCTGGTAGTGGTATTGTACATATGGCCGGTGCAGCAGCAGCTATCTCAGGAGTACTATTACTGGGTGCTCGTAAAGGTAAGTATGGCCCAAATGGTGAAGTTCATCCTATCCCAGGTTCAAACTTACCAATGGCGACATTAGGTATGTTTATCTTATGGATGGGTTGGTTTGGCTTTAACGGTGGTTCACAATTATTAGTCTCAGACGCAGAAAATGCTTCAGCAGTGGCTAAGATTTTTGTAAACACTAACTCAGCAGCCGCTTTCGGTGCAGTTTCAGCATTATTAGTTTGTAAAGTTGTCTGGGGTAAGGCTGACCTAACCATGATTTTAAATGGTGCATTAGCGGGCTTAGTGGCTATTACAGCAGACCCATTATCACCTTCACTATTAATGTCAGGTGTCATTGGTATCGTCGCTGGTGGTGTGGTTATCTTCTCAATTGTTGCCTTTGACCGCATTAAAATTGATGACCCAGTAGGTGCAATCTCTGTACATGGTGTTGCCGGTTTCCTAGGTCTAATGCTAGTACCATTATCAAATGCTGATGCAAACTTTGGTGCTCAGTTATATGGCGCAGCAGTTATCTTTGCTTGGGTATTCTCAGCTTCATTCGTAGTATGGTTTATCCTTAAAGCGACAGTGGGTATCCGTGTTACTGAAGAAGAAGAGTACAACGGTATGGATGCATCTGACTGTGGTGTTGATGCTTACCCAGAGTTTGTTTCAATCAAATCAGCTGGATAATAGATTGCTTTAAACACTGAGCATGTTAAAACTAAAAGCAGAACCTTAGGGTTCTGCTTTTTTGTGACTCTTAAAAAGTGAACAAGTGTGACGAGTGAATAAGTGCAATGAGGTTTAACATGGTTAATTACTTTCAAGTATTGATGATTGCTTTACTTATCAGTATCAGCTTTTTCGCCACTGCGGGAAAAGTGGTTGTGAGAAAGACATCTGAACCATTTGACGCTTTTGCAATACGAAATCAAGTTCAGCAGGACTATCAATGGCAGCAAATGCTCAAAATGCAGCAGCAAATTAATATTTTACAAGCTCTGCCGAATGGCTGTTTGGTATTCGCTGCGCCATACCGTTATTTTAATTGCGCCGGTAATTCCTACCGACCATACACCTATCAAAACCAAGAGGTGTTTATTCAAATTGACCCGCCAGTTGCCAAGTAATAATGAAATTCAAATATTCGCCACTGGCTTAAGCTTTTTACATTCATCTTTTGTAACTTTTTCAAAATCGCAATTCTGCCACTAACTTCTATGCTTAATGATAGGCTTTTATGTGGGGTAGAATTATGTTGCATCATGATGACGTTTCTTCGAAAAATTCATTAATAATTCAATCTTTTGGTTTTTCACGCCTTAATCTCTGTTTTTATTTACTAATATTGATTTTTATTTCAGGCTGCTCCAGCACGTCGAGTATCAATAAAGCCAAGGTTAATGTCAGTGGCTTATTTAACGATAGTTATTTTAATGAGGTAGATATTCCCGCTACAGCAGAGATTTACAATTTACCTGATGAGATAGTTACTGAAATACAGCGTGATTTTGCTCGCTCAGGTGGCGTTAACGGCCTTAAAATACCGGTAAACCTTTGGCTTGCTGAATACATCAATGCTCAAGAGGGGGGCTTTGAATATCGAGATCACTACACCCGAATGGCCAGCGTGACAGCCCTTGAGCGGGCGGGTAACTGCATGTCGCTGGTGGTACTGACAACTGCTATCGCACAGGTACTTGATGTCCCTGTAAAGTTTCAAGATATTGATGTAGAACCCATATGGGATAGAAGGGGAGGTTTTTACCTCGTAAATGGTCACGTAAATATGAAACTACTGCACCGTGACGCTCCCAATAGTATTAGTCTTCACGGTTCGGACATATTAGTGGATTTTTTGCCTGAGCGCTCAATACGCTCATACCGTGTTAAGCAAATTAATAAACAAACCTTATCTGGAATGTACTTTAATAATGTTGCAGCAGAAGCATTAGTACGCGGTGACTACGACTTAGCGTATGCATTGGTAAAACGGGCTATTGAGTTAGACCCGTATTACGTCAATAGTATTAACACTCTGGCGGTGATTTATCGTCATAAAGGATTAGATGAACGGGCAGAAAAAGCCTATCGCTATGTGCTTCAGTTAGAACCTAAAAATATCACTACCCTGTATAATCTTGCATTAATATTAGGTGAGCAAGAGCGACTAGAAGAGTGGAAACAGGTTCATAAAATTCTTGAATTAGCCCGCATTAATAACCCATTCTATTACTTTGATATGGCCCAAGAGGCGTATTTTGAAAAGCAATATCAAGAAGCCTTAGTGTGGTACAAACGTGCGGTTGAACGGGCGGATTACCGCCATGAGTTTTATTTTGGTTTGTCCCGTGCCTACTGGGCAACAGGCGATCAAAGACGTGCCAAGAAAACCATGCAAAAGGCGCTAGATCTTAGCCATGATGAGACCAATCAAGATCGTTATAAAGGTAAGCTGCAAGCTATGATGCGCCATTAATATAATAAGGCCTAGTTACTTTAGCCACTTACAGCGTGTTAGCTGCAAGTGGTTTTTTATTGCTTGATATATTTTGATAGCAATAATCGAAGGAACAGACTCAAGATTAAAGCGAATTGAATTGAAGATAATTTTAGAAATGAATGAATTTATTAGATATTTTATATTTTGAATATGAAAGCTATTTAATAACAGTAATTTAAATTGAATAATTTGATAAAACCGTAGATTGGATGTTTTATTGTATGCTAGTGTTTGAAATATAAAGCTGTCCGTAATGCTTTACTGCTCAACGTTTAACGTTGGCATAAATAACTGTTTGCTGGAGTTGTATAAACTATGTATTACAAAAATGATGACGTTAGAATTGATGAGATAAAAGAATTATTGCCCCCAATTGCTATTTTAGAGCGATTTCCGGCGTCAGAAGCAGCATCAGCAACAGTGTTTAATGCACGAGATAGCATTCATAGAATTTTAAACAAACAAGATGATCGCTTACTTGTTGTTATTGGCCCTTGTTCAATACATGATCCCGTCGCAGCTTTAGATTATGGCAAGCGTTTAATTGCTCTACGTGAGCAATTTAAAGATCAACTAGAAATTGTAATGCGTGTTTACTTCGAAAAGCCTCGTACTACGGTAGGTTGGAAAGGGCTGATCAATGATCCTTACATGGACAATAGCTTTAAGCTTAATGACGGCCTACGAACAGCGCGTAAATTATTGGTCGATTTGAATGAATCTGGCATACCAGCCGCCGGTGAGTTTCTTGATATGATCACGCCGCAATATGTGGCAGATATGATGTGTTGGGGAGCCATCGGTGCCCGTACTACAGAGTCACAAGTGCACCGTGAGCTTGCTTCAGGTTTATCGAGCCCTGTAGGCTTTAAAAATGGTACTGATGGCACCATTAAAGTGGCGATTGACGCGATTGGTGCAGCAAGTGCTCCGCACCACTTTTTGTCAGTCACCAAGTTTGGTCACTCAGCTATTGTATCCACGAAAGGTAATCCAGATTGCCATATTATTCTGCGCGGCGGTAAAGAGCCTAATTATAGCCAACCTCATGTTAGTGCTATTGAAACTCAATTAGAGAACGCCAAATTGCCTGCTAACATTATGATTGATTTTAGCCACGCTAACAGCAGTAAAGACTTTAATAAACAGATGCTAGTGGCTGAAGATGTTGCTGGGCAAATTAGCCAAGGCAATCACAATATTTTTGGGGTGATGGTTGAAAGCAACATTGAAGAAGGCCGCCAAGATCTCGTGGTCGGCAAGGAGTTGTGTTACGGCCAAAGCATAACTGATGCATGTATTGGCTGGAGTGATACTGAAAAGCTATTAGCCACGTTAAATCAAAGCGTATTAAATCGCCGCGGCTAACAGTGCTGCTTGTCTCCAATAATTAAGGCGCTTTTTAGCGCCTTAATTATTGCTATTAGCTAAATATTCATTGGCTTTTGCAAGGCTACCAAAAGCAGAAATAAGATTATTTCTTCCCTTATCCTGAAGCTCAGGGTTACCAGACTCAATCATCATCCACACCCAAGTTTGAATTAATTGCATTGGTGGAGCCTGCGTTTTTGCTGCGTCTAACATATTGCGTCCTTTGAACTGGGAATAAAGGTGAATGATTAATGGAAATCGCTAACAAGTAACGAGTAAAGAGTAGCAAATTCTTTTTCGTTGCAGAACTGTAAACCAAGCTGATTTTGCAATATTTTGTGTTTTTTTGCTAAAAAATAACCTTTGATACTAGCAAATGATAATATCTGTAAGTCTAAAGTGCTATTAGCGTCGATATTAAACGCTATGATGATTTAATTTTGGCTGCTTAAAACAAATTCTTTAGTCTTGCTCAAATCAAGTCACACTAAATTGGCGACTAAGTGTTAACTTAGTGTGGTGGCAAAAGTAAAAGCTAGTTTCGAAATAAACATTCTTAAATTTAATCATTGGTGGTAATGAATGAGACCGTCGGCGTATTTTGATGGACCAGTAGGCAAGCTTAATTGGAAAGTCGTTGGGTTATTAGTGCCCTACTTATTTGAGTTTAAAGGTCGCATCTTTTTGGCGATGTTGTGTTTGGTCATTGCCAAACTTGCTAGTGTTGGTTTGCCATTTATTTTAAAAGACTTAGTCGACAGTTTAGATGGCCAACGCACCGCAGCTATTGTTGCTGTGCCTATTGCATTAGTGCTTGCATATGGCGGGGTGCGCTTTTTAAATGTAGTCATTGGCGAAATTCGTGACACCTTGTTTGGTCGGGTGACTGAAAGAGCCATTCGCCGTTTAGGCTTGAGCGTATTTGAGCATTTGCACCGCCTAGATCTTGATTTTCATTTAGACAGACGAACCGGCGGGTTATCAAGAGATATTGAGCGCGGCACCAGTGGTGTGAGTTTTCTGATGCGCTTTATGGTGTTCAATATTGTGCCGACATTATTAGAAATTGCTTTAGTGGTTGGCATTTTCCTTTATAACTACGGTGTTGGCTTTGCGCTTATTACCTTGGTTGCCGTGGTTGCTTATATTGGTTATTCAATTGTGGCCACTGAGTGGCGCACCGGCTATGTTAGGGATGCTGCAAGGGCTGACTCTTTATCGAATACTCGCGCCATCGACAGCTTATTAAATTATGAAACAGTTAAATACTTTAATAATGAGCAATATGAGTCAAATCGCTATGATTCTGCACTAGAGCAGTGGGAGGTCGCAAAACGTAAAAACCGTCTATCATTATTTGCTTTAAATGCGGGCCAAGCGTTAATCATCGCTGTGGCGATGACGGCGATGATGTGGCTAGCCGCTTCAGAAGTTACCGCAGGTAATATGAGCTTAGGTGATTTTGTATTAATTAATGCTTTTATGATGCAGCTGTTTATCCCGTTAAATTTCTTGGGTTTTGTGTATCGTGAAATACGCGGGGCACTGGCTAATATTGAGCGGATGTTTGATTTATTGGATAAAGTGCCCAGCATTAATGATAAAGCGAATGCCACAGATATCTCGCCAACGATTGGCGCGTTGTCATTTCATGATGTGAACTTTAATTACGATAACAGACCCATTCTTAAAGGGGTGAGCTTCACTGTACCAGCGGGACAAAAAGTCGCAGTGGTGGGTGAAAGCGGCGCCGGAAAATCCACTTTAATAAAACTGTTGTTTCGCTTTTATGATGTAAACTCTGGCGCTATTAGTATCGATGGCACAGATGTTAGAGGCCTATCGCAACAAGCGCTGCGGCAATCTATTGCAATCGTCCCTCAAGATACTGTTTTGTTTAACGATAGCATTTTTCAAAATATCCAATATGGTCGCCCTGATGCGACTGAAGCTGAAGTTAAAAGTGCAGTAGCGCTGGCGAATTTAACTGAGTTTATTGAGTCATTACCACAGCGCTGGGATACTAAAGTCGGCGAGCGCGGTCTTAAACTTTCTGGCGGAGAAAAGCAGCGCGTTTCCATTGCCAGAGCAATATTAAAAGCTGCGCCGATACTAGTCTTTGATGAAGCGACATCATCTTTGGACAGTAAATCAGAGCAAGCAATATTAACGGCGATAAAAGATGCTGCTAAAGGTCATACGAGTTTGGTGGTGGCACATCGATTATCCACCATTATTGATGCCGATAAAATTGTGGTACTTAAAGATGGAATGGTGGCTGAACAAGGGACCCATAACACCTTGTTAGCGCTTAATGGGGTCTATGCCAAACTATGGAAAATTCAAAATGAGCAGGCGCTCTCCCTCTGATAAGTGGCTGTTAGCAGTTTTATCTCTTTGATAGTGGCGTTTTTGTGTATAATTAGTATTAATTGCCTTGAAAGGATTGAGTTCGTATAGGTAAGTAGGAAGTTAGTTGGTAATTAAATCTAGGTATGGAGGTCGTGGGTGCAAAACATTTCTTTAATAGCAGCCTTAGAAGGTACACAACATAAAGTGACTACTGATTGGTTTGCAATTATGGCAACGCTTGAAAATCGAGAAATGAATCAAGATGAACTACAAACTGTTTATGATGAGTTGTGCGCAGGATTGATTGTTACCACTCGCGGTTTAACCTTGGCTAAAATCAATGACAATAACAGTGAAGATAGTTTACTAAAAGCCGATGATAGTGCCGAAGATGTTTTTATTTAAATCACCGACTAGTCATGTTTAGCTGCGAATATAGTAGCTAAATAGCCATCAAGCTTAAATTACCACAAGTTTCCAAGCCAGTAAAAGCAATCTAATTGCTTTTTCTGCTAACTATAATCTGTTATTGACCTTTGGTGGATTTAGCCTATTAAGGGAATGCTTTTAGCGCTCACCACTGTTATAGCAAAGACTTAAATAGTGCGATTTATTAACGGCTTATTAAGCGTTTTTAGACCAACTATTACAAACCATTTTAATGATTGACTCTGCGTTAGCATCAAGGGTTAATCGTCTGATTTCGCCTTGGTTAAAACAGATTTTCTCACCTTCAATTTCTGACATCCTTTCGCAGTTATTACAGGTTAATGATATTGTCTTTGCAGACATCATTGGCGTCATTAATGAATGTGATACTTTCAAATGTAAACCCTTTTGATAAAAGCTTGCTCTAAGTCACGATTTTACACCTAAATGGGGCTTAGTTCAAAATTAGAACTGGCCAATTAATTAGCGATAAGTCTAATAGCTATAATACGGCTACTGGTATAAGTGCTGCGGATCATGTGCGTCCAAGTCAGTATTGCCGATAAAACTTATCTAATGAAATAGATACGCCACTGTCAGTGACTATTCTCGCATGATGGCGGGTTAATTGTCTTGGCTCACTCACCCCACAAGAATGAGCAATAACCTTTAAATCATAATGCAGTGAGCGATTGTAGCTTGCCACTCTTGCCGACTTATTGCGCGGATCTAAGCCTTGCTGTAATTTTTTGTTATGGGTCGTGATACCCGTTGGACAGGTGTCTTTGTTGCATTGCAATGCTTGAATGCAGCCTAAAGCAAACATATTACCTCTCGCTGAGGCAATAAAGTCTGCCCCCGTTGCCAGTGCCCACGCCACTTGCGAGGGCAGCACCATTTTACCGCTGGCAATAATTTTTATGCGTTGTTTGAGGCCTTTGTGTTTTAACAGGTTAACTAAAATTGGCAGGCTTTCTTTAAGCGGTAAACCCACATGGTCCATTAATGCCTGCGGCGCAGCGCCAGTACCGCCTTCTGAGCTGTCTAAAGTAAAAAAATCCGGCGCGTGTTCAATGCCTCGTAGCAGTATTTCTTCACATAAATTAATGAGCCATTGCTCGTCTCCAACGACGGCTTTGATACCTGTGGGTTTACCGGTGATATTACGGATATGCGCGACCATATCCAGAATATCGCCGACCTGATTAAATTCAGGATGGCCATTGGGGCTTATTGAGTCTTCCCCAACAGGAATGCCTCTAATGGCGGCGATCTCACTGGTGACCTTAAGGCCAGGTAGGATCCCGCCTTTACCGGGTTTTGCGCCTTGGCTTAACTTAATCTCAAACATTTTTACCTGATCATGGGCTGCGATTTGCTCAAGTTTTTGATCATCCAATAACCCTTGCTCATTACGTACACCATATTTGGCGGTACCAATTTGAAATACTAAGTCACAGTTACCTTTAAGGTGATGTTCACTTAATCCGCCTTCGCCAGTATTTAACCAGCAACCCGCTTGGGCCGCGCCATGGGATAGCGCAGTAATCGCTGGGCGCGAGAGCGCACCAAAACTCATCGCAGATATATGGCATACTTTCGCTGTCGCATAGGGATGAGTACAGTTTGTACCAATGGTGATGACAGCGTCATTATGTTCATCAGAATCGTATTTAGGAAAGGCCGCATTTAAAAACATAATGCTGCCAGTTTTATCGTGGCTTTGGGTTGAGCCAAAGGCAATGGTGCGGTTTATGCCTTTGGCAGCGCGATAAACCCAACTGCGTTCGGCGCGATTAAAGGGCAATTCTTCTCGATCTTGGGCAAAAAAATACTGCCTGAAAAATTCACCCTGTTTTTCAAATAAGTATCTAAATCTGCCAATAACTGGATAGTTATGCCTAATCGCTTGCTTGGTTTGTAATTTATCTGCGAGATACATATAAATTATCGCGATAAAGAACAGTGCGATAAACGCAAGAAATAATCCCGTAAAAACTTCTAATCCCCAAATAAACCAATTCTTCTGCATTTTTGTTCCTTAAAAATGATCTGTTTGATGCAAATTTGACGCTAGCCTGTGATTATCTGCGTTTATTTTAACCAGATATGCAGATTTATGACTATCCTCAGTATGGCTGATGGGGGATATTTATGACAAAAAATTTGACCTTGTTCTAGCTAAGTATAAGTAAGCGATAGAGTTTGATTGCTATTAAAACAGTTTTACCCAGCTATTGCCGAAGGCGTTGATCAAACCTATAGTTTAATACAGTAAGGTCTAGCCAAATGTTGTTTAAAGACCCTGCCAGTAGATAAATAGCAGATCTAAAATCAAGGAATTACCCTATGTGGACAACTGGTACTGTAATTGAACGTATAGATTGGAATGACAAGTTGTTTTCGCTGCGTATTCGCGCCGATGTTGAGCCATTTATTGCCGGTCAGTTTATTAAACTGAGTCAGATGCGTGACGATAAGCGCATTGCTAGAGCCTACTCTATCGTTAACCCACCCGGTAAAGATTATGTCGAAGTGCTGGCCGTCGCTGTTGAAGATGGTCAGTTATCTCCAGATTTACAGGCACTTAAAATTGGCGATAACATCGAAGTAACCACCAAGGCATCAGGCTTTATGACTTTAGATGAAATCCCCTCAGGGGCACTTCAAGGCCCTGATTTGTGGTTTTTGGCAACTGGCACTGCCGTGGGGCCTTTTATATCGATTATGGAAACAGCAGAGCCGTGGCAACGGTTTGAAAAAGTGGTGCTGGTGTACGGTGTACGGATGATTGCAGACTTGGCTTATTTACCCCAATTACAAGCGCTGCAGCAACAATATCCCGAAAAATTTGAACTGATACCTATTGTCACTCGTGAAGAATATAAAGACGGCTTATCTTGTCGTATCCCTGATGGGTTAAGTAGCGGTCTCATTGAACAAGCGGCTGGAGTTACCTTGTCGCAAGATAACTCACAAGTACTTATTTGTGGTAATCCAGGAATGATTTCTGATGCGCAAACGGTACTAATAGAAAAGGGGTTAGTGAAGAATCTACGTCGAGCACCAGGGCAAATTACCGTCGAAAAATATTGGTAGCCTGCTTTTAAATAGACTTTCGTTAGCGAGTAACTAGCGAGCTGTAGCTTGTTAGTATTTCGGCAGTAACATTGCTGTAACTCGCATTATCAATGGCTAAACTGTTTATTCGCTTGCTGCGAAAAGCGCAGAAGCTGTAATTAATGCAGTACATTTAAAAAATATATTTTAATCTTAGTTAGCTTATATCCTTAAACAATACTTGCTCCTTAGATAGTGATCTATTACTCTTATCGCAATTGATAACTGTTATCATTTCTATAAGCAGTTACTCGTTAGTATTATGAAAGTCCCTCTGTACGGGGCCATTATGCTGATAAAAAGTAACGCAACGCCAAGGAGAATTTGGAATGAAGTCGTTTAAGCGTCTGGCACTGTTAGGATTAGCAGCAGTATCGTCACTAAGTTCAATTTCAGCAACCGCTGCTGAAGATCTTACTATCTATTCTTATCGTCAAGCTTTTCTAGTAGAACCCATTTTAGCGCAATTTACCGAACAGACTGGCATCAAGGTGAATGTGGTTTTTGCCAAAGATGGCATCGCTGAGCGTATTGCTCGTGAAGGGCGCTTATCTCCTGCAGATCTAGTGTTAACCTCTGACTTTTCTCGTTTAATGGAACTCGTTGATAAAAAATTAGTTGTTGATGTGAATAGCGAGACTTTAAATCACAATATCCCGGCCCAATACCGCTCACCGAGTAACGATTGGTACGCATTAACCATGCGGGTACGTAATGTTTATTCTTCAAAAGAGCGTTTAGGTAAGCTAGATATTAATTATGAAGATTTAGCCTCTGAGCAATATAAAGGCAAAATCTGTACTCGTAGTTTCAAGCACCCTTATAACATTGCCCTGGTTGCTTCAATGATTGCCCATCACGGTGAAGCTGAAACCAAAACGTGGTTAGAAGGGCTTAAAGCCAATTTAGCTCGTAAACCACAAGGCAATGATCGCGCGCAAGTTAAAGCGGTAAACGAAGGTTTATGTGATATCGCCTTAGGTAACAGTTATTACTTTGGTAAGATGATTAAGGACCCTAAGCAAAAAAGCTGGGCTGAATCAGTGGAAATCAACTTCCCTAACCAAGATAACCGCGGTGCCCATATAAATGTTTCAGGTATGGCACTAGCTAAGTTTGCCCCAAACAAAGATAATGCTATAAAATTGATGGAATTTTTATCATCTAATGTAGCTCAAAGTCTTTACGCAGAAGTCAACATGGAATATCCGGTAAAAGCCGATGTTGCCCCTTCTGACATGGTAGCCTCTTGGGGGGACTTCAATGCAGATAGTCTTCCAATCTTTAAGCTAGCAGAAAACCATCAAGCGGCAGTGAAGCTAATTGATGAAGTAAAATTTGATCTGTAAGGATGCTTTATTTCGCCGCGTTAACCGATAACGCGGCATAGACTGGAAAGTATTTATGATCTTAGGCTTAACCAGAGGCTGGTCGTTCGCTGGTTATGCAATTGCGGTAATATTAATTTTGCCGCTTTTTGCACTTTTAGTACAAGCTACACTCCCTGATGAAGCTGTTTTTAGTCACTTAATTGACACCGTTTTACCGACCTATATTAGTAACAGCCTATTGCTGATGCTGAAGGTCTGTGTCGGTTCCTTAGTGATTGCAGTGCCAGCCGCTTGGTTGGTAGCTCGTTGTCATTTCCCTGCTAGACGTTACTTTCAATGGGCGCTGCTATTGCCACTGGCAATGCCTGCTTATATTGTCGCGTATGTGTATACCGACATGCTTGATTACGCCGGTCCTGTACAAAAGTTGCTAAGGCAAGTGTTTGGCTGGACGTCCCCGCAAGATTATTATTTCCCTGATATTCGCAGCCTAACCGGCGCAGCAATTATGCTGTCATTGGTGTTATTTCCTTATATCTATTTATTAGCCAGAACGGCTTTTATGGAGCAATCTTCCAGCCTATTGCACGCCTCTAGAATTATGGGCTGTAGCCCGTGGAAAAGCTTTTGGCGTTTAGGCCTGCCAATGGCAAGGCCGGCACTTGCAGTAGGGATGGCATTAGTGGCAATGGAAACCGCTGCCGATTTTGCTACAGTGAGTTACTTTGCGGTGCCAACCTTAACCACTGCGGTATACGACACTTGGCTGGGTTATGGCAGCTTATCGGCAGCAGCAAAATTATCAGCCATTATGTTGCTGGTGATTTTTGCCATGGTGGGTTTTGAGCGATTTGCCAGACGCAAACAAGAGTTATATCAAAAGCAGTCTAGGTTAACTGAATCAGACAGATACCAGCTAAAAGGTGTTAAAGCTTGGCTCGCCTTTGGCTATTGTAGCCTGCTGATTGGTCTCGCGTTTTTATTACCTTTTATTGTATTAAGCGGCTACGCCATCGACTACTTTGACCAGAGCTGGAACAGCCAGTTTTGGCAATACAGTTTCAACAGTTTGTATATTGCCCTCGTCGTGAGTTTTATATGTGTGCTACTGGCATTAGTGTTGATGTTTGTTAGGCGCGTAAGCCCCCGTCGGGCAGACCTATTACCTTCACGATTAAGTAGCACAGGCTATGCCATACCAGGCACAGTGCTGGCTATTGGCGTGTTGGTGCCATTAACGTATTTAGATTTTGCTATAAATGATGTCTATGACTATTTTGGTGCGCGCGGCCCAGGATTGTTATTTACCGGTAGCGTTATCGCGCTAATTTTTGCTTTTTGCGTTCGCTTTGTGGCTATATCTATTGGCAGCATTGAAAACAGCTATAAACGTATTTCGCCTTCCTTGGATATGGCCAGTATTACCATGGGGCAAAAGCCGACTAAGTTATTATGGCGAGTGCATTTACCGCTGCTACGCAAAGGCATTTTTGCAGGGGCATTATTAGTGTTTATTGAAAGCATGAAAGAGCTACCCGCAGCGCTATTGTTAAGACCCATTGGTTTTGAAAACCTCGCCACCTATGTATTCCAGTTTGTCTCCGATGAACAACTCGAACATGGCGCTTTGGCTGCTATCGTGATTGTGTTAGTTGGGTTAGTGCCATTGATTTATCTAAACCGTTCATTGGAGCAAGAGAGCTAATATGTCCACATTGACCATTCAAAATGTAAAAAGTGACTACCAAGGACAGGTGATTCTTAAAGGGCTCGATCTCACTTTAGAACAAGGTGAAATCGTTGCACTGCTTGGCCCAAGTGGTTGCGGAAAAACCACCTTATTACGTGCTATTGCAGGTTTACAGGCCATCAGCCAGGGCTGTATTTCAATTAATGGTGAGTGTTTAAGTGGTGACAACACGTTTGTTGCCAGTGAACATCGCGGCATTGGAATGATTTTCCAAGACTATGCCTTATTTCCGCACTTAACTGTCAGTGAGAATGTGTTATTTGGGGTCAATGGGCTGGATAATAGTCAACGTAAAGCCCGGCTTGAAGAGATGCTACAACTGGTCAAGCTTGAAGGGCTAGAGTCGCGTTACCCCCATGAGTTATCAGGTGGACAACAGCAACGGGTATCTATTGCTCGTGCATTAGCCTATGAGCCTGAATTATTATTACTTGATGAACCGTTTTCTAACATTGATGCCCAAGTACGAAATGAAATGATGTTAGAGATCAGGCAAATATTAAAACAGCGTAATGTCAGTGCGGTGTTTGTGACCCACAGTAAAGATGAGGCCTTTGTGTTTGCTGATAAGCTGGCATTGTTTAAAGATGGCGCCATTGTACAACACGGTTTAGCTGAAACCCTCTATGCTCACCCTAAAGAGCGTTATGTGGCTGATTTTCTTGGTGCGGGTAATTATTTATCTGTGATGGTGAAAAATCAGCAGCAAGTGTCATCTATTCTGGGATTAATTGAAAGTACCTCTGAGTTATCTCAAGCTGCTAACTATCAAGGCCAGTTGCTACTTAGACCGCAACAGATTGATCTACAACCTGCTTCTCAAGGCCATGGTGAAATTATTGAGCGTCGTTTTCTAGGTACAATTTGTCATTATTGGGTTAAGGTAGGACAACAAACGCTCGAAGTTAGAAGCCAATTAACTGAACTGACCTTAGGTCTGAAAGTCAATTTATCAATCTCGCCACATTCACTGGT
This sequence comes from Shewanella sp. 5_MG-2023, assembly GCF_030547465.1. Lineage (NCBI taxonomy): Bacteria > Pseudomonadati > Pseudomonadota > Gammaproteobacteria > Alteromonadales > Shewanellaceae > Shewanella > Shewanella sp. 5_MG-2023. The sequence continues at coordinate 177,452 of NZ_JAUORC010000002.1, forward strand.
TATTTTTTAGTGATGCGTATCAAAGTTGTTAAAAAATTGAGCTTGAGCACAAGGAATTAATTGCTCAATTACCTTACAATTATGCTCTCTTATATTTGATAAAGGTGATTGATTCCAAAATGGAAAATCAGAATATGCCTCGCGAACAGTTAGGGGTTTGTGCCGAAGGTAATTTGCATAGCGTCTATTTGATGTTTAATGCAAATGACGCTGTTGAAGCTCAATTACGCCCTTGTTTAGCCAATGTTGCTCAATACATCTATGAGCTCACAGATCAATATGCAGATAGTGCCTTTAATGGCTTTGTAGCTATTGGCGCTAACTATTGGGATTCACTTTATAGTGAACAACGTCCTAAACATTTGCGTCCATTCCCAGCGATGCAAGCTGAAAATCGTGATGCGCCTGCCATTGAATATGATTTATTTGTGCATATTCGTTGCGATCGTTACGACATCCTTCATCTAGTGGCCAATGAAATCAACCAAATGTTTGAAGGCTTGGTTGAGCTGATTGAAGAAGAGCGTGGCTTCCGCTTTATGGATAGCCGTGACTTAACTGGTTTTGTTGATGGCACCGAAAACCCGAAAGGCCGTAATCGTCAGCAAGTGGCTTTAGTTGATGATGAGGATGCCAGCTTTAAAGGTGGCAGTTATATTCATGTGCAAAAGTATGCCCACAACTTAAGTAAATGGAATCGTTTACCGAATAAAAAACAAGAAGATATCATTGGTCGTACCAAGCAAGATGATATTGAATACGCCTCTGAAGATAAGCCGTTAACCAGCCATATTAAGCGAGTTAATTTAAAAGATGCCCAAGGTAACTCAATGGAGATATTGCGTCAGAGCATGCCATTTGGGTCGCTTAAAGAACAAGGGTTAATGTTTATTTCAACCTGTCGCACGCCGACCAACTTTGAAGAAATGCTTCGCAGTATGGTGCATGGTGACGGCCATGGTAATCATGATCATTTGATGCAGTTTACCAAGGCATTAACCGGCTCATCATTCTTCGCGCCTTCGCTAGATTTTTTAGCCCGTTTTGCCAATGATTAAACGCAAATAACAAATTAGCCGACTGTTGCAGGTTAATTATCGATAAAAAAAGCAATGCCTCAGCATTGCTTTTTTTGGTCTGTTATCTGTTAGAGCGCGGTGCGTTTGTAACGGCGATATTCAGGTTCCCAGAAATTACTTTCAATTTGTTGTTGCAGTAATTCATCTGGACAAGGTAGGGCTAATTCTTGCTCGATAGCTTTTTTAGCCACTGCAAAAGCAATATATTTGCTCACTTGCTGAATGTCTTCCAGTCTTGGCAGTAGTTAGAACGCGGTGCGTTTGTAACGGCGATATTCAGGTTCCCAGAAATTACTTTCAATTTGTTGTTGCAGTAATTCATCTGGACAAGGTAGGGCTAATTCTTGCTCGATAGCTTTTTTAGCCACTGCAAAAGCAATATATTTGCTCACTTGCTGAATGTCTTCCAGTCTTGGCAGTAATGAGCCGGTACCATTTTGACCAAGGGGTGAACACTCTGCCAGCGCACGACTTGATGCCATCAGCATTTCATCTGATACCCGAGTTGCGCCACTTGCTAATACGCCTAAGCCAATACCGGGGAAGATAAAGCTATTGTTGCATTGAGCAATTTCAAAGGTTTCTTCTTCAATTACAACTGGTTCGAACGGGCTACCGGTAGCCACAAGTGCTTGGCCATTGGTCCAATGCAGCACATCTTTAGGCGTTGCTTCAACGCGGCTGGTTGGATTAGATAGCGGGAATACAATCGGGCGCTTGCAATGGCTATGCATGGCTTTGATTATTTCTTCGGTAAATAAACCTGGCGCACCAGATACGCCAATAAGCACAGTTGGCTTGGCATTATTAACCACATTAAGTAATGAAATGTGATCGCTAAATCCGTCCCAGTTTTCAATATTAGCGGTTTTTTGTGCCAGTTTTTGCTGGAAGCCTAACAGGGTTGGCATGTTATCAAGTAACAGTCCCCAGCGGTCGACCATAAACACTTGTGAGCGTGCTTGCTCGTCGCTAATACCTTCAGCAACCATTTGCGCCACAATGGCTTCAGCAATACCACAGCCGGCACTACCAGCGCCTAAAAAGGCGACTCTTTGCTTACATAATTGCGTGTTTGCAGCTTTACAGGCTGCTAGTAATGAACCTACAGTCACTGCTGCAGTACCTTGAATATCATCATTAAAGGTACAGAATCTATCTTTGTAGCGCTCAAGTAATGGCATGGCATTTTTCTGAGCAAAATCTTCGAATTGGATTAATGCTTCAGGCCAGCGACGACTAACCGCTTGCATAAACTCTTCAACAAACTCAGCGTATTCTTCACCGCCAATACGCTGGTGGCGCCAGCCCATATACATAGGGTCTTCTAGTAAATGAGGGTTGTCAGTGCCGACATCTAAGGTGATCGCCAAGCAGTACGCCGGACTGATCCCGCCACAACTGGTGTATAAAGATAATTTACCAATGGGGATCCCCATGCCACCAATACCTTGATCGCCTAAGCCTAAAATGCGCTCGCCATCGGTTACCACAATGACTTTTACTTTATGACGGGTCGAGTTATTGAGGATGTCATCAATACGGTCTTTATTGGAATACGAGATAAACAGACCACGGTTACGGCGATAGTTTTTAGAAAAACGCTCACACGCTAAGCCTACCGTAGGGGTATAGATGATTGGCATCATTTCACTGATGTGATTACGCACTAAACGATAAAAAAGCGTTTCGTTGGTATCTTGAATATTACGCAGGTAAATATGCTTATCGAGATCGTTAGTAAAGTTTTTATATTGATCATAAGCACGCGATGCTTGCTCATCGATAGTTTCAACCACCCAAGGGATAAGCCCTTCAAGGTTAAAGTAAATGCGTTCTTCTTCGCTAAAAGCAGTGCCTTTATTGAGCATAGGAGATTCAAGAATCGCTGGACCTGCGAAAGGAAGATAGAGAGGGCGTTTATTCTCGTCCATTGGAAACCTTATTGTCAGTGACGTATTGCAGTTATTTTTATCTACAGTTAGTTAATTTTTTATCTCAAAGATAGAATTTTGTTGTTAATCGTAGACGTATCTTGTTATCGGTGCAGGTTATCACATCTTGATTTTATTGTGGTCTGTTAAGTGAGCCTAATCACAGATTTTTATTGATGTTTTTTTAGGCATTGGCTATTTACCTTTATGGTAAAGGCTTAAAAGTCATGTGGATGTATTTACTGAGGTTTTAGATAATCCACACAATCAGCTGTGATTTTGACAAAGTTGGTTACATTTTTAGCGGCGTAATTTTATACGGTTCTGCCATGATGATTTTAGGGTGTTTTTTACATTGGGGGTGATATGGCTCTTCCTTTAATCTTGCTAGGCAGTGCAGCCATCAGTGCTATTTGGGTGGCCGACGAGCATCAAAAGCGTCAATTGCTCCATAGACAACGCTATTTAGGTCGTGCGCCAGCGGTGCCTGATGACAACAATTTCAGCCCATTACAGCCAAGTATATTGCATCATAATAAGGTCAAGGTAAGCCCAGAGCCTGGGGCCATCGTGTGCTGTTTTGTATTTGGGGTCATTGAACATACAGGCGTGTGGCTTGGGGATAATAGCTTGGTGGAGTTACATGGCAGTGGCTTAATTAGGCCTATTTCGTCGGCGCGCTTTTTAAAAAGCCGCAGTGGCAGCCGGATTTTTCAAGCTTGTAATCATCTTCATCAACCCCTTGTAGCTCCTGAGGCGCTAGAAAGGGCGCAGCAATCATTATTTCAATATCGTGAGTATGAGCTATTCAATAATAACTGTCATCGGTTTGTGTGGTCTTGCATTAGCGGTCAAGAGGTGGCGATTTCAAATTTTGACAAACTTAATCAACGCTTAGCCCAGCATTTTAAACAAGCCATTTATTGGGATGAGCTGGCATCGCCAGATAGGCCTTATTGATACAAATAAAAATGCACAGCCTAAGCTGTGCATTAAATAAGGAAGCTTAAACGCTAAGGAAAATATTACATTCCGCGATGTTTAAGTGATAAACCTTTAAGGAAGTTACGTAAAATCTGATCGCCACAGGTTTTGTAGTTTTTATGGCTAGGATTACGGAATAACGCGCCTAATTCAGACTTACCAATAGCCAAGTCAGCAGAACCAATCAGCTCAATAATGTCATCTTCACGAAGTTCTAATGCGATACGTAATTTCTTGAAGATTAAGTTGTTGGTCATATCTTTAAGCGGTGCAGGTACTTCACTACCTTCACGTAAACCACGTTTTTCGATGATAAAGCCATCTAAAAACTGACACATTAATTTGTCATTACAAGCTTTATAACCTTCTTCCTCTTCTTTCTTTAATAAGCTAATGATTTCGTCATTGCTGACTTCAACATTTGCTTGAGCGAAGATTTTAGTCATTTTGGCATTTGAGTAATCAAATACAAAACGAAGGCGGCGAAGGATGTCATTGTTAATCATAAAGGTCTCTGGGCGCGGCTGCGCTGGTAAAGTAAGTGCTTATGTTTAAAGTTACCTGAACGATATTACTATCACATCGCTTTAGGCTTAAAACACATTGAACAGTGATTATACCTGAGTTGAGGGCATTAGGTCAGATTATCTACCCACAGATCCGCTCTCTCATAATTATGATGCGGATATGCCAGTTCATGCTATGGCTTATTGTGACTGACTTATTGACATTGTAACTGGTTAAATTTGCTTTTAAAAAGCGATTATAGAATTAATTTCCAGTAAATAAATACAGCTGAGAAACCGACTAAATAGGTTAAACCAAACCAAGATAATATTTTCATTTTCAAACCATATCGATGTTCTTCAGGTAATGAATTACTGGTCATCAAGCGATAATTAAGCCAAGCAAAAATAACCGTGGTCATAAATGCTAGGGTCATAACAAACTCAAGCAGTGGTAATAGGGCGCCTTTAAAGAACCAAATTAAAGCCATTGCGAAGGCGGAAACCAGCAACATAACTCGGGTTAATCGTGCCGAGCAGTCTGGTTTATGGGTTAAAAGCTGCCAGCCAATATCTAAGGTTCTACTGTAACCATCAATCACGGTTACTGTGGTACTGAAAATACATAAAAAAGCGACAAGGGCAATCAAATAACGACTTTCTTGGCCCATAACATCGCTGTATAAATCGATCAGCTGGCTGGCAAATTTAGCCCCAGAGCTGGCAAATTGCTCACCACTACCATGCATAACCAGTGCCCCTAGGGCGAGAAACACAATCGCTAAAATAGCGGTGACAATAAAGCCTAAGTTAAAGTCAAAGATGGCTTGCTTACTGGTGACGGTTTGTGTTTTTTGCTTTTCCAATAGCCATAAAGAGTTCCAGGCACTGACTTCAATTGGCGCTGGCATCCAGCCCATCATTGCCACTAAGAAACCCACATAAGCCCATTGCCAAGGTGATTCACTGGGCACAGTTGCAACCGTTCCTGCTGAGTGATTAAAAGCTAATGTCACAGCGATTAGCGTGGTTAATGTCAGGGCTAGCATGATGACTTTAGTCAGTTTATCGAGTAACTGATAATGACCGAGGATCAATAATGCCAGCGAGCTGACTAAGACCAAAAAAGCCAGTATATCAATGGGCAGCGGCACAAACTGGGTTAGCATGGCTGCGGTTAACATACACACACCGGCAGTGCTGGCAATGGCAGCAATGGTATTTAAACAGGTAAACATCAGCAGGTAGCCACGACCTTGCTTTAAATAGCCATGGAGTAAGCTTTCGTTGGTGGCAGCGGTATAGCGAGCACCCGCAGCAAAGAAAGGGTACTTAAGAATATTGACTGCGAGAACAACCCAAGCTAATTGCCAACCAAACTCGGCGCCAGCACGGGTTGATGCCACCAAATGAGAGGCGCCAATGGCCGCTGCAGCCATTAAAATCCCCGGCCCTAGGCTGGCAAAGAGGGTGGCAAATCGGCTAGAGCGGCTTGTTGCTGGCTGAGCTGTTGTCATTATTTGTCTCGTTATTCTTCACGTCATGGGGCTGACATAAAATAGCTGCTTATTACACTATCTTATTGTTTAAATTGATAATGACTATGTCACACTTTATCAATAGTTGAATATAGCAAATTAATGGCTTACTGGTACGATTTGTTACATTTGCCTAAAAATCAATCGTTGACATCCTGTGGAAATTACTTAGGTTAGTGTATTGCGAAGTACTAATATACTGCGCGTTATTAGAAACTCAATCGAAAGAGTTCAGCTAAACCAGACTTAAAAATGATGTTGAGTCTAAACAAGTTAATATTTTAAATTAGGGATAATTATGTCACGACCTCAATTCTGGCGGAGCGCTTGCGCTACTGCCGTATCACTTATGCTCACCCCAACGTTTTTAACGCAGACCGCTTTTGCTGCCGAACCCGAAGTCGAACGCATTGAAGTTACTGGTACTCATATTAAACGGACCGATCTCGAAGGGGCTTCACCAATGACGGTGTTAAGCGCTGAAGATATTGCCCGTTCTGGCGCTCAAGATATTTCACAACTGCTCAGTAAACTCCCGGTATCGGGTAGTGGTACTTTTTCTACCCAAGGTAACAACTCAGATGACACTGCTAATGGTGGCGCAGCTGTGTCACTTCGTGGTCTTGGCGCTGATGCCACCTTGGTGTTATTAAACGGTCGCCGTATTGCGGTATCGTCGTTTGCAAAATCAATTGATACTGCCTTTGTTGATATAAATTCAATTCCGATTTCTGCAGTTAAGCGAATTGATATTGTTAAAGACGGCGCTTCTGCAACCTATGGTTCAGATGCGATTGCTGGTGTGATAAACATCATTATGAAAAAAGATTTCGAAGGCTTTGAGGTTAACGGCAAGATTGCTGAAACCGTTGAAGATGGCGGTGGTCAGCAAGCTGGCTCTATTTTGTGGGGCACGGAAGCGGCGAATGGAAAGTCTCATACCACAGTAATTTTTGATTATTTTAAAGAGCGTGAAACCTTATTTGCCGATCGTGATTATTCACGTTCAGCAGATCAAACTGCAAATGGCGGTAGCGACTTTAGATCGTCTGCGGGTAACCCTGGTTCATACATTCCTGCAACCATTGGTATGGATGGCTCAATTACCCCTAAATCAGACTTGTTTGGCTGGAGCCCTGATGTAAATTGTCCCGCTGATAGTGTTAAAGGCAGTTACTGCCGCTATGATTACGCGCCAGAAATGACCTCAGTGCCAGAGTCGAGCCGCATGGGCTTATCAGTATTTCAAAACTATGAATTTAATGATGATTTAAGTCTATTTGCTGAGCTTATGTATCAGCATAATGAAAGTGTGATTAAAGGCGCTGCCAGCCCATCTTTTGGTGAGTTTTACATGCTCAACGATAACCCACTGTTTACCAGTGGCGCAGCTATTAATCCGTTTCCTGGTGAAGACTTGACCATGCGTCGGCGTTTAACTGAAACTGGGCCGCGACAAAAATCATCAGAATCAGATAGCGCCCGTGTGGTGTTAGGCTTAAATGGTATGTTGTCTGACTGGGAATGGGAATTAGCTTACACCTATTCTTATAACCGTAACCTTGAATTTGGTGAGCAAGGCTTTGTGTGGACGCCACGTTTACAAGAGGCCATAAACTCAGGCGCGTTTAACCCGTTAGCGACGACCCAGCAAGGCACTGTGATTGACGATATCAGTGTTAATACCACCCGAAGTGGTAAATCAACCACCAATGCTTTCGACGGTAAAATCAGTGGCGACTTAATGGATATGCCTGCGGGCAGTTTAGCCATGGCGGTCGGTTTTGAGTACCGTGAAGAGTCATTGTCAGATAATCCTGATGAGCTGTTTAAGCGTGGTGAAATTTTTGGTACTGAAGCCACAGAAGCTGCAGGTGAACGCGATCAAACTTCATTATTTATTGAGTTAGCGGTACCGATTTTTGAGCGTTTAGAAGCGCAATTAGCGCTGCGTTATGAAGATTACAGCGACTTTGGTGATACCACTAACCCTAAAATAGCACTGCGTTATACCCCGCTTGATAACCTCACATTGCGCGCCAGTTGGGGCGAAGCGTTTAGAGCGCCATCACTGGTGCAATTAGGTTTAGGTCCTTCTCAGGAGTCACCTGGTTTAGTGGATACCACACGTTGTCCATTAACGGGCTTAGAAGAAGATTGTACTGCCCAAGAGCGTACGGTGATATTTTCTGGTAACCCTAATTTACAACCTGAAGAGTCGACCTCATATAACGTGGGCGGTGTTTGGGAAATCACTGATGGTTTAAGTGTCGGGGTGGATTACTGGAATTACGATCAAGATGGTTTGATCACCTCTGATACCCAATACTTAGTCGATACCCAAGGTGATAATGCCAATGTGGTTAAGCGTGAACCTTCATCGACTAATGTTCCCGGGCGCATTATTGAAATTTATGACCAATTTGGCAACTTAGGTAGTCAATCTACAGACGGTGTCGATTTTGATGTCAAATATGTATTGAATACCGTCTCTGCTGGTGAGTTTGGCTTTAGCTATAACCTGACTTGGGTCAATAGCTTTGATCAAGTACGTGAAGACGGTTCAACGCGTGAGTTAGCTGGCGAGTACCAACATCCCGAATATCGCTGGATTGGTGGTATGGATTGGGGTTATACCGACTGGCAAACCAGCGCACGCTTAAACTACATTGGTGAATACACTGATAATGTTGATGCAGGCGCCACAGGTCAAATTGATTCAATGCTTACTTTGGATTTAAATGTCACTTATATTGGCTTTGACCATTGGTCACTGACTGTGGGTGCTAATAACGTGTTTAATGAAGAACCACCATTTAGTGCTGCTGACTTCATGGGTTACGATCAAGCAACTCATTCAGCCATCGGCGCCTTATGGTACGGTAAAGTTAGCTACCAGTTTTAATTAAACTAGGCTAATGTTTACAGCATGAATACCAAGCGGCGCAAGCCGCTTTTTTATGGCAGTTATTAGCTTACTTTATTAAACAGGGACAGATTATGATTACTTTGTATGGCACGCCTCAAAGTCGTGCATTACGCGTGTCTTGGCTATTAGAAGAGCTAGGCATTGAGTGGCAGTTTTCCTTTGTGAATTTTTCAAAAGGAGATAACCGCGCTGAAGCCTATTTGGCCTTAAATCCCAGTGGTAAAATGCCCGTGATTACGGATGGTGAGCTGGTGTTAACTGAGTCAGCCGCTATTTTACAATATTTGGCTGAAAAGTACGGTAATGGCCGATTTTTACCTATGCCTGGCAGCGCAGCGTCAGCAAAACATCATCAATGGGTCAGTTTTATTATTTGTGAATTAGAGCAGCCTTTATGGAGTATGGGTAAGCACCGCTTTGCTTTACCAGATGAGCAGCGTTTAGATGCCATGTTGCCAGTGGCAAAGTTTGAGTTTAATCGTGCTGCGGCTATTGCTGAATTATGGGTACCAGAATCAGGCTATCTTTGTGGCAGCGAGTTAACCATTGCTGATATTTTATTGGCGCAAACGTTATTGTGGGCCACTATGTTTGAGCAAACCATTCCGCCTAAACTCACCGCTTATCGTGACCGTTTACAACAAAGCCCGAGCTTAGCGGCAGCACTTAAAAAGTCAGCAGCGGCCAAAGTGGCGGCCCAAAGTGAGTAACACTTGATCGCATTGATTGAGTGAGTGTGATGTCACTATCGCTACACCGATAAAACTGACACTAAAAGTCAGCAATAAAAAGGGAAGCCAGAGGCTTCCCATTTTAATGTCATAAAGTGCTCGCTTAAGGGCTTACAGCTGAGCTGCAGCCCATTTTGCGCGGCTCTCACGGCTTTCACTCATGCCCTTGTCAGCACGAAATGATTTGTAGCTTTCCACTTCTAAGGCCACTAAGCTGACTTCAACATCAAGTACGATTTGGCATTCTTTTTTGATGCGCCACGCCGCAGTATTATAAAGCTCAGTGTAAGGCAGTGAGCTTAAAAACTCAGGATTGTACTGAGTGTAAATAGCTTGAGTTGGGTAAACCACAAAGGCTAAACGGCGCTTAGGTTCAGTTTTAAATAACGCTTCGATACCGTCAGTGGTGTTAAGCACTTGCATCTCAATGGTGTCTTCAATTTCAAGCAATTTCTTTTGTGCAACCACAGGCGCTTCAGTTTCACCTGCTTCCCAAGCAATCACCGCTTCAGGAGTGGTTTTAGTTAACTCAGCAATTTGCTCAACCGTTAACCCTAAAGATAACCGTAAACACTGCATTTCAATTGCGTTTAAGTTGTTTGATTTAGCCATGATGTTTCCTAATTTTCTAATACTGTAACGGTATGGGTTTACTGTGTACGTTGATGATGTTAGCTGGTCAAACTTAGGCTATTTTCGTTTCAGCCAAATGTCTTGGATCCAGTCCCACAATGATTCCCACATAATGTCGACCATGCGACCTTTATAGAAGTGACGCACATTGCCTTCTTGGTCGATACAATAAAAGTTATCGCCTTGCTGGCAGATAGCAATATATTCTCTTGGCATGCCGATAGACCAGGCATAGCTGGTCACTTCAGGTAAATAAGTGTGTGAATACGGATCTGATGCCGTGACCATTTCAATGGAGCCATAAATGACATCACTGGCAAATAATAAGTATTCTTTTAAATCATTTGGCAGTGAAATTAAAATTTGTTCTTCCACTTCTACCAGTTGCTCGAATGTCGGTAATTCGAGTGGTACTGGTACCGTTTCACTCAAGTCTTGTAGCATTTCAATGATGTCATTCATCAGTGTATCCAGTCATCGGGCAATAATGGCGGGAGTATAGCCTGAATGGCGCTTTTAACCAATTCAGATTTTATTTTAGGCAAAAAAAAGCACCTTTTAAAAAGGTGCCAAGGGGAGGTAAATAACAAGGGGTACAGGGGCGAACGTTAAACGAGTTAGTGCTTTATTTGAGAGTTTATGCCGCTTGCAGTTCTGCCAAACTCTGACGTTTATAGCTTAACCACGCTTTGTGATACAGCTTGTGTGAAGTTTGACGCAGTTTCACAATTTGCATTAATTCAAGCTCACTGACGGGTCTATGTTGGCGTTGAGCTTGTAATTCGATGTGTTGAATTTGCTCGTAGACATGGTGCTCTGGGCCGCTTTTAATTTCAGCAATCTTATTAAGGTGTAATTGCACTTCAGCAACCATTTGGCTTTGAGGCAGTTTAACCAGCAGGTTTAAATCACGGTAACCAGATGCTTTAGGAGTGGCAAAGCGGTTCTTAACTTGTACGACTTCAGCGTGTGCGACAATGGCTTTATAAGCGCTCATCAAGCTGGCAACATCATTAGTAACAATGGTTGCTCTGGCAATATCGGTGAGGTAGCTGGCATCACCGTCAAATTTAAGGGCGATTTTTTGCTGGGCTCTTTGGTAGCTTTTTATTTTAGGAATAATCGTGTAAGCCTGATTTTGCTGGCTAATTTTAGTCACTAAATTGCTTAGCTCCGATTGTGCCTCAGGGGCACGCTCAAACAAGGCATCTAAATCATGGCTAAATTGCTGCGGCGCCGCCCCGAGAGTATTTTGTAACGCTAATAGGCTGTCGAGATCGTTACTCACAATTTGCCTAAAGTCGTAAGTGGGCTTTACGGGTTTGGTGTCCACCGTTACGGCAATGGCATTGCGGCTTGTCAGCAACAATAAAAAGATAATAAAGGTTCTAAAAATTCGACTCATTGAGTATTCACCTTAGTTCAATATCTGCGTGAAATTGATGGGGCTAGATTAGCTTTAATTAGCTGAATAACACCTGAATACCATGTCGGTTTATGGTGTGGTTAAAAGCAATGTCTTAACGCTGCGCTCAAGAGGCAATGGATTAGGAATAGGTAGATTTTGCGGGCTAATGCTTTTAAGGCGCACAGTTGTACTTTATGTCGCCAAATAATAAGGGCATCAAATGATGCCCTTATTGATTTTTTACTCAAGCTAATGACTTTAAGTTAATGATTACCAGATTTTTACTCGCTCATCAGCGGCGATAAACATCTTGTCACCTTCTTTTACGCCATAAGTCTGGTAAAACTCAGGCATATTAGACAGTGCGCCTAATGCACGGAAGTGACCTGGTGAATGCGGATCAGTAGCAACGCGGTTACGCAATGCTTCTTCTTTCATTTTTACTCGCCAAATTTGGCTAAAGCCCATAAAGAAGCGCTCATCACCCGTTAAGCCGTCAATGACCGGTGCTTCTTCACCGTTCAATGACATTTTGTAGGCTTTATAAGCGATGGTTACACCAGATAAGTCACCGATGTTCTCACCTAAAGTTAGCTCACCATTAACGTGTAAATCATCAAATACTTGATAACCATTGTACTGAGTTATTAATGCTTTACCCTTAGCGGTAAAGGCTTTTAAATCAGCTTCAGTCCACCAATCACGCATGTTACCTTCGCCATCAAATTTAGCGCCTTGATCATCAAACCCGTGGCCCATTTCGTGGCCAATGACTGCACCAATGCCGCCGTAGTTTACCGCGTCATCAGCTTCAAGGTTGAAAAATGGTGGCTGTAAAATAGCTGCAGGGAAGACAATCTCGTTCATGGTTGGATTGTAATAAGCATTAACGGTTTGCGGCGTCATGTGCCACTCGCCTTTATCAATTGGCTGACCAAGTTTTGCGATATCTTTGTTATGAGAAACAACCGCAGAACGTTTAATGTTGCCGTGTAAATTATCGGCTGCAATAGTGAGTTTGCTGTAGTCTTCCCACTTATCAGGGTAACCAATTTTAGGATTGAATTTAGCCAGCTTATCTTTAGCTGCAACTTTAGTGTCTTCGCTCATCCAATCCAATGATTCGATGCTAGTGCCGTAAGCGCCACGTAAATTTTCAACCAATTGGCTCATACGGGTTTTTGCTTCTGGTACAAAGTGACGTTTTACATACACTTTACCGACAACTTCACCCAAGGTGCCACTGACTGTGCTTACGCCGCGCTTCCAGCGAGGTTGTTGCTCTTCTTGGCCATTAAGTGTTTTTGAGAAAAACTCGAAGTTTTCATTATCAAGCGCTTCAGATAAGTGACTCGCATTATGAGTGAGTGCCATCCAGGTCATGTAGGTTTTCCAAGTATTAAGATCATTGTCTTTAATTACTTGGTTCATGCCTTCAATAAAGCTTGGTTGGTTAATGATGATGTCAGACTGCTTATCACCACCAAGGGCTGCTAAATAGCCATCCCAGTTAATGTCTGGTGCTAAGGTCGCTAAATCTTTAACTTGATAAAGATTATAAGTTTTAGTGCTGTCGCGGGTTTCAACTACATCCCAATGTTGCTCAGCGATAGCGGTTTCTAATGCTAAAACCGTTTGCGCTGCTTGCTTGCCATTTTCAAGGCCGGCAAGGTCAAACATCTTCTCGATATGCTCAAGGTATTTGCTACGAATATTAACGAAGCGCTCTTCTTCATTGAAGTAGTAATCTTTTTCAGGAAGGCTAAGACCATATTGCCAAATATGGGTGGCGTAACGGCTTGAATCTTTAGCATCAACATTGACATAAAACGCTAATGGTGTGCCGCCACCATTAACTTGGCTTTCGCCAAAATAGGCGGTTAATTCATTTTTATCTTTTAGCGCGGCAATTTGGGCAAATTCAGCTTGGATTGGGCTAATACCTAATTTATTTAAGGTTTCAACATCCATAAATGAACGGTAAAGATCGGCCACTTTTTGCTCATCAGTACCCATTTTAAGATCTGGGTTTGCACTGACATCTTCGATGATGGCTTTAACGTCGTCACGGGCATTTTCGCGCAAGTCGTAAAAGGCGCCGATATTGGTGCGGTCACCAGGGATTTCCGCGGTGTTTAACCAGCCGCCATTTACGTAGAGGTAAAAATCATCTTGTGGGCGAACTGACTTGTCCATATTGTCAAAGCTAATACCTGAGGTAAGGGCTTTTTCAACGGCAACTGCGGTTTCTGTTTTAGCGACTTCTGGTGCTGCGGATTCAGTGACTGCTTTATCTGAATTGCAGGCACTAAGGCCTGCGATAAGTGAGGCGCAAAGCCCACCGATAACTAGCTTTTTCATGTTGTTTCCCTATGCATTGAAGAGTGAAGCCTTTTTATCGGCCTTAATTTTGAGCTGTTTTTATTGTTCACTGCCTTAAGACAGTTTTATGTGACCAACATGTTAAGTCTTAACAGGGGCACTTAACAAGGGCTAAGGCTAGGCTTTTAGTGATAAATTGAGCATTTATTGACTGTGTTGTGTAACTAAAAATTACCAGAATGTTACAGTGGCCATTTATCGTTTTCTATTTGCTAGCCAACAGCTCATAATAGCGACCAATTAGTTTTCACTTGGTTTTATATATGCGTTTAGACAAATTTATCTGCGAGAGCACCGAGCTGACTCGTTCATTAGCAAAAAGAGTTATCAAGTCAGGTGAAGTGACCTGTAATGGTGACGTGGTTAAAGACGCGAGCTTTAAAGTGAAAGATGATACTGAAGTGTGTATCGAAGGTCGTCAAATTAAGATCGTGGGCGAGCGCTACATCATGATGCACAAGCCTGTTGATACCATTTGCTCAACCATTGATGAAGAATATCAATCGGTGTTGGGATTAATGGATATTGAAAAAGTCGATACCCTGCATATTGCTGGGCGTTTAGATGTGGACACCACAGGTTTGGTGCTGATCACCAGCGATGGCCAGTGGTCACATAAAATCACCTCACCTAAAAAAGATTGCGGTAAACGTTACCTTATCGAAGCTGCTGCATCACTTGATCCTGCATTGGTGGAAACCTTTGCCGAAGGGATCCAATTAAAAAGTGAAGACGGCTTAACTAAACCGGCGCTGCTAGAGATCATTGATGAATACCATGCCAGATTAACTATCAGCGAAGGTAAGTACCATCAAGTGAAGCGTATGTTTGCTGCTGTGGGGAATCGGGTGGTCAATTTACATCGTGAAGCTGTGGGTGAAATTGAACTTGATGCTGATTTAGAAGAAGGCGAATGGCGTTTTCTCACCGATGCTGAAATCGCCTCAATTTAACACTTACGCACTGTTAAAACCAAAAAAGCAGCCTAAGGCTGCTTTTTTAATGGCTCAATAAATCGTGAAGGTGTTATTTGCTAAGAGGGCTATTCACTATAGCCAAACAGTGATTTTACCGTTTCTAAGGTATCATCAATGGTTTTGATACTTGAAGGACAAATAAAGATAGTGTCATCACCAGCAATAGTCCCCAAAATCCCTTCAGGCTTACCTATCGAGTCTAATAATCGGGCAATAAGCTGCGCTGCGCCGGGGCTGGTTCTGACTACGATCATCGCTTGGTTATGATCCACATCCAATACCAAGTTTTTAACAGGGCTGCCTGCTGTTGGTACACCTAACTCAGCGGGTAAACAATATACCATTTCTTGCTTAGCATTACGGGTACGTACTGCACCAAACTTACTTAGCATACGGGAAACTTTTGACTGGTTAATATTGCCAAAACCTTCTGCTTGCAGTGCGATTACGATTTCACTTTGGCTACCAAAGCGCTCTTCCTTTAATATCGACTTAAACGTCTTTACGAGTTCATCCTGATTCTTAGTCGCTGGCATATTTTTTTCGTCTTATAGTAATTTTTAAAAAGAATAGATTTTATTCAAAAAAGTAGCTCATTCTGAATAGATAAACGCATCAAGTCAAGAAATAAGCTAAATTGGTGAATAAAAATTCATTTTCGCTATTACTGGCTAAATTAGTCATTATTTATATACATATCATAGAATAAGGAAATTAGTGTGATCTACTAAGGGATAATTGAAATCCTCGCTGTGATCCAGTAATGTGACGCCACAAGAAAACATGATCTGTGTCACAGACCAGACTGAAGTCAATCACTAGAACGTAATTGGAGATCATCATGAAAGTAGCTGTACTTGGTGCTGCTGGCGGTATCGGCCAGGCCTTAGCTTTACTATTAAAAACTCAACTTCCTGCAGGTTCAGAGTTGTCTTTATATGACATCGCTCCTGTTACTCCAGGTGTTGCAGTTGACTTAAGCCACATCCCTACAGATGTAAAAGTGGCTGGTTTTGCTGGTGAAGACCCAACTCCTGCGCTAGTTGGCGCTGATGTTGTTCTTATCTCTGCAGGTGTTGCGCGTAAGCCTGGTATGGATCGCTCAGATCTATTTAATATCAATGCGGGTATCGTAAGAAACCTTATTGAAAAAGTGGCGGCAACTTGCCCTAAAGCATTAATTGGCGTTATCACTAACCCAGTAAATACTACTGTTGCTATTGCGGCTGAAGTACTTAAAAAAGCAGGTGTTTACGATAAGAACCGTTTATTCGGTGTGACGACACTTGATGTTATCCGCTCTGAAACCTTCATCGCTGACCTTAAAGGGCTAAACGTTGCTGATGTAAACATCAACGTTATTGGTGGCCACAGTGGTGTGACTATTCTGCCACTTCTTTCACAAGTTGAAGGCGTAAGCTTTACTGATGAAGAAGTTGCAGCGCTAACAACACGTATCCAGAATGCGGGTACTGAAGTTGTTGAAGCTAAAGCGGGTGGCGGTAGTGCGACTCTGTCTATGGGTCAAGCGGCATGTCGCTTTGGCCTATCATTAGTTCGCGGCCTACAAGGCGAAGCTAACGTGGTTGAATGTGCTTATGTTGATGGCGGCAGTGAACATGCTGACTTCTTCGCACAACCTGTATTACTTGGTAAAAACGGCGTAGAAAAAGTATTACCATACGGCGATGTTAGCGCATTTGAAGCTAATGCCCGTGATGCAATGCTTGATACATTAAACGGCGACATCAAACTTGGTGTTGAGTTCGTTAAGTAAATTTAAGCTTATCAATTATTGATAACTTGATTTACCGATAAAAATGCGAAGCCTTTGGCTTCGCATTTTTGTTGCTGACAGGCTAAAGTTGCTGCAAGGGAAAAAGACCTAAGCCCTTTACCAACTAATCAGTTTTCCTTGCCAATCAATAAAGCTGGCTTGTCCATCGTAGTAAATTCGGTCAATTTCAGCGTTGTCATCTTCACTACTTTCGCTTCCAGCTTCCTTAATTGCGTTATTGATATTCAGTAATTGCGACGCGACAAATTCAGCAGTAAATAATTTTTCAGCGGGCACTTTGGCCTGAAAAGGTTTGGATAATGGGGTGTCTGTGGTGCCGGGATGAAAAGCAATGAGCTTTACGTTTTTGGCACGCCGAGCATATTCAATCGCCGCGGTTTTAATTAGCATGTTTAGCGCAGCTTTTGAAGCGCGATAGCTATACCATCCTCCCAAGCGATTATCACTAATACTGCCTACTCGGGCGCTGAGCACATTAATAATACAGCCCTGTTTACCTGCAACCAGTTTGACTAAATGCTGTAGCCACAGCATAGGGGTAATGGTGTTTGACTCAAACAAAGCCTGCATTGCCTCAGGGTTAACATCTTCTAAGCGCTTTTCAGGGGCTATTGTTTTAAAGGGGAGAGTTTTAGAAACTGTGTTTTCTGAGGCGCTCCCTGTTGCTGCGCCAGTCATTTGATACTGATTGTGCAATCTGCCATTACAAATAAATACCCGAGTAATTTTACCTTTAAACGGCTGCAATTGCTGGCACAGTGTGCCAATGGCGTCTGCTGAATAATCGCAGCTAATATGTTGCTGAGTTATGGGGTTAGTACTTTCATTAGCCAATTTCGTCTCAGCAGTTGCAGATTGGCTGATACTGATGAGGTGCTTTATGTCAGTTGCCGCATCTTGCTTAATCAGTGCTGCAATAATGGCCTTTGCAATCCCAGAAGATGCACCAATGATTAACGCAACTGAGCCTGAATTTGCAGTGAATGATTGGCTCAAGTAAATCTCCTTGGGTTGATGGCTGATTGTAGCTATGGCTTTAAGCAGTTAACTCACTATTTGATGCTACAGCTACCATCTTCACAGCGCTGCTTACCGGTTAACAGGTAGGATAATTTGTAGCGGTGTCTTGCAAAACCAAGATAAGCCACATCGGCTAATGGTTTGATGCAAGGTAAGCGCAATAACTGTACCCATTGATGTTTTCCTGTAAGTGCCCAAGCTTTTGCCGTCACATCCAGTCCCAGTAATATTTCGCCATGGTTGGTTTCTGCATGCAAAATTTTGTTGGCTTTTTCTAAGTCGATATGGGGATACTTTTCGGCAAAACCGTCTTGGTTTAAATCAGCCAGCTCAATTTTGTGCAAGCGGTCATGTTGCTTTAATTGTTGCATTTCATTGCTGCATAAGGGGCAGGCACTGTCGTAAAAAATCCGTAATTCCATCTCGATACCTCTATGGTTAATTACTAAGTTCTAAATTAACTCAATAAGTTACTACAATGAATAATACGTCAAATGTGCTTGTTTAGATCTTTATTGCTGGCTTATAGTCGCTATTATTGTAAGTTTTTGAATGTTATTATCTAGTTAACTAAAATGTTTCGGAGCAAAAAATGAAGAAGCCCTGTAAACTTTCTTCTTTACTCGTGTTCTCCTTGGTGGCTTTAACCAGTCCCTTTCTCGCGTATTCTACTGCTGCTGAGCAGACTACAACAGCTGCATCATTTGACCCCAGGCCCGTTAAAGTCCTGCAAATTGATGTGGGCAGTGATTTTCGAGAACGATTTTTACCTGGTGAAGTAAAAGCCTCAGAAAAAGCCGCTTTATCTTTTAGGGTTGCTGGTGAAATTGCTGACATTTTTGTGCGCCCCGGCGATGCCGTGGAGCCCGGCCAAGTGCTTGCGCAACTTGATGGCGCTATTTATATACAGCAATTGGCTGTCGCTCAGGCGCAATTTGAATTAGCTAAAGTTCTGTTCGAGCGTAATGCATCTTTGGTTGAGCAAGGGGTGGTTTCGCGTAATGATTACGATCAAACCAAAAGCGATTACACCATTGCCCAAGCCGCATTAGACAAAGCCAAAGCAGATGTGACTTACACCAAATTATTGGCTCCTTACAAAGGCATCATTTCTAAACGCAGCAAGCGTGCTTTTGAATATGTTCAAGCCCAAGAAGAAGTGATGGGAATTCGGATCGAATCAGCCATTGATATTAGTTTTCAGTTACCTGAGCAGTTTATTGGTGCGATTCAAAAAGCCGGTTCAAGCTTTGATAAGATGCAAAACCTTGAGGTGAAGTTTGACAGTCGCGATCGTTGGTATGCTGCCAGTTTAAAAGAGCTCAATACCATTGCCGACTCAACCACAGGTAGTTACACCATCATTTTAACCCTGCCAATGCCTGAGCAACTTAATGTGCTACCGGGGATGTCGGCCCAAGTAAAAGTCAAACTGCCTGCCAGAACCGCTGATGCTCATCCTAAAATTCCTGCTGGTGCTGTGATTACTGAAAATGAAACTGACTTTGTTTTTATCTGGTCTCCAAAGGCGTTAACCCTTGAAAAAGTACCCGTAAAATTAAAAGGCAATCGCTTAATATCTGGCCTTGAAGATGGTGACTGGTTAGTCGTTGCTGGAGCATCTGAGCTTAAAGATGGCCAAGCTGCGGTGCAATGGATTAAAGAGCGAGGCTTATAAATATGAACAGTAATTTTATCTATAGCATGCTTAAAAGTGTTGGCCTGCTGCTGGCGGTTATGACTCTGAGTGGCTGTGACAAAAGCCCCGATATTGAGCCCAATGTTACTAGAGTTACGACTTACGCTTTACCGGTTGTAGATAACTCGGTGATCCGTGAGTTTAATGGTGTTGCTAGAGCGCAAGACTTAACTAACCTTTCTTTTCGTGTTGGCGGCCGTATCGCGCAAATTCCAGCGAGCAAAGGCAAAAAAGTCGAAAAGGGAGATTTACTGGCGATATTAGAAAAAACTGACTTTGAGATTGCTTTAAGCGATCGAAGGGCACGTATGGAGGTTAATTTTAAACAATCTGAACGTGGTAAACAGTTGGTGGCTAAGCAGTTAATGGCGCAATCTGATTATGATCAAATGAATGCCCAGTACTTAGTAGCAAAAGCCGAGGCAAGGCAAGCAGAGCTTAATCTGCAATACACTGAGCTAAGAGCGCCCTTCTCAGGGGTGATCAGTGATGTATTTTTAGAGTCTTTTGAAAACGTGCAGCCGGGCGTGCCAGTGGTAAGTATTCAAAAGATTGAGCGCATCGAAGTGGATGTACAAATTCCTGATATGTTGATTGCGGTGTCAAAGAAGGCTAAGGACAGAAGCGTAGGCGCATTGCTAGAGGTCAGTTTTGAAGCCTTTCCTAATGCCACATTTGATGGCCATTTACTGGAAGTTAACACCGAAAAAGATCCCGCAACTTCAACCTATATAGCCACGATAGCAGTAGATTTAGACCCTAAATATAAAGTGCTTGAAGGTATGCCTGCCAAGGTGAAAGTTGACTTAAGCCACCTTACTTACACCTACAACCGACAGTTCTTGGTGCCTATCGAAGCGGTGATTATGCAAGATGGCAGTGACATTGAAATACAAGACAGTGGTGTTTGGCTGTTTGATAAATCTGATCAATCTATCCAGTATCAGCACGTGACTTTAGGTGTGATCGTCGGCGACAGAATTGAAGTTATCGATGGGCTAAAAGATGGCCAAGTGATTATTCAAACGGGCGCTTCACGTTTAGTGGCTGGTCAAAAAGTACAAGTAGTAGGGGGAGTGTAGGCTGATGATTGTATTGTTAATAAACCCATTACTCACAATCGTTCCAGCTAACACAAAGGAAAGTGTCATATGAATATTGCAGGCTACTTTGTCAAAAACACCGTCATTAGCTGGATGTTTACCCTGATCTTATTGATCGGCGGCTTAATGTCATTTACCGGCCTTGGCCAATTAGAAGACCCACCATTTACCATTAAAGATGCGGTAGTTGTCACCCTGTACCCAGGGGCGACCTCAACGGAAGTTGAGGAAGAAGTGACCTACCCAATCGAAAAGGCCATTCAAGAATTGCCTTATATCGATACTCTCAAGTCATTAAGCACATCGGGAATGTCACAAATTACTGTGACCATGAAAAATAACTACGGCCCTGATGAGCTTCCACAAATTTGGGATGAGCTGCGCCGCAAAGTGAATGATATGTCGTCCAGCTTACCGCCAGGTGTTCAGGCCCCGATGGTCAATGATGACTTTGGTGATGTTTACGGGGTGATGCTAATGGTCAGCGGTAGCGACTACAGTTACCGCGATATTTTAGATTACGTCGATTACGTTAAACGTGAATTAGAGCTAGTGCCAGGTGTGGGTAAAGTGTCATTGGCAGGCAATCAACAAGAGCAAGTTTTCGTTGAAATGTCGCTCAACAAAGCTGCCAGTTCTAATATCGATCCATCTTTAGTGAGCAACCTGCTTAATTCGCAAAATATGGTGTCTGATGCTGGTAACATTCAGGTTGCCGGTGACAACTTAAAAATCCGTACCAGTGGTGGCTTTAAGTCTGTTAGCGAGTTAGAAGGGCTGATTATTCCAGGCACCCAAGGCGATAAGCTTATTTACTTAAAAGATGTCGCCACAGTATCGCGGGGCTTTCAAAATATTCCCACCAATCTACTGACCTTTAATCAGCACAATGCGATCAACATTGGCATCGCATTTTCAACCGGGGTGAATGTGGTTGAAGTGGGTAAAGCCATTGACGCCAAGCTTGCCAGTATTGAAAGTGTCCGCCCAGCGGGCATGATGATTGAAACCATGTATAACCAGCCTAATGAAGTAGATGCTTCAGTGGGCAGCTTTGTATGGAACTTAATTGCCGCAGTAGTGATCGTAATCGGCGTGCTACTGGTCTTTATGGGCATTAAGTCAGGTATTTTAATTGGGTTAATTTTGTTCTTAACCTGTTTAGGCACCTTCATGTTGATGCTGCAAGCAGAGATTGAGCTGCAGCGAATATCCTTAGGGGCGTTAATTATTGCCTTAGGGATGCTGGTGGATAATGCCATTGTTATTGTTGAAGGCATATTAATCGGCAGGCAGCGGGGCCAAACGACTTTAGAAGCTGCTCAAAGCATTGTAAAACAAACCATGTGGCCATTACTTGGTGCGACAGTGATTGCTATTACTGCCTTTGCGCCAATCGGTTTATCACCTGATGCTACCGGTGAATTTGCGGGCTCTTTATTCTGGGTATTACTGTTTTCACTGTTTTTATCTTGGATTACTGCCATTACCATCACACCATTTTTTGCGCAGTTATTTTTTGGAAAAGATGCTGAAAAAGTGGAAGGTGAGCTTAAAGATCCCTACGGTGGTGCCTTTTTTGTGTTTTACAAAGTATTACTCGATTGGTGTATGAAGCATCGCTGGGTGAGTGTTATCGCCGTGGTGATGGCATTTTGTATTTCGATTTATGGCTTTGCTTACGTTAAGCAATCGTTTTTCCCGCCTTCTACCACGCCGATTTTCTTAGTGGATGCCTGGATGCCAGAAGGCACAGATATTCGTGAAACTCAGGGCATTGTCGAGGGCATGGAGTCCATCGCCATGGGGCTTGATAATGTTGAGTTTGTTGGCTCGAGCATAGGTAAAGGCTTTCCGCGTTTTCTACTGACTTACTCGCCAGAGAAAAACTACGCATCTTATGCGCAAATGGCTATTCGCACCGAAGATTTTGAGTCTCTTAGTGAGGTAATGACTGAATTTAGAAGGGCAGTCGAAGCTAAATACCCGCAGACGCAGTTTAAGTTTAAGCGCTTAGAAATCGGCCCTTCAACAGACGCTAAAATTGAAGCGCGTATTAGCGGCGCAGACCCTGATGTATTGAGAAGCATTGCAGCGCAAGTGATGGAGATATTCCAGGCCACACCGGCAACCGTTAACGTGCGTCATGACTGGCGTGAACGGGTGAAATACATTGCGCCTCGCTTTAATGAAACCCAAGCAAGACGTTTAGGTATCGTAAAAAGTGAAGTAGATGAAGCGATTAAGTTTTCGTTTACAGGGTTACAAATAGGGGTATACCGCGAAGGGACGACCTTATTGCCAATCATTGGCCGTTTACCAGAAGATGAGCGTATTGATATCGACTCACTTGAAAGTGTTCGTATTTGGAGCCCTGCACTGTCTGCCTTTGTACCGCTGCAGCAAGTGGTTGATGGGTTTGAGGTTAAGTTTGAAGATCCCATTATTCAACGCCGGGATCGCAAACGTACCTTAACGGTATTTGCCGATACGGATTTTGAGTATGATATTTTACCGGCGCAATTGTTTGCCCAAATTAAGCCACAAATTGAAGCGCTAGAATTACCTGTGGGTTATGAGCTGCAGTGGGGCGGTGAGTTTGAATCATCCAATGATGCACAAGAGTCATTATTTGCCACCTTGCCACTGGGCTTTTTATTCATGTTCTTAATCACGGTATTCTTGTTTAACTCAGTGAGAAAACCATTAGTGATTTGGGCGTGTGTGCCGCTGGCCATTATTGGTATTACCTCAGGCTTATTGATTTTAGATAAACCCTTTAGCTTTATGGCGCTGCTGGGAATGTTAAGTTTATCGGGTATGCTACTTAAAAACGGTATTGTCTTGCTGGATCAAATTAACACTGAGATTAATGACGGCGTCGAAACCTTTGAAGCGGTATTTAACTCAACCGTTAGCCGTGTTAGACCCGTTTGTATGGCTGCTATCACCACCATTTTAGGGGTGCTACCGCTATTGACCGATGCCTTCTTTGAGTCATTAGCGGCGGTAGTGATGTTTGGTCTTGGGGTTGCAACCATATTGACATTAATCATAGTGCCGGTGTTTTACCTTATTTTCTTCAAGGTAAGTTATAGAAATTATAAAGAGTTTTAGTAAGCCAACTAGCTTGAAGTTAATCCTGTGGTAGTTGATTTTCTTTAAGCTGACTAATTAAGGTAAGTTAACTAAGCTATCAAGCACGTAAACTCGCATAATGGTTTGTTTATCGCTATAAATAGGAGAGTCAGCAGAGTTTACGTTGGCTCTTTTTTTATTTGATCTTTACTAGATGTATTCACGTATTGCGCATTGGTATACAAAAACAGTATCCAAAAACGCGTATTCAAAATGAGGCTTTCTATGTCAATTAGCCAAGCAATTATTAAAGTTACTAATTTACGTTTACGTACTTTCATCGGCTTTAACCCTGATGAACGAGAAAAGCAGCAAGATGTTGTTATTAATATTGAAATTCAGTACCCAGCCGATAAGTCTTTTCAAACTGATGATGTCGCTGATGCGCTGAACTACAAGATAATCACCAAGAAAGTGATCCAACATGTTGAAGAAGGTCGATTTTTATTACTGGAAAAATTAGTTGCCGATGTGCTGGCAATTTGCAGTGAGCATCCTTCCATTACCATGTCGCGGGTGACAATCGACAAACCACACGCATTACGTTTTGCCGACTCTGTTTCATTATCATTAGAGCAGCGAAAATAAAGTGAGTTTTAATTTGGCACGAGTTGCCATAAGGAAAACACATGATTTCTGAAGAAGCACGTAAAGTACAGCAAGTACTGATTGAGCGAGGTCTTGAAACCCCAGTCGTTGAAAATGACATGACTAACGAGCAAAAAGTGGCTCGCATTCAAGGATTGATGACAGAAGTTATCTCTACCCTTGGACTTGATTTAACCGATGACAGCTTATGTGAAACCCCTCATCGAATCGCCAAAATGTATGTTAATGAAATCTTCTCTGGGCTTGATTACAACCACTTCCCTAAAGTCACCCAAATTGACAATAAAATGGGCGTAGATGAAATGGTTAAAGTCAGTGATATTAGCGTGGTTAGTACCTGTGAACATCACTTTATTACCATCGATGGTGTTGCCAATGTTGCTTATGTGCCGGGGCGCAAAATTATTGGTTTATCTAAAATTAACCGCATAGTGAAATTTTTTGCCCAGCGACCTCAAGTACAAGAGCGACTCACCCAGCAAGTGCTGGTGGCACTGCAAACCTTGCTTGAAACCGACGATGTTGCCATTAGTATCAATGCCACCCATTACTGCGTTAAATCCCGAGGCATTATGGATACTCAATCCTATACCAAAACCTCCGCACTAGGCGGCTGCTTTAAAGCTAACCCTGCCTCAAGAGCTGAATTCTTTGCTAACAGCTAATCGGCTTTAGCTTGAATCATACTTTAAAGGTCATTAATTTCGAGTCAATGAGGCTATTATTAATTGCTTATGATTAATTGCAATGATAAACGACTGCATTAATGACCTTTTCTAACACTTCTTATTTTCAATAAAAATCATTATAAGAGAACTGCAATGAAGCAAACTATTTTCATTACTGGCGTCGGCAAACGTATTGGTTACGCCTTAGCAAAGGACTTTCTCGCTAAAGGCATGAAGGTCATCGGCACCTTTAGAACCCATTACCCCTCTATTGATGAATTAGCTGAATTAGGTGCCGACCTTTATCAATGTGATTTGTGCATTCCTGCTGAAATAGAAGATATGTTAGCGCGCATTAATGACACCCATGACGAGCTTCATTGCATCATTCATAATGCATCTGACTGGCATAACGATAAAACCAAGCCGGGCATGACCTCAGCCGATATCATGAACCGAATGATGAATATTCACGTCAGTGCGCCTTATCAAATAAACTTGGCTCTGGCCGACAAATTAATCGCTTCAGCAAGTGGCAATATTGGCAGTGCTAATATTATTCATATTACCGATTACGTGGCAGAAAAAGGCAGTAAAAAGCATATTGCCTATGCGGCCAGTAAAGCGGCAATGCACAATTTAACCCTGTCATTTGCGAGTAAACTTGCGCCTATGGTGAAAGTCAATTCCATTGCCCCTGCGATGATTTTGTTTAATGAAGGCGACGATGAGGCCTACAAAGCAAAAGCGCTAGCCAAAGCCATACTGCCTAAAGAGGCGGGTAACCCTGAGATCATTGAATTAGTTGATTACCTGACAAGCAGTCAATACGTCACTGGTCGCAGTTTTGCGGTGGATGGTGGCCGTCACTTAGCCTAACTGTGTTTGCTATTGAGTTTATATAGGGGAGCTACGGCTCCCTTTTTAATGGCTGAATATTTTAAATAGACATCTAGACGTCTTATTGTTAGTGTGGAGTACCACTGGTTTTTGGTTGTTTTTTATCCGGCTATTAATTCGAAAGTTTATCCGGCAAACAACTTTTTGGTAGATGGCCCAATTTGAATATCTTAAGGTAAAGGAAGGCATTATGACGGCAGAAAACATGAAACTGGAATCACTGGCATTACATTATGGCTACGAGTCGGAAGCGACCACCAAGGCCGCAGCAGTGCCGATTTACCAAACCACGTCTTACACCTTTGATGATACCCAGCATGGCGCAGATCTATTCGATTTAAAAGTGGCTGGTAACATCTATACCCGCATCATGAACCCAACCACTAACGTGCTTGAGCAGCGCTTAGCCGCCATCGAAGGCGGCATTGGTGCCTTAGCGGTGGCATCAGGTATGGCGGCCATCACCTATGCGATACAGGCGCTCACCCAAGTAGGCGACAATATTGTTAGCACTAGCCAGTTATATGGCGGTACTTATAACTTATTCGCCCATACATTGCCGCGCCAAGGGGTTGATGTACGCATGGCGGCCTATGATGACTTTGACGGCTTAGATGCGCTAATTGATGATAAAACCAAAGCGTTGTTTTGTGAGTCCATCGGCAATCCAGCGGGTAACGTGGTCGATTTACAACGCTTGGCCGACATTGCCCATAAGCATGGGGTGCCGTTAATTGTCGATAATACTGTGGCAACGCCAGTGTTATGCCGAGCTTTTGATCATGGCGCAGATATTGTGATCCACTCACTGACCAAATACATTGGCGGCCATGGCACCACTATTGGCGGGGTGATCATTGATTCAGGTAAATTTGATTGGGTCGCCAATAAAGACCGCTTTGCGATTTTAAATCAACCCGATCCGTCTTATCACGGCGTGGTGTACACCGAAGCCTTTGGCCCCGCTGCCTATATTGGCCGCTGCCGGGTCGTGCCCCTAAGAAACACCGGCGCAGCTTTATCACCCCAAAGTGCGTTCTTATTACTCCAAGGGCTTGAAACTTTAAGTCTGCGCATGGAACGCCATTGCAGTAATGCCCTAGCGTTAGCCGAGTATTTACAGCAACACCCTAATGTAAGCTGGGTAAACTACGCTGCGTTAGCTGATAGCCCATTTAACGCGACATGTAAAAAAATCACCGGCGGTAAAGCCTCAGGCATTATCAGTTTTGGTATAAAAGCAGCCGATGCACAGGCGGGTAAAGTGGCTGGTGGTAAATTTATTGATGCGCTGCAAATGGTGCTGCGATTAGTGAATATTGGCGATGCAAAGTCACTGGCTTGTCACCCTGCTAGTACCACACATCGTCAGTTAGACAGCGTAGAATTAGCTAAAGCTGGGGTATCAGAAGATTTAGTACGTATTTCGGTGGGCATTGAGCACATCGATGACATTATTGCCGATATCAGCCAAGCGTTAGATAAAGCGGTGAGTTAACGCCAGTGTTTTAATGAGTTCTCAGCCTAATATTAAGCCCATCATGATATTGTCGTGATGGGCTTTTTTTGCATGTTAATTGCTGACATATTAATGGTTTATATATAGGATATGCGCCTTGTAGGGGTGATAATTATTGGTAGCGGCACATCCCAATATTCTACTGGGAGTTGGCTCACTTGCTGGCAGTCGTGGGCAAAGCCCACTGCTAATGGTTTCCCATCAATCACTTGGCACAAAGTGCGATCGTAATAGCCACCGCCCATGCCCATGCGATTGCCCTTGTCATCAAACGCAACCAGTGGAGTGACAATCATATCCAGTTTGTTTACTGGGATAATATCTTGCACCGACAACGCAGGCTCAGCGATACCATATTGATTGAATACCATTTTTGATTCGGCATGGTAATGCAAAAACAACAAGTTACCTTTGCTAAATGGGTGAATGCGAGGTAAGTAGGTTTTTACCCCGATGTGCCAAAGGGCTTCTATTAATTTTTGTGTTGCCAGTTCTCCGTCATGGCTGATGTACAGAGCCACTGTTTGGGCATTTTTTTGCTGTATTTCTGCCAGCATATGGCGGCAGGCAATTAACGAAAGCTGGTGCTGTTCTGCTTGGGTATAACTTTTACGTTCTTGACGAATATGCCGGCGAATAAAGTCACGGTTCATGCCTTGGCTATCAAATAAGGCGTAACGTTCTTGATCGCTCAATTCAAAACCTTGGTCTTGATGGCTCAGGTTATCAATATCAAGATGTTGATTATCATCTGCCACAATACTCAGGGTTTGATGCGCACCAATATGGTGTTTATTGCTTTGCGTTATGGTATTTGCAGACTTATTGATAGAAGAGAAATAAGTAATATTGATAGTTGGAGTGCGAGCTGGTGAAGGTTCGACCGAAATGGCATTGGTCATTAAGCGGGTCATACTCATTATTGGCGGTACTCCATACTTGCCATGTCTATTAAGGTTAGAGTACTGCGTTCGAGGGTATTTTAAAAGGGCGACTGGCTAAAATATCCCCCAGCCAGTCGCTTTATGGATAGTTATTTGTCCAGCTTTAAAGATTTAAGCAATACGGCGCAGTCGTATTCAGATACTGCGGTTTTGGCCTTTATCCAGAATCGTCTGCGGGTGGTGATAATCCCTGTTGCAACCGCTAATACTGCTATCTCAATATAAATAAACGGCATATATTGAATAGCCGGATCCAGTGCAGCGCCTAAGTATCGCGAGTAATTCGAATAGTGCTCTGGTATAAATTGCACTCGAGAGCTTACGGTTTCTAAGCCGAATTGGAGCGCTGCGACGCCAGCTACAGCAGCCAAACCTGCCAGTATTTTGAAGTACCACTTTTTAGGCCCAAAAAAGCCCGCAAAAACCAAATATAAACTCAGCAGTAACCCGCCACCCACTAACATGTTGGTGGGGAGCAAAGGGTAATGGCTAAGGGTGAACAGGATAGCAACAAGGTTCAGTAAAAAGTACGATACTACATAGCCAGAAAGTACAGTTAACCCTAGCCGTTTGGGCTGACTAATTTGCTTCCAATACAGTTTAGGAATAGCGACATATAATCCCCAAAACCATGCAAGGACGATAGGGTAGTTTGACCAAGTGGGGAGTCCATAAAGGCCGAATCTCGCTAACAGTAGATCAATAAAAAATTGATAATGACTTAGCAGCCCCGAGCGATACTCAGCATCATAAATCATTTCAGGTGCTAGCATGGCAAAACACATAGCTACCATAGCTAAAATTAGTCCCCAATTGACAACGCCTTTGACCAACTGCCATGCAAAACCCTGATTGTTATCTTTTTTAAGTTGAGATACCAAGCTTTGGTAGTTGCTGATGACCGCCTCTTTGATATCTTTTGATACCCAGTTTTCAGTCAGTAAGGCAATTTTTGTTTTGGTTTCATGGGCTTCAATAATATTTTTAATGGCCGGAATCGCTAAGGCTTTCTTATCATCGTCTTTGTCTCCGGCGGCTAACTTTTTGGCATTTTTCCACACTGCTGGGTCATATACGCCACCGGCATTGTGAGTCACATTGTTGGTACCTGCAAAGCACAGGGTGGTATCGGTGTTATCTATGGTCGCGGTATATTGTAGGGTCGGTAGGTTGGCAGTAAAACCATAGATGAACGTACAGCCATTTAGGGCTTCAGTAACGTCAATTTCATTCACGTCACTGATGTTGTTAATAATATTAAAGCCCGCATTGGTAACGTAATCTGTTATCCACTGGTGATAATCGGGGCTGTTGATAAACCATTTAGTTGATCGTTTTGCATCGCCATCAATGGTGTAGCTGTAATATAAATATCCGCCGCCATCACAAGTTTTACAGGTGACTTGACCTGAGCCATTACAGGTGTAACAGGTTTTTGTCCCGCTGCCATAACATGATGAACACGACTCTGTGGTGTAAACGGTGCGGTTATTGTGATCTTGCCTAGTCACATGATGACGGCCGCTGCCGCTACAAGATGTACATGATGTTGAGCCATTGCCATTACACGATGAGCATGAACATTTGCCGCGGCCATTACAGATATGGCAAATATCTTCACCCACATAACTATCAGGTGCTGAACCTAGATTGGTATCTTTAATGATAAAGTTTTTGGCGACATCAGCGGTTAAGATTTTTTTAAAGGTCTCATTAAAAAATCCATTTTGACCACTGACATACTCTTTGGCTTTATTGTGGGCACAATCACACGCTTGCGATGAGCTTCCTGACTGTATGCCTGATGGACAATAGCCACCGTGTTCGTGTTTGGTTACCCCAATTTCAATTGTCCAACCAAAATGAAATTTAACATTGGTGGTTTTGGCGCTTTCATCACTTAATACCACAGGGACATTTACCCCCGTTAGCTCTTTACCGTTTGAGCGGATAAAATCTTGAAATTGTTCTAATTTACTCACGTAATATGTCCTGTTAATCAATGCGTGAAAGACTAAAAATTATGTTATCAGTTAACCTTAACTATGCTGTTAAAGCTTAATGTTGAAAGTGGTCTCATCATTTTTGAGGTAGACCCACTGCCGCACCGAGTTATGGCCTGGAGCGCTGACTTTAATGTCGTAACCACCGGCAGGCAGTTTCATTCCCGCTTGGTATTTGGGCTTTATATTCATCACTGCCACCTTGGCATTGTTAACATTGGTTTTAATGGTTAAAGGTAAAAGCGGCGCATGTGCTTGCGCTGACTGCGATGTTTTTTTTGTGACAGTTAATGGCGACATAATCGCTTGATCAAAGCGGTGAATTGGCTCACTGATGGCATCAAATCCCTGGGTGATAAACAGGCTTTGATCAATGGCTGTGCCAATTGGTTGCACCATAGGCTGAGTGACCAATAGCCACTTAAGCGCATAAGAAATGCTGGCAGAGTCATTTTTTTTCATTTGCTCAAAAAAGTAGTGCAGCGCTGAGCCATTAGCGGTGTAATGATTACCGCCTAGCGACAGTGGCACCACAAAAATAGCCACTAATATCCCCGCTGAAATAGCCGGTTTTACATAGGGCTTTGTTGGGCGGGCCTCGGCGTTTGAGGTGCGCTTTGCTTGTACTAACTCAAATGCTTTCATGGGTAGCTTTAACACGGTTAGCAACACCAACGCCAAGCTAATTGACATGGAAATAGGCGGAATAATCGTTGCTCTTAGGGCTGACTTACCGCTTGATTCAAATGCGCCGCCGTCAGCAAACTCAGCTTGCTGAGCTTCAAGTACATTAAGATACTCGGTGGTTTTGCGCTGAATATTAGGCTCAATGATGCGCTGCTTAAACTCACGATTATTCCAATCAGCAAGGGTTGGGTTCACATACAGCTCTGCCATTTTAGCTGCTATGCGGCGCTGAATATCGCCCTGTTGCTGAAACTGCTGCCAGCTTAAATTAGGCGGCATATCATTGCCTTGCTTCTTCATGGCTGCACGCCATTTGGCATCCGCTTGTTGGCGCACTTTTTTACTGACAGCATTATCAAAACTCACTCTGTCAGCCATAACCCAAGTGCTTGGTAACATTAGGCCTTTTTGTTTTAATCTGGCGTTGACTTTAGCACTGGTTATTTCATGGTGCCTGAACTCATGTATGCTTGATATCCCTAATGGATAACCGCCAGATTCTTTGACAAAATCTGGCTCCATTTTTACCATCAGCACGCTTTTGTAATGATTTACATCGTTAGTGAATATCATTCTATGATCTTTAAAACCGGCATCGCCGCCCATAGCAGCATCA
The DNA here is from genome assembly GCF_030547465.1 of Shewanella sp. 5_MG-2023. Lineage (NCBI taxonomy): Bacteria > Pseudomonadati > Pseudomonadota > Gammaproteobacteria > Alteromonadales > Shewanellaceae > Shewanella > Shewanella sp. 5_MG-2023. The sequence goes on from NZ_JAUORC010000002.1 coordinate 209,257, forward strand.
ACGGCTTGCATTGCGGTAAATAGGCCTAAGGTCATTACCCCGCTAATAATTGAATTACCGACATTTTCCGAGGTCGAAATCTCTTCTCGCTTTAGCCAATCATCAGGGGGAATATAGCCAATACCGTATTTGGCGATTTCTTGGTCATAACCGGTTTGTAAACGCTCGAAACAGCGATCGCGACTGCTGCCTTTTTTCATGTCGGCGCATTTATTACGACGCTCAAAATAGTCATACACCTTTGGGGCTATTTGTTGGGCACGGGACTCCACGCGGGCTTCGTAAGCATCAGTCCCTTTTTGGTATTTTTCCCAACCTTGTTTAACTTGGTTTTGGGTGTCTAGCCAATATTCATTGGAACGCTCTGGCGAGCTGGCCAGTGCTTGGTTGTAATCATTAGAACCTTGAGCGTACTCTTTATAGCTATCTTGTAGGCGCAGGCGAAAACTATCGTAGTCACTATAGTGCAGATCGAAATTCGACATGGCGCGGTCACGGACAAATTTTTCCATGATGGCCCGTTTTTGCTGCTCTAAATCATCGACCAGCTTATCATCGGCATACACAAGGCCACCAAATACAGACAGAAAGGTTTTTTCGGTGGCGTTATGTTCACTATCGGGATCGTAATGGATCCCTTCAAATTGAATAGACTTTTCAATAAGCGCGCTGCGTAGAACCTGTGATAAGTAAGCTTGTTGGCGCTCCTGTGGGCTTGATGTATCAATAATAAAATGATCCACTAACCACTTTTGACCAAAGAAAACTGTTGGCCACACTATCAGTGCAATCAGTGCAAAATACCCCAATGCCCGCGACACTTTGGCAACGCGGCGGCCCTTTAGTAATAAGTCTGCTAGCAGCAGCGTCACCCCTATACCACTGATGGTGCGACCAAATAACTCAATGGCGTGCAATTCATCTTCGCTGGCATTACGGCCACCGGCGACATCGGTTAAGGCGGCATTAAAAACGGCTTCAGGAAATAAATACACCACTGAGCAAATGAACATCAGTAGCATCCACCAAAAGGGTTTGCCCATTTGGGTTATTTGCGCTTCACGTTGCTGCTGATGCTTGGCTTTAGCCTGCGCTGAATGCTGCTTTGATTTAACCTTATTTAACGCTTGCTCAGCCGCTTGCATTTTTTGTTGTGTCGGGGCGCTATTGAGTAGATCGGTAGCAAAGGGGCTATGATTGTTATTGGTCATTGTTATTAATCATTGTTGTTATCGGTCTAGTTCTAGTTCTAGTTCTAGTTCTCGTTTCAGTTATTTAGCATTGCTGCTTGGCAAGGTTAAGATGATGCTGTCACCTGTATGGGTATCAATTTTTTCATCGGTGATAGTGGGAAAACCATGCTCCAATAACGGCGTAGGCGTGCTGGCTGGCACCACTTTAGCTTTCGCGCTATAGATGGATTTAAGGCCGGAGGTTAATGATAAATAGTAACCTTCATGCTGGTAGCCGAGCATTTCTTTAAAGCGATCAAAGTCAGCATCTACTGGCAGTGAGACAATGTATTGACCTAAATCTGTCACTGCTTGATAGCGCTGCGCTGGCACGGCGGCATTAAACAACTGCTGACAGATCTTGTAAGGCGTGGCATCGACAATGACACCATCAGGCAGATTATTTTTACTCAGTTTGAGCAACTGTGACTGATGATAATCCGTGCCATTAAGTGAATAGCTATACACTTTCATTCCTAGTCGCTGAGCGCGTTGTTTTACCCCAGAGTTTTGCATGTAGCTGCGAATATCAAGGTGGATCCCTGAGTTGTAACCCAGTTTTGCTCTTAGCTTTTTGAGTGCATCAGTGCTGGTGTGATCTTGATAACGGGAGCGATATCGTTTGGTACCATAATTGCTAGCGCGCTCAATATTAGTGTGATTTTCTAGATAGTAAGCATCGTTACTTGCGCCTTTGCGTAAGTCGCTGCGCAAGATATCAATGCTGGTAGGGTGACCACCTTGGACAAAGCCCAAGTAAACAATAGGGTTTATGCCTCGCAATTTCACTAAGGTATCTTGCTCAGACGATGAGAAGTAATAGCCTTCGTGGCCGACGTACTTTCTGAGCATATTATCTAGCTCAAGCAATTTTTGGCCATTGGCTTTTGACTTTATTTCTACATTTAATTTTTGATTTGGCAGTCGCTGGGCGGCGAATATTTTAAAGGACTCTTTAGCGGTGATCGGCCGCTCATTGAGTAGATTGTTATTATGCTTGTCCCGCAGTTTTAGCCGTTTAAACTCTTTAAGGTTCATGCGCTCCAGTTTGAAACGCTCACCGGTGTAATGCACAGTGGCGCGGCCAGTTTGGCTGTCATGGTGATTTACCCAAGTGCCATCGCCCAGCAACATGACATCAATTTCAACACTGTTGAAGTTATCGTTAAGTGCGGCAGAAATTGCATTGTAACTGCTTTCAGGCTGGCGAAAATCACCACGATGGGCTGAAATATCAATTTGGCATTGCGCTTTTGATAGCATCTTAATATTGCCGTTACTGGCAAGATATAAATTACGATCGCCTAAGGCCAATTGAGTATCGACAATATCTTTGCCGTGAGTTGCAGCATCATAGGGCAAGTGGCTCAGTTTTTTAGGGGTGACATGCACAGTTTTCACTGGCTCTGGAGTCGATTTACAAGCTGAAAGAATGAAAAATGAGCTAAAAAGAATAGAATAAAGTAGTAGGGTACTTAACTGGCGGCTTGGCATAACTCATTATATAAATTGGCTAATTTTGCTATTTTATACCGTAATCTAAAGGTTAAGACAATAATAACCATAACTTTAACAAGTGTGTCAGCCCCAAAGAAGTTTTTGATTCACTTTACTGAGGCTTTAGTTGGTTTTGATACATTTTTTGTAGGACCGTTAGGGCCTGTTTGGCGAATGATTGACAACCCATTATAAGTTTTAGCCATAAAAAACACCGTGAAGATGTTGTTTAACAATGAGTGACTTTGCCAAAATATCGAGCTTGTGATTGAGAAGGGCTTGGATGGTTAAGGTCTTGGACGATTAAGGGCTTGGATGGTTAAGGGCTTGGACGATTAAGGGCTTGGATGGTTAAGGGCTTGGACGATTAAGGTCTTGGATGGCTAAGGTCTTGGATGGTTAAGGTCTTGGATGGTTAAGGTCTTGGATGGTTAAGGGCTTGGACGATTAAGGGCTTGGATGGTTAAGGGCTTGGACGATTAAGGGCTTGGATGGCTAAGGTCTTGGATGGTTAAGGGCTTGGACGATTAAGGTCTTGGATGGTTAAGGGCTTGGATGGTTAAGGGCTTGGATGGTTAAGGGCTTGGACGATTAAGGGCTTGGATGGTTAAGGGCTTGGACGATTAAGGGCTTGGATGGTTAATTGCTTGGATGATTAAGGGCTTGGCGGGTGAGTAGCTAAGCGCTAATTTTGGCCATAAAAAAACCACCATTGAGGTGGTTTGTTTTAAATTAAATTGCTCCCCAGAATACCGACCGTCGGTGCAGCCCTTGAACCGTAGGTTCAAGGCGGGAAAATGTTCATATCCTAAGGTTTCTCGATACGAGCCGAGCATACGCAATGTCAATGAAAGCATTCACCCTGGGTTTGTAAATATCGGCACAGGGACATAACCTACAAGCGAATATCCCAGGGAGCAAAACAGGGTTGAACCAGGTACCGTTAGCCATTACTAGCGGCAGTACATAATTCTAAAATTGTTAACCTTTCTTGGTGGTTCGTTCAAGCAACGAGTTTTCTAACGTTGATTGTAATAACGAGATACGCTCATCCATTTGCGCCATATACTGCTGATTTTTTTGCTGCTCTTCATACAACTCATGACCAATATTTAACGCGGCCATAATGGCTAATTCTTCGCGACTCAAATTGTTGGTACGTGTTTTTAATGTAGAAAGCTGCTGCTCGACACCCTTGGCAATCGCACGCAAAGCATCCTCTTGTCCCTTAGGACAATTAATCGAGTAGGTGCGCCCTAACAGGGAGATATCAATAGCACTATTACTCATGCTTCGCTGAAGATCCTTATTTGTCGAAAAATAAAAATTGTAGCAGGTTAACGACTTACCTCGCGATAACGCCTTAGCATTACGCTTTTACCACAGTTGATAACGGTATTAGTCTATTTGCGGACTATATAGCGCTACTATTAAAAGTGCAAGGTAACTCGCCGCCTTTACGATTATTTGCTTGTTGTCTGAGCATAATTAATCTTAAAGCATAATTATGGCTAAACTCTCTACACGTTCCCTACACGTCAGGCAGGATAACTCGTTAAGCGCCTAGCTCAAGGCTAATACAAGCCGTCATTGCAATAGGCGTTACAATCGTCATTTCTATTTTTACAAATTAATGGCATCGAACAGTTTACCGTTTAAGAATACTCGCTTTGGTGCAAAACGCTTAGTTGATTGCGTTATAGACAAGACAGTTAATATCAGCTTTAGCTTTATAGCGGCGGGGTTAGTGAAGCTTTGGTCAATTTGCTATTATACTTAGCAAATCGCAATGAACAATTTGGTGGCAGTTATTAACTCTGCTAGCATTGCATCTGATCGAATATAACTGGAACAATATCATGGCAACCCCTCCTTCTTTATGTATTGAAAAACTAAAACAAGCGTTAGATTCAGCTGAAATTGGTCAGCATCCTGTTGAGGTGCATGGCGCATTAGTTGGTTTAATTTGTGGTGGGGTAGATCAAGCAAAATTAGCTTGGCAAAAGCCATTACTTGAATTGATGAATGACGGTCAAGCAGTCAGCACTGAACTGCAACAACTTATTAACGAATTATTCCAAGACACAGCAACTCGCTTAAGCGATGCTGAATTTGGTTTTACGCCGTTATTACCAGAAGAAGAAGAGCTACTCAGCTTGCGCTTAGAGTGCTTAGCCCTATGGGTACAAAGCTACTTAACCGCTATTGCGCTTATTCAGCCAAAGCTTAACGGCGCATCAACTGATGTGCGCGAAATTATCCAAGATTTAGGCGCTATTGCTCAAGTGGAATTTGATGTCAGCGATGATGATGAATCAGAAGCTGCATTTATCGAGTTGCACGAGTTTGTCAGAATGGCGGCTATTTTATGTTACTCAGAGTTTGGCCCTGAAATGCCATTAGATGAAGAATCCCCATTAGCGCCGCTGCACTAATTAGAATGTAGCTTTCGCCTTGGGCCGTGTTGGCTCGGGGTGAAAAGTCCTCTGGCATCACAGATACTTGAGCTCAGCCAGAACACGAACCAGAGCTGAACTAGCTACATGGCCAATAGCAATACCATCATAACAATATTCAATTCATATCATAATTAACAAAAACAATAAGAACAGGCTTTATGACTGAGTTAAACGCGAAGACAGATAGCAAACAGGCAAGTGCCCAATTACCACAGCCACCACAACAGGTGGATATCACTATTGTTGGCGGCGCTATGGCTGGTGCCAGTTTAGCGCTGGGTTTAGCAAAATTATCAGAAAAATTATCCGCTAAACATGCAGGTCTTTTAAACCGTCCTTTATCTATCGCCTTAATTGAAGCGCAAAAAACTGATGATAATCACCCAGGGTTTGACTCGCGTTCAATCGCCATTGCCCATGGCTCAGTATTTGAGTTAACTCAGTTAGGGATCTGGCCAAGTATCGCCAGCCTTGGCAGCGATATTGAAAATATTCATATCTCAGATCGCGGTCACTTTGGCATGACCGAGCTTAACGCTGAGCAATTTGGCCTGCCATCAATGGGGCAAGTGGTTGAGCTAGCGAAAGTCGGTAAAGTCTTGTTTGATCAACTTCAACAAGCGGATATTAAATTGCACTGCCCAGCAAGCCTAACTCAGCTTGAAACCGATATGGATGGTCACACGATAACCCTTGATAACGGCCAGCAAATTCGCAGCAAGTTGTTAGTGGCTGCAGATGGTGCTCACTCCAAAGTGCGCCAAGCGTTAAAACAAGATGTGACTCAAGTTGAATTTGAACAAGTGGCGCTGGTGGCCAATGTCCAAACTGATAAACCTCACAATAGTTGGGCCTATGAGCGTTTCACTGACACTGGCCCATTAGCCTTATTACCCATGGCGCCAATAAATGGTAAAACTCGGCTGTCATTAGTGTGGGCGCTAGATGCTGAGCAAGCCCAGCAGTTTAAACACTGTGACAAAGCCGACTTTTTAGCCGCGTTGCAACAGGCTTTTGGCAATCGCGCCGGGCGCTTTACTGATGTCGGCTTACGGGTCAGTTATCCATTAACCTTATCTTACATGCCAAGACCGATTTATCATCGCACTGTGTTTATTGGCAATGCGGCGCAAACTTTACATCCCATTGCAGGTCAAGGCTTTAACCTAGGTCTACGTGATGTGGTTGGATTAATCGATGCTGTTAAAACAAGCATTGAAACCAGCACTAAAACAAGTATTGAAGCAGGCATTGAAAGTTTAGATCTTGGCCACAACTCGCTTATTCATCATTATTTTGCATCAAGACAGCAAGATAGAATGGCCACCATCAACAATGTTGAGTTTTTAGTGCGTGGCTTCTCAAATCAGTATTGGCCGCTAGTGGCTGGGCGCAGTTTAGGGTTAAGATTATTGTCATGGTGTCCGCCGCTTAAAGCGCCGATTGCCCATAAAGCCATGGGCTGGAAAAGCGTCTAAAGATTGCAAGTGCAGTAATAAAGCATCTCAGTAAACCGATTGAAGATTAAGGATTAACATGTTTCAAACTCAGACCTATGATGTAGCCATAGTTGGCGGTGGTATGGTTGGCTTGGCAACGGCAATCGGTTTAGCCGAGGCAAACTTAAACGTGGTGGTGATTGATGCGGGCCAAACAGAGGCTGTGTCAGGTGAGCCACGCCTTCGAGTGAGTGCCATTAACAAAGCCAGTGAGCGACTACTTACCAACTTAGGTGCTTGGCAGTACATTGATAGCGCCCGCGCTACCCCATATTCAAAAATGGCGGTGTGGGACAAAGACGGTTTAGGTAAAATTGCCTTTGATGCCGCCAGCATTAGCGAGCCATCCCTTGGGGCGATTATCGAAAACCAAGCCATCAGCTTTGCCTTAGCAAAACGCGCCGCTGAACTCTCGAACATCACCCACCTAGAAGGTCAGCGACTAGAACGCATCGCCTTTGGTGAGCGTGAATCATGGCTTACCCTAGATAACGGTGACAACTTAAGCGCCGCCCTAGTGATTGCCGCTGACGGCGCCAATTCTTGGGTGCGTAGCCAATGCCAAATCCCATTAACCTTTTGGGATTATGGTCATCACGCCATTGTCGCCACTATTCGCACCAGTGAGCCCCACGATGCTACCGCCCGCCAAGTGTTTTTAGCCGATGGCCCATTAGCTTTATTGCCATTGTATGAAGACAATTTATGCTCAATCGTGTGGTCAGTATCGCCCCAGCAAGCAGAAGAATTATTAGCGCTATCAAGTGATGAGTTCTCAAAAGCCTTAACCGCAGCATCAGATGGTCGTTTAGGCATTTGTGAACTGGTCAGCTCGCGCCAATCGCACCCATTACGGATGCGTTATGCCCGTCATTTTGCCCGTCATCGTTTGATTTTAGCCGGTGACGCCGCCCATACAATCCATCCGTTAGCAGGTCAGGGGGTTAACTTAGGCTTTTTAGATGCGGCCAGTATTATCGAAACCGTTAGCGAGTTACATGAAGCGGGTAAAGATCTCGGTGATTACGCCAACCTTCGCGCCCTTGAGCGCTGGCGAAAAGCTGATGCCATTGAAATGATTAGCGCAATGGAAGGGTTTAAAAGACTATTTTCCGGTAGCAATCCAGTTAAAAAAGCCTTTAGAGATCTGGGTTTAAACCTAGTTGATAATGTCGCAGGACTAAAAACAGTGTTCATCAAACAGGCTATAGGCAATAAAGTGAAACTTCCTAAGCTTTGTCGAGATTAAATTTTTTAGCTAATTCGGCCTAAAAATCCTTATATATCAGGGGATGGGCCGAGTTGGCGTAAATAAAGATATTAAAACGCCTATAGTCGCATTAGCTAAACTAATGACAAAGTCTCAGATTAGAAAATTTCCTACTATACAAAATTAACCCTGTGGGTATAATTTTGGCGCATTTATAAAATACCTTCATTAGTTTTACCCTCAGAAGGTTCATAAAAAAGAGATAATAATGGCTAATAAAACTGTACTCTTTAACAAGCACTTAGAATCAAATGGCAAGATGGTAGACTTCCACGGTTGGGACATGCCACTTAACTACGGTTCACAAATCGAAGAACATAACGCTGTGCGTCAAAACGCAGGTATGTTCGATGTATCACACATGACAGTGGTTGATGTGACGGGTACCGATGCTTGTGCATTTCTACGCAAATTATTAGCAAATGATATTGCTAAGCTTAAAGTTGCTGGCAAGGCGCTATACAGCGGCATGTTAGATGACAATGCTGGCGTAATTGACGACCTTATCACTTATTATCTTACCGATACCCATTACCGCGTTGTGGTTAACTCAGCAACTCGGGTAAAAGATTTAGCATGGATGGAAAAACAATCTGCAGGCTTTGAGGTGACGATTACTGAGCGCCCTGAACTTGCGATGATTGCCGTTCAAGGCCCTAACGCTAAAGCCAAAGCCGCCACTGTATTCAGCGCTGAGCAAAACGCCGCCGTTGAAGGCATGAAGCCATTCTTTGGCGTGCAAGCAGGTTCACTGTTTATTGCTACCACGGGTTACACCGGTGAAGTTGGCTACGAAATTATCGTACCTGAAGCAGAGGCTGAAAACTTATGGCAAGCACTACTCGAAGCAGGCGTACAGCCTTGTGGACTAGGCGCACGTGACACCCTGCGTTTAGAAGCAGGCATGAACCTTTATGGTTTAGATATGGATGAAACCGTTAACCCATTAGCCGCTAACATGGGCTGGACTATCGCATGGGAACCAAGCGAGCGCGACTTTATTGGCCGCGAAGCATTAACGGCTATTAAAGCCGCTGGACCTGACAAATTAGTTGGCCTAGTCATGGAACAAAAAGGCGTACTGCGTCACGGCATGCCAGTATTCTTTACTGATGCAGACGGCCTAGAGCACCAAGGCTCAATTACTAGCGGCACATTCTCGCCAACCTTAGGCTACTCAATTGCCATGGCAAGAGTACCCCAAGGCATTAGCGATACCGCTGAAGTGGAAATGCGTAAAAAGCGCGTAGCTGTTAAAGTAATAGCGCCAAGCTTTGTCAGAAATGGTAAACAGGCATTCTAACCAAAGTGTTATAAATGCTTGTATTGAAGTCACTGAATAATAAAAGTGTTGCTAATGAGGTTGTTAGCCAGCACTTAAATAACACTAACGATTACGCTTTAAATTTATAGATATAGGAATTACGACAATGAGCAACATTCCAGCTGAACTTAAATATGCATCATCTCATGAGTGGATCCGCAAAGAAGAAGACGGCACTTACACTGTCGGTATCACTGAGCATGCACAAGAGCTATTAGGTGACATGGTATTCGTTGAATTACCAGAAGTTGGCGACACAGTGACAGCCGGTGAAGATTGCGCCGTAGCTGAATCAGTAAAAGCTGCATCAGACATCTATGCACCGATTTCAGGTGAAGTAATTGCCGTAAACGAAGCATTAGAAGACTCACCAGAGCTAGTAAACAGCGAAGCATTTGGCGAAGGTTGGTTCTTCCGCGTTCAGCCTTCAGACGAAGCTGAAGTGGCTAACTTGTTAGACGCTGACGGTTACCAAGAAGTGATTGACGAAGAATAATCGTCGACGCTACTAGAAGCTCCCTTGGGAGCTTCTTTTGTTTTACCTTTAAATATTTAAAGGCATTAGCGATCCTTACGTCCCGCGTATAAGTATTGCATTACAACATTTTTTTCCTAGACCAGCTATTGATGCCCTACCGCAAAATACTGGCAGATTTGGAACACGATTTCTCATGACAAAGCAGACCCTAACTCAATTAGAGCAACACGAATTGTTTTTAAGCCGTCATATCGGCCCAAGCCAAACTCAACAGCAAGAAATGTTGAATTTTGTTGGCGCAGAATCGCTCGAAGACTTAACCGCACAAACAGTGCCTGGTTCAATTCGTTTACCGCAAGAATTGACCATTGGTGATTCATGTGGCGAAGCAGAAGGCACCGCTTACATCCGCGGCATAGCTGACAAAAACAAAGTCTTTAAAAGCTATATCGGTATGGGCTATTACGGTACAGAAGTACCCAATGTCATTTTACGAAACGTGTTTGAAAATCCGGGTTGGTATACAGCGTACACCCCGTACCAGCCAGAAATCGCCCAAGGCCGTTTAGAAGCCATTCTTAACTTCCAACAAGTGTCTATGGACTTAACTGGACTTGATCTCGCCTCAGCATCATTACTTGATGAAGCAACCGCCGCCGCTGAAGCAATGGCCATGGCCAAGCGCGTATCAAAAGCCAAAAAAGCCAACATCTTTTTCGTGGCAGACGACGTATTCCCACAAACATTAGACGTAGTGCAAACTCGCGCAGAATGCTTTGGTTTTGAAGTTATCGTTGGCCCAGCAAGCGAAGCCGCAAACTACGAGCTATTCGGCGCATTATTCCAGTACACTAACCGTTTTGGTGAAATCACCGACAACACTGAACTGTTCGCTAAGCTTGCTGAAAAGAAAGCGATTGTGACTGTTGCTGCTGACATCATGTCACTGGTACTGCTTAAGTCACCGGGTTCAATGGGCGCAGATATCGTATTTGGTAGCGCTCAGCGTTTTGGCGTACCAATGGGCTACGGCGGACCACATGCGGCATTCTTCGTTGCACGTGATGCACACAAACGTTCAATGCCAGGTCGTATTATTGGCGTATCAAAAGATACCCGCGGTAATAAAGCCCTGCGTATGGCGATGCAAACTCGTGAGCAACATATCCGCCGCGAAAAAGCCAACTCAAACATTTGTACTGCGCAAATCTTATTAGCCAATATGGCGTCGTTTTACGCGGTATTCCACGGCGCCGTTGGCCTTAAAAATATCGCCAGCCGTATTAACCGTTTAACAGACATCTTAGCCGTCGGCCTAAAAGCCAAAGGCGTTGAGTTAGTTAACAGCACTTGGTTTGACACCCTTTCATTATCAGGCCTTGATGTTGATGCGGTTAACGCACGTGCATTATCTGCTGAAATGAACCTACGTATCGACCACGACGGTATCGTCGGCATCAGCCTTGACGAAACCACCACCCGTGACGATATCGCTCAGTTATTTGATGTCATCTTAGGTGCTGACCACGGTCTAGATGTAGCAACACTCGATGCTGAAATCATTGGCGGCGCTGCTTTTGGCGAAGGCGAGGGATCAATTCCTGCTCATCTCATCCGTCACGACAAGATATTGTCTCACCCAACATTTAGTAGCTACCAAAGCGAAACTGAAATGATGCGTTACATCAAGCGTCTTGAGAATAAAGATTTAGCCTTAAATCACTCAATGATTTCGCTGGGTTCTTGCACCATGAAGTTAAACGCCGCCGTTGAAATGCTACCAGTAAGCTGGCCTGAATTTGCCAACATGCACCCATTCTGCCCGCTTGAACAAGCCCAAGGTTACACTCAGTTAATTAACGAATTGTCAGATTTTCTCGTTAACATTACGGGCTACGACGAAGTGTGTATTCAGCCAAACTCTGGCGCGCAGGGCGAGTACGCTGGCCTGTTAGCGATTAAGAAATATCACGAGTCACGCAGCGAAGGGCACAGAGACATCTGTTTAATCCCCCAATCTGCCCACGGTACTAACCCCGCTTCTGCCCAGCTTGCTGGCATGAAAGTAGTCGTTACAGCCTGTGATAAAGACGGTAACGTTGATTTAGAAGACTTAAAAGCGAAAGCGGCAGAGCTTGCTGATAACTTATCGTGCATTATGATCACCTACCCATCGACCCACGGTGTGTATGAAGAATCAATCAGCGAAATCTGTGAAATCGTTCATCAACATGGCGGTCAAGTTTACCTTGATGGCGCTAACATGAACGCACAAGTAGGTCTTACATCACCAGGCTTTATCGGCGCTGATGTATCACACCTTAACCTACACAAAACCTTTGCTATTCCACATGGCGGCGGCGGACCAGGAATGGGCCCAATCGGCATTAAAAAGCATTTAGCGCCGTTTGTTGCAGGCCATAAAGTTGTCAAACCAGGCCGCGAAAGCGACCATAATGGCGCAGTATCAGCCGCGCCATACGGCAGTGCTAGCATCCTACCTATTAGCTGGATGTACATTAAGCTGTTAGGCACAAAAGGGGTTAAGCAATCAACCCAAATGGCGCTACTTAACGCTAACTATGTGATGAAGAAGCTGTCGGCCCATTACCCAGTATTATTTACTGGCCGTAATGACCGCGTAGCCCACGAGTGCATTATCGATTTACGTCCACTTAAAGAAGCATCTGGCGTCACTGAGATGGACATTGCTAAGCGTCTAAATGACTACGGCTTCCACGCCCCAACCATGAGCTTCCCTGTAGCAGGTACGTTAATGATTGAGCCAACAGAGTCAGAGTCAAAAGTAGAGCTAGACCGCTTTATCGAAGCGATGATCGCTATTCGTGGCGAGATTGCCAAAGTCGAAGCAGGCCAGTGGCCAAGCGATAACAACCCACTGCACAATGCACCACATACCATGGCTGACATTATGGATCCTGAGTTTGACTCACGTCCATACAGCCGCGAAGTGGCCGTATTCCCATCAGCAGCGGTTAAAGCGAATAAGTTCTGGCCAACGGTTAACCGTATTGATGATGTTTATGGGGATCGTAATCTAATGTGTTCTTGCGTGCCTTTATCTGATTACGAGTAAAGATAATGGCTACTTGGCCTCGATAATACGGCTTCAGTTTAAGCTTTTCGCTGCTCATTGACACCAGTCAACTCCGCGGCGAAAAGCAGCGGCTTTTTTGTCTTACTTTCGGCAGTAACCCTATTTGATATGGGCGGGTTTGATGTAGGAGTGAGTGCTCATTGGCACCAGTCAACTCCGCGCGAAAGCTTTCAATTCGCCTTGCATTAGTATCGCCAGAGACGCCATTATCGAGGTAGCAGGCTTCATTTAAGTTTGGTTACTGGTAAAGAGAAAAAGCGAACCGATTGGTTCGCTTTTTTTTGGTAGAGTTCAAGTTTACTCTGAGCTGAATTTGAGCCGTATTCGCTTCAAGCTTTCTTATCGAGGGTGTAACAGATTCTGTGTAACTGCAATTTAGTTAATATGCTTCACAATTCTGTCTTCGAACTCAATAATAAAT